>JAAELL010000540.1 GCA_024226735.1 bacterium | reverse complement strand
GACGGCGCGGAGCTCGGGGCGGTGGTGACCATCGCGGCGGCGGATCCGGAACGGGCGAGCGGGTTTCTGCGGCTCGCGCGAGACGGGGGCAAGGTGCTCGCGGCCTGGACGGACGTGGAGAGCGGGGAACTCGCGTTCGTGCGGGTGAAGCCGTAGGCCTCCGCTATGCTGTAAGCCCCGCCCGGGAGAGAGCGGGAACGCAATGACGGAAGAGCGCTCGCAGAAGAAGGCGTTCGTCGTTTGGGACACGCAAACGACTGGACTCAAGAACACCCTGAAGATCCTGTCGCGGAGACCACCCGCAGGATGGAGTGTCGTCCCTGGTGGAATGCGTCGCCGCTCCGGCGACCTGTGGGAGGGTATCGAGCAGGACATGCACGGCTCGGACCGTGTCATCGGCCTGGTGGATCTGCCCAACGCCAACGTCGGCTTCGAGATCGGGTTCGCGCTCGCGCGCGAGCACGAGGTTGTGCTCGGGTGGGGTGGAGTCGAGCTGCCGGAATGGGTGCGCCAGCCGCCGCTCGACAACTTCATCGTCCTCGAGGGCGGCGATGACGAGGCCATCGGGGACTTGATGCACGCGGCCGAGGGCTTTCGCGTCGGCGGCCGGCCCGAGAAAGGCGAGGACACGTTGCTGCTCTGCCCTGCCGCCGGAGTTGGCAAGGCCTATGCGCGAATGTTGCGGGAGGACAAGGGGTGGAGAACCCTGCCGGGAGACGGATGGAACCTCACCAATCTCTCCGAACAGCTCGACGGGGTCCGCCGTGTCGTCTGGATCATCGCCCCGTATGCAGATGGCAGTGACCGTCGCGATGGGCGGGACAATGCGGCGAACGGGGTGATCGCCGGCTACTGGTTCGGACTGCGGCGCTCACTGCACGTGTGGCGCGACGCCGAGGCACGTGAGGTCGTCGACCCGGGCCGGGGGGACCGGGTCTTCGGGGATGTCGACGACCTGCTGCGGCTGGTCGAAGAGGTCGACCGTGCGCAGGGAGCGGCCGAGGACGAAGTCGACCCTCTCACCGTCTACCTCGACTACGTCGCCGGCCACCACCGCCACCTCCCCTCGCTCTTCTCCGGCGACGGCAAGGACCTCCCCGATGTCCACGTCGAGCTCGCGCTGGGCAGCGGCAAGCTCGCAGACGAACGGCACGAGCTCCTGCATGCGCAGCGGACGCTGCACGGGCTCCTACGGCTCACCGCAAACGACCACGCTCGCGTCACGCGCCGCTGGGTCGTGCAGGGCGATCCCGGTGCGGGCAAGTCGACCGCGTGCCGGTACCTGTGCCACGCCCTCGCGGATCGCTCTTCGACTTTGGCCGAGAACTGGCCGGGCGAGCTTCCGGTGCCCGTCTTCGGCCTGCTCGCGGACCTCGCCGCCGAGAACGCACCGCACCCCTTCAGCCTCGCCGAGCGTGAGGTGCGCCAGAGGATCGGCGAGCGGCAAGCCGAGGGTGTCTCGGACGCGCTGCACGCTCTCGCGAACGAGCCCGGCGCCGTCTGGCTCTTCCTCGACGGTCTCGACGAGCTGCCCCAGGAGAGGCGGGCGCGGGTGCGAGAGAACCTCCTGGCTTGGTCCGAGAAGCTGGAGCACTGCGTGATCGTCGTCGCTAGCCGCACGGCGGGGTTCACCGCGATTCCCGGCTTCCTCGAAGCGCGCATCCAGCCCCTCGACACACGACGGCAGAAGGAGCTGATCGAGAACTGGCTCGGGGACGACAGCGAGCCGGCCTGGCGCGCGCTCGTCGATCGCCCGACGCTGCGCAGCCTCTGCACCAACCCGATGCTCCTGTCGCTCGTCGCGTACTCCCAGTCTGCGCTCGGAACCGGCGCGCAGCTCCCCACGACGCGCCACGGCCTGTACGAGCGCGCGATCGAAGTCCTCCTGAAGCGCGGCCACGGGCAGGAGCCCAAGTCGGTCGAGAGCGACTACGCGTGTCGCAAGGTCCTGCCCTACCTGGCGCTCGAGCTGATGAAGGAAGGCGGTGAAAGCTGGGGGCGGCCCGAGCTCCTACAGGCCATCGAGGGACTGGCGGACCGGTACCCGGACCTGCACCTCTTCCGGACGCTGGAGCCCTGGGACAAGGCGATCGATCGCTTCCTCGATGACGTGGGGCAGAACTCCGGCTTGATCGGCGCGCACGAGGGCGAGGCGCAACCGTGGCGCTGGATGCACCGCAGCATCGGGGAGTACCTCGCGGCGGACGGGCTGAATCGGCTCGGACCGAAGGCCTACAAGGAGCTCGCGGAGCAGCTCGGGGACGCGGCGCGCTGGGGCGAGGTGTTCGGCTACCTCTGCGCGTTCGCGAAGACCGCCGACGAGAGGCTCGAGCGGCTGAAGGGGCTCGCGGAGGTCAGCTCCGAGATCGCCCTGCGCGCGCTGCCCGAGGTCGAGGGGCTCGAGCCATCCGCGGCGTTCGCGTTCTTGCGCGGGCTGTCCGGTTGGGATGGGGACGACCTGCTCGGGCTCGCCCGGGGGTGGCGCTCCGAAGGCCGTTCGACGGCGGAGATCGATGCGCTGTTCTGGGATTGGCTGACTCCGGATCGAGAGCTGACCGAGGTCGCGTACGTTGTCTACGCGCTCGACGGGATCGAGGGCGTGACGACCGAGAGGGTGCGTGGGGTGATCGCTGACCGGGAGGGGACCCACGAGCCGCCCGAGCTCGAGTGGAAGACGTGTCCGCCGTCCGCGGAGTTCTCGCTGGAGTTCCGCATGGGCAGCGAGGAGGACGAGGAAGGGCGGTACGACGATGAGGGCCCGGCGCATCCCGTCACGGTCGCGCCGTTCCAGCTGGCGGAGACATCGGTCACCGAGGAGCAGTACGGACGGTTTGATCCGACGCAAAAGGCTGGCGAGCCGCATCACCCCGTCGTGGAGGTGAACTGGTGGGAGGCGTGGCTGTTCTGCCGGTGGTTGGGCGGACGGCTGCCGACGGAGGCGGAGTGGGAGTATGCCTGCCGTGCAGGCACGACCACGCGCTACTGGTCGGGCGACGGCGAGAGCGATCTCGAGCAAGTGGGCTGGTTCGATGGCAACGCGGAAGGGCGGCGGCATCCCGTGAAGGAGAAGCCCTCGAACGCGTTCGGCCTGTACGACGTCCACGGCAACGTTTGGGAGTGGGTGGAGGATCGCTGGTCCGAGGGCTACTCGGAATCGATGGCCGCTCACCCTGCCGCCTACGTTCCTACACGCGGCTCCTACCGGGTCTTCCGGGGCGGCGGCTTTGCGGTCGTCGCGCAGCGCGCGCGCTCCGCGTTTCGCCGCTACGCCCCCCCCGGCTTTCGCAGCGCCGGCCTCGGCTTTCGCCCGGCCAGATCTCACTCCTGATCCCCTTCACCACTTCACCCCTTGCGCGAAGAACTCCGCGGCGGAGCGAAGCGAAGCTGGCCACCCAGGAGACGAGCGCCCGGTCGTGCGTAGCCGACCGAGGCGCGGACAAAACGCGGTGAGCTGACGACCCACTCGAGCGCGCGCGAAGCGGCGCGCTCACGGGGGTGTAGGGGGCGGAGCCCCCACGGCGAGGCCGAAGGCCGAGCCCGCGCGAGCGAGGGCCGGGCGAAGCCGGCCCGAGCGCGAGCGGAGAGGCGCCCCGGAAGCTTCGGTTTCCCTACCACCTCCGGGGCCGCCGTTTCGATTTGGCCGCCGGGCGGCGGCACGGGAGACGAGCCTGGGCGTCACGTGCGCTGCGTGCGGTCCGCCGGTTCCTGCGTGGCCGCGTCGATCGGGCGGTGTGGCGCCTTGGCAAGGGCGAAAGCCGAGGTCGTCGTTGCGATTGCCGGGGTGGGCGTTGTTGCGATACGCGGAGCGCGCGTTCTGCGCGTCGTCCGCAAAGCTGCCGCCCCGGTTGACCCGGTTGGAGCCGCTCAGGGCTCGCCTCCTTCGAACAACCGGCGGCGCAGAGCGAGGGTGCTCCCGTGCCGCAGGTGCTCCGCGACCGAGCGCACGCTCGCGGCGAGCTCGGTCTCGGTGATCTGGCCGGTCCTGTGCTCCCACCGCCGGTGCCGCAGGCGCGCGCGGATACGGCGCAGGTTGCCGGGGCGCAGGCGCGTCGTGCCGCGATAGAGGCGCCAGCCGAGGAAGGGTAGGCCCTCACGCGTAGGGGCGAGGATTGTCGCGCGGTCCTTCAGCCGCAGCCGAAGCTCGTGTTCGACGAAACGCGCGACCGCGTCGTGGGCGCGACGCAGCGCTGCCCTGTCGTCGCCGAAGAGCACGAAGTCGTCCATGTAACGCACGTAGCCGCCCACGCGGAGATCCTCCAGCACGAAGTGATCGAGCCGGTCCAGTACCAGGTTGGCGAACCACTGGCTCGTGAGGCTGCCGATCGGCAGACCCACGCCACGGTCCGTGGCGACGATCGTGCGAGCGAGCTCGAGGACCGGCCGGTCCTTGACGACGCGCGCCAGACAATCGAGCACGACGCCGTGATCGAGGGAGTCGAAGCAGCGCGCGATGTCGAGCTTGAGGAACCATTCGTGCCGCCGCACCAGGCGCCTCGCGCGGGCGAGCGCGGCGTGGGTCCCCTTGCCGCGGCGGCAGGCGAAGCTCGCGTCGACCATGCGCCGCTCGAGCACGGGCTCCAGGACATCGATCAGCGCGTGGTGGACGACGCGGTCGCGCAACGGCGCCGCGGTGATCGTGCGCTCCTTGGGATCGTGGATGCGAAAGGTGGTCGGCGAACCCGGACGCCACTGTCCGGAGCGCAGCTCGCGCTGGAGAGCGAGGAGCTCCGGCTCCAGGTCGGCGAGGAAGCGCGCCACGCCGGCGACGCGGCGCTTGCCGCGCGCCGCGCGCTGGGCGGCACGGCGCAGGTTCTCGAACGAGGCGACCTCGTCCCACAGCCCGCCCGTGCGCCTCATCCCAGCGACCTGCGCCAGCCGTGGAGCATGCGCCCGACCTCGTCCAGGCCGCGTGCCGCGGACTCGAAGCCGCTCCTCGACTGCACGCCGTTCTCGCGCGCCAGGCGCAGGAGCAGGCGCATGCGCTCGAGGAGCAGGTTCGCCTCGTGCAGGACGGCCCGGCGCCGGCTCGGCTCGTAGCGGGCGACGACGAGGTGCTCGGCGACATCGAGCGCGTGGTTCTGGAGGCGCTGGACCAGCGTGAAGCGCGCGGTCTTCGGCCAGCGGCCGGTGTGCGCGAGGAGCCACGCGGTGAACGTCTCCCAGCGCGCGAGCACGAGCAACTCGGGGCCGGTCTCGCGCGCCGGCGGGCGGCTCGAGAGGAAGGGGCTCACGCGTCGGCCGGTGCGGGGGTGATCATCTCGAGCAGCGCCGCGCCGTAGCGCTGGACCTTCTTCGGGCCGATGCCCGAGATGTTCGTCAGCGCGGTCGTGCTGTCGGGCTTGCGCTTGACGATCTCGACGAGCTGGCGATTGGTGAAGACGACGTACTGCGGGAGGCCGTCCTCCCGAGCGCGCGCGGCGCGCCACTCGCGCAGCGTGTTGAACAGGATCCGGTCGGACTCGGAGAGCTCCGCGGTCGGATCGGGCTTGTTGCGCCGCGGAAACGGCGCCTCGGCGGTCTCTCCGGCCGGCACGATCCGGTCCTGCCACGTCATCACGCACGCGAAGTGCGGCACGTCGTTGAGCGTGAAGAAGTGCTCGCGGAACGCCAGCACCTCCTTGTCGCGGGCGAACTCCTGCAACGGAGTCTCGTCGAAGCCACCGAGCGTGGCCGAGTAGCGGAACGTGAAGATCTTGACGCGCATGCCGTCTCCCATCCCCACCCGCCCGCCATCTCCGCACCTCGAAATCGAGAAAATATCGAGAGCATCGCACGCAGCGCTCGAGTTCGCTCCCCGGGGCGCCGCTCGGCCGGCTGCGCACGGCCGGCGACGCGTGTGGGCTGGGGGGGGGGGTGAAGTCGTGAAGGAGCTTAGGAGTGAGCTTTGGCCGGGCGAAAGCCGAGGGCGTCGAGGCGAGAGCCGGGGGGGGCGTAGTAGCGATACGCGGAGCGCGCGAGCAGCGCGCCGTCCGCAAAGCTGCCGCCCCGGTAGACCCGGTGGGAGCCGCCCTCTAGATGCCGCGCCCCGTCGCCAGGTCGTGGCTGCTTCTCGTAGCCCCCATACCAGTCCAGGCACCACTCCCAGACGTTGCCGTGCACGTCGTACAAGCCGAACGGGTTCGGCGGTTTTTCGGCGACGGGGTGCAGTCGTCCGCCCGAGTTTTTGCCGTACCACCCGACTCGATCGAGATCGGCCTCGTCGTCCCCGGACCAATAGGTTGTCGTCGTTTCCGCCCGGCACGCCCGCTCCCACTGGGCCTCGGTGGGGAGCACGAGCCCGGCCCAGTCGCAGTACGCGTTGGCCTCGTCCCAGGACACGCCGACGACGGGCTGGTTCGGCTGGTTGTACCGGCTGTCGCCCCAGACCTCGGGCTCGCTCGCGTCCGGGTTCGCTTTCAGGAAGCGTGCGTACTGCTCGTTCGTGACCGGGTGCGTCGCAAGGTGGAACTCGGCCAGCTCGACCTCGTGCTGCTCCTCGTTCTCACCCATGAGGAACGTCCCGGCGGGGATGCGCACGAGGTCGTGGCCGTTGTGCGCTTCGATCGGGATCGACGTCTCTCTCGTGGCGACAATGGCGACAGAGTCGTCGCCAAGCTGCTCGAAAAGGAAACCCTCGAGGGCCTCAGAATCGTGTTTCTTCAGGATTCGCAGAGCCACACGATCGCGTTCTTGCAGCGCCTCGGGGTCCGTGATCCCGAGGAAATCGAAGAACGGCTCCCACGTCACCTCGAGCGCGTGCTCGACGCACTGCTGGACCAGATCCTCGTGCTCCACGAAAGCCGGGCTGCCCACGACGATCCGCATGAGCGGTCCGAAGAGCGGCACGTCGGGAAGTGCGAGCAAGAGCAGCGTCACCTCCCGCCACCAGCTCTCGCCGAAGTGCCCGGCGAGCTCCTCGAGAAGCTCGGGCTGGGCCACGTAGCGATTCGCGATGTGGCGCGCGGCCAGGAACTCCTGGAAGCCGAGGTGCAGGAACCCGAAGCTGTCCTGGCCCCAGCCGGTCAGGAGGCCGCTCTCGTCGCGGATGCGCTCGAGCAGCTCCTTGGCCGAACGCTCGGCGAGACCCAGCGACGCCAACGCGCCACCGACGATCGGCTCCAGCTCCGCGGCCGACGCGCGCGTGCGCTTCTCCTCGGAGTGCAGCCAGTGGGCGACTGGCTGAAGCAGCCGCCGGGCGGTGTCGGCGTCGAGGTCGACCTCGAGGTTCTTGTGTTCGCGCCAGCGCTCGAGCAGCACGCCGGTCGCTTCGTGGTAGAGCGTCGCGCGCTTCTCTGGGAGCTGGCCGCGGTCGCGGTGCACGAGACAGAGGCCCGTCAAGAGCAGCGGGTTGCGGGTCATCTCGAAGACTCGCGTGTCGGAGCGCTTGGCCTTCAGCCTTGCGAGCAGATCGTCGGCTTGGTCGGCGGCCTCGCGCGCGGCGCGCTCGCGGTCCGCCGCGAACCCGGTCTCGACGATTCGAAACCAGTTGTGCACGAACCGAGCGGCCTGCTCCTCGTCGAGCGGGCGCAGATGCAGCTCGAGGAACTGCGCCGAGAACTGCTCCTTCAGAGCGCGGTAGCCGGCGTAGCGACACGTGACGACGAAGTACGAGTCGGTGTTGGCTCGCAGAGCGTCCTCGACCCAGCGGACGACGTCCTCTCGGGCCCGAGTACCGGCGACCTCGTCGAGGCCGTCCAGGAGCAAGAGCAACTTGCCGCGCTTGACGAGATCCGTTCCGAAGCCGGGGGGGACCTTGGCGCGCAGGTGCTTGTTCGCGTCGATCTGCGATTGCACGAACGCATCGATGCCGGCATCGACGTTCTCGAGGTCGCGTAGGGGAAGGAAGACCGGGACGACCTCCTGCGGGAGCTCGAGACGCGAGGGACTGTCGGATGCGGCCGCCAGCGCCATGCGGCGCAGATGCGTGGTCTTTCCCGAGCCGGGGTCGCCGAGGATGACGATGCCGCGTCGTTCGCCGTAGTGATCGGCCCACGCGAACGCCTCGTTGAGGGGGATGTTGGAGAGGTCTTCGCTGGGGTTGTCGCCTTCGCCCAGCTCGTGCGTTCCCCAGCGCCGCATGTTGCCGTCGATGCTGCGGTCGAGTGCGGCGGATAGGCTGACGCAGAGATCCTCGATCTTGATCGGCACGCGCAGCTTCGAGTCGAACCCCGCGATCTCGATCGAATCATGCTGGGAGGCGACAGTTTCGAGGTAGCTCTGGATGCCGCCGCCCGGCTGCCGCGGGGGCGAGGCCGCGTCTGCGCGTTCCCTCTTGTCCCGCCATCGGTGGAGCGCATCGAGGACGGACACGCCCAAGGTCGCATCCGTGACGAGCCCCGGCATCCCGTCCCGCTGGACGCGCTGCTTGAACTGCTCGAGTTTGTGCTGCTTGAGCCACTTGTCCGGACCTTCGTCGAAGTCCTCGTCCGAATCACCCTTCCCGTCCATCACGAACATCAACTGCTCGCGCGACGCGTAGTACTCCATCTCGGTGATCGACGGTCCGTCTCCGTCGGGTGTCCATCCGTAGCGCCAAGCGAGGACTCCGACCAGGAGGTCCGCCTCCTCGGCCATCCGCACACAAGCCTCCGGGGTCGGGTCGGTGTCCGCGGTGAACCGCTCCATCCCGACGGGCTGCATGTTGGCCCGCAGGACGGCGTCCTCGATGATCTTCCTGCGTGCCTGGTTGTCGACGAAGGTCGACGAGATGAAGACGCGGTAGCTGTGGCGGTCGGGTTGCTTGGGCATCGGCGCGAGCGGGTGGGAAGCCTGCACGGTAGCGGCGATCGGCTCCCGTGGCCAATCGGGCCTCGCCTAGTCAGCTCTCGGGCGGCGCAGCGCCAGCAGCCCAATCCCCACCGGCGCCGCCCACGCGAGCACCGTGAACCACGTCTGCGCGGTCCAATCGACGCTCCCCGCATCCGCCAACACCAGCGTCCCGTTGTACCCCACGTGCACCAGCACCGCCGGCACGATACTCCGCGTCCGCAGCGTGATCGCCGCCAGCACCGCCCCGAGGAACGCCGTCGGCACGATGCGGTAGATCGAAGCGTGCGCCGCCGCGAAGAGCAGCGCCTCCCAGAACAGGATTCGCGGCCACCTGAGATCCTGCTTCAAGCTCGAGAGCAATGCGCCGCGGAACAAGAGCTCCTCGCAGATCCCCGGCGTCAACGCGAGCAGCCCGAACATCGCGAGCGGCGTCATGTCCTCGAGGAATCCGAGGCCCGCGGCGCTCTCCGCCATCGAGCTCGGCAGCGGCAGGATCTCCTGCTGCACCGGCAGGTACCAGCGCGCGAGCATCACCAGGCCCGGGACGAGCAGCACCGCGCCCAGCACGTGCGCGGGGTGGGGGAGCGTCAAGCCGAGCTCCGGCAGGAGCGGACGCTTGGTGCGCGCCGCGCACCCGATCGCGAGCGCGACGACGAGCACCCACAGCGTCAACAGAAGCCCGTACACCGGATCCCACTGCTGCACGCGCCCGCCGATGACGTACAGCGCGAGCACGCTCACGAAACCCCAGCGCAGTGCGTGGCGCGCGTTCGCGCGGCGCAGCGTCGCCTCCTGCTCGTCGCCCTCCGATCGCAGGATGCGTTCGGCGTCGAGGATCGACGACAGCCGGCTCAGGGCGAAGCCCGCGTACACGGCGTGCGCGGCGATCATCAACAGGAGCGGCCCGACCTGCAGGCCGCCGCGCAGGCCGTCGCGCATCGCGAGCGCCGGGCCGGCGAAGGGCACGACCGCCCAAAGGAAGTCGAGCTGCACTTCGGGCTTCAAAACGATCGCCGACGGCAGCGCCGTCGCGAGCGTGATCGGCAGCAGCGTCATCTGCCCCTCGCGGAACGTCCGCGCGCGGCCGCACACCAGGCACAGCACCGCGCACAGCAGTACGCAGCCGGGCAGGTAGCTCAGGCTGCCGGCGATGCGCGCGAGGCCGATGCCGCCGACCTCGTCCATCTCGTTCGCGAACGGGCCGAGGCGGAACGCGACGCAGGCGATGAGGCTCGCTAGGTTGGCGAACAGCGCCGTCAATCCCGCGACGAGCACCGCGAGGAACTTGCCCCACGCGACCGCGTGCGTCGGCACCGGCTGCACGAGCAGTGTCTCGAGCGTGCCCGCCTCTCGCTCGCCCGCGAACACCGCGAGCGCCGCGTAGGCGCCGCCCGAGATCAGGATCAGGACCGCGAGGAACGGCAACAGGCGGCCGAGCTCCGCGCCGCGCGCGGCCTCCGCGGTCGCGACGTCGACCATCGCGAGGTCGAGCCCGGCCGCGGGGTCGCCGCCGAGCAGGGCGTCGCGGCGCTCGGCGGCGATCTGGGCTTCGAGCTCGCGCAAGGCGCCGCGCGCGCGCTCCTGGGCCTCGCGCGCGCCGTCGTCCTTCACCTCGTAGTAGAGCTGGAACAGCGTGCGGCGCGGCGCGCTCGGGTGGGGCTGCGCGGTGAGCAAGAGCTGCGCGGTGTCCCCGAGCAGCTCGCGCACGACGGGGCGCAGCGCGTCGCTCTCCGCTTCTCCCTCCTCGAGCGTGAACACCGGCTGCGCGTCGACGTCGATCAGCTCGATCGGCGTGCGCGCGGCGAGCAGCTCGCGCGCGCGGCGGACGACCTCGGCGTCGGCGCGGCCCGTGTCGAGGGCGACGGCGACCTCGCGCTCGGCGAGCGTCTTCTCCGATACGTCCTCGACCCACTGGCCGGCCTGGAAGATCAGCGGGTACAGGAGCGCCGGCAACAGGATCGCCGTCAGGAGCGCGCGGCGGTCCCGGATCAACTGGCGCAGCTCGACACCGAGCACGGCGCGGACGACGGATCCCGTGCGGCTCACGCGCTCGGCTCCGCTTCGCGGACCAAGGCCTTGAACACGTCCTCGAGCCAGCTCTCGCCCGTGCGTTCGCGCAGCTCGTCGAGCGTGCCGACCGCCAGCATGCGACCGCTGTAGATCACCCCGATCCGGTCGCACAAGCGCTCGGCTTCGGACAAGACGTGCGTGCTGAACAGGACGCAGCGGCCGGCCGCGCGGCGCGAGTCGATGAAGTCGATCATGTCGCTCGACGCCATGATGTCGAGGCCGGTCGTCGGCTCGTCGAGGATCAAGACCTTGGGGTCGTGCACGACCGCGCGCGCGATCGAGACGCGCTGGCGCTGGCCGGTCGACAGGCCCTCGCAGCGGCCGTCGGCGTAGGAGCCGATGCTGAAGATCTCGATCAGCTCGTCGACCCGCGTGCGCAGCGCGTCGCCCGCGAGGCCGTGCAGCTCGCCGAAGTAGGTGAGCGTCTCGCGCGCGGTGAGGCGCGGGTAGAGGCCGGTGCTGCCCGAGAGGAAGCCGATGTTGCGCCGCACGCCGAGCGGGTCGGTCGCGACGTCGACGCCCGCGACGGTCGCGCGGCCACCGGTGGGGGCGAGGATCGTCGCCAGCATGCGCAGCGTCGTCGTCTTGCCGGCGCCGTTGGGGCCGAGCAGGCCGTAGATCTCGCCCGAGCGGCACTCGAGGTCGAGGCCCTTGACGGCCTCGACCGTCCCGCGCTGGGGGTCGTGGAAGGTCTTCTCGAGGCCTTCGGCGAGGATGGCTGCTTCGGTGGTCATGGTGACGGGGTCACAAGCGGGATCACTGGGTGTCGCCGCTCGAGCGCAGCGTCGAGAAGAGCCGCTTGAGCGGGATCGTGGACGACGACAGCGCGACCGATTCGCGCGAGAGCAGGAGCACGGCGAAGCGCGTCGCGAGGATCGCGTACACGAAGAGCGCGACCGCCGTCACGGCGTACTCGAGGTACAGCTCCTTGCCGAGCAGCATTGCGCGGAACGCGAGCACGACGTTCGCGATCGGCACCAGCGCCCAGCGCAAGTCGAGGTCGATGCCGGGGACCGCGCCGATCATCGCCGGCAGGATGAACACGAGCTGGACCGGGCCGAGCATCGCCTGGCCCTCCTTGAAGCTGTTCGCGAGGCCCGCGGCGCTGGTGAGCACCGCGGCGACGAAGAACGAGAACAAGAGCGCCAGCGGCGCGACCGCGAACAGCGCGAGCACCGGCAGCTTCACCTCGAACTGCGCCGAGCGCGCGAGCAGCCCGATCAGGTTCTCGGCCGAGAAACCCAGGGCGATCAGGTTGAGAAAGGTCGCGACGACCGCGGTTGCGCACACCGCCAGCACCTTGCCCTCGTGCACCGCCGCGCGCGGCACCGGCAACAGCATCGTCGTCTCGGCCGTGCCGCGCTCCTTCTCGCCGGCCGTCAGATCGACGGCCGGGAAGAACGCGCCCATCACCGACATGATGACGAGCAGCATCGGCAGGAGCATCGACAGGATCAGCGCGCCGCTGTCGCTCTTGGGCGCGACGTTGTTCGAGCGCAGCTCGATCGGATCGAGCTCGAGCGGATCGACGCTCGCGGCCGTCGCGGCTTCGCTCCTGAGCTTCGTCGCGAAGCCGGGCAGGCGCCCCGCGACGCGCTCGCGGGCGAGGACCGACTTGGACTCGGTGCTGTCGAAGAACAGCTGCGCGTCCGCGTCGGGCCCGGGCAGGAAGAGCACGGCGTGCGGACGCTCGGCGTCCGCCTCGTCGCCTTGGCTCGCGACCCAGGCGCGCGCGCCGCCGGTGTCGTGGGGCGCCGCGGCGACCTCGACCTGCACCGGATTGGTCTGCGTGTCCCCGTGGGAGGGTGGGGCGAGCGCGTTCGTCAGGCCCGCGGGGATCGCGTCCTGCGCGACGGCCGCGACGCCGACGCGCGTCTCGGTGCGCTCCTTCTGACCCTGCACGACAAGAAAACCCTGCAGCATCACCCAGAACAGGACCGGGTACATGCAAATCGGCAGGACGAAGGTGTAGATCACCGTCTGCCGGTCGCGGAGGCTCGAGACGAGCTCCTTGCGCGCCACCCGCAGGGCCGCGCCGAATCGGGACGACGCGGCGCGCGCGGGCGGGGGCGGAGGCTCCATGGGCGGGCTGGGATACCAAGTGCCCGCGCCGACCACAAGCCCGGCCGCGATCTCAGTCCGGTGATGCTGGTCCCGCCTGCCACGTTCCGAAGTGATCGGCACCGCCCGCGGTGACCGCGACGATGTCCTCGATCCGCAGGCCGAACTCGCCGTCCAGGTAGATGCCCGGTTCGTTCGAGAACGTCATGCCTGGCGCGAGGACGACCTCGGAGCCGCCGTCGAGGTACGGCGGCTCGTGGCCCTCGACGCCGATGCCGTGTCCGAGGCGATGGGAGAGCGCCGTGTAGCCGCCGCCGAAGCCGGCGGCTTCGAGCCGGGCGCGCGCGGCGCGATCGACGTCGCCGCAGAGCGCCCCGGGGCGCAGCGTCTCGAACGCCGCGCGTTGGGCGTCGCGCACCGCGTGCCAGGCGCGTTCGAAGCGCTCGTGCGGCGGCGCGCCGACCGTCCACGTGCGCGTGTTGTCCGACTGGTAGCCGTGGAAGGATCCGCCCGAGTCGATCAAGAGCACGTCGCCCTTGGCGATCACCGCCGGCTTGCCGTCGCCGTGCGGGAACGCGGCGGAGGGTCCGACGAGGGACAGGTTCCACGGGTTCGTGAACCCGAGCCGGCGGTGCGCGTGGTCGATGCGCATGGCGACCTCGGCGGCGGTGACGCCCGGCTCGATGCTGCGCGCGACGGTGCGGATCGCGTGCTGGGTCAGCTCGTTGGCGCGCGCGAGCAGCGCGAGCTCGTGCTCGTCCTTCGTCCCGCGCAAGGCGGCGACGACCCCGGCACCCGAGACGGCGTCGGATCCGAGCGCGGCGGCGAGGCCGAAGGCGAAGCGTGTGCGCACGTCGGGGTCCATCGCGATGCGCTCGGCGCCGCGCGCGCGCAGGACCGAGGCGAGGGGGGCGAAGGCGTAGGTGTGCTCGTCCCACAGGAGCAGCTCGCCGGGACACGCCGCGGTGAAGAGCTCCGCCCGCGTCTTCTCGAATGCGGGAGCGATCCACAGGTGTGTCCCATCCGCGAACACGACGAGCCCGAACAGGCGCTCGGAGTGGTGCCAGTCGACGTCCGCGAGGTAGCGCAGCGTGCCGCCGGGCTCGACCAGGAGCGCGTCGAGGCATCGCTCGGCGAGCAGTGTGCCGAGGCGTGCGCGCCGGGCGGCACGCTCGGCGGCGGAGATGGGGGCGATGCCGGCGCGCTGGTCGACGAGGTCCGCGAGCAGCTCATCGAGGCGTGCGGCATCGTCCGTGGAGGGGGCGGGAAGGGGTTGGGCCATCCGTTCAGTATGCGGGCGGGCGGATGACGCTCAAGGGAGCCGGCTGCGCGGCCCGATACACGCTGCGATGGTCCCCGAAGCCGACGCGAACCGCGCCCACCCCCAAGTGCCGCCGCAGCCGCGCACGAGCCACGATCTCGCGGGGCTCATGGACGTCCACGCGGGCGCCTGGGACGAGCCCACCGAGATGCGGTCCGCGAGCAAGCTCGTGCCGCCGCAAGACGCTCCGACAGGGCGCTTCTTTCTTGCCGGTCTCAAGGCGGGCATCGTGCTCGTCCTCGTATGGGGTCTGTTCTTCAACTTCTCCGAAGTGCGCGGCAGCTCGATGATGCCCGGCATCCACGACCGCGATCGGATCCTGGTCGACCACGTCAGCTACCTGTTCACCAAGCCCGACCGCGGCGACATCGTCGTCCTGCGCTACCCGAAGAACCCGACCCTCGACTACATCAAGCGCGTCGTCGCCGTCCCCGGTGACATCGTCGAGATCCGCGCGGGCACGGTGTGGGTCAACCACATCGCGATCGTCGAGGGCTACGTCGACCAGTCGTCGCTCGACCCCGCCGGCTATCCGCCGACGGTGGTCAAGCCCGAGCACTGCTTCGTGTTGGGCGACAACCGCATTCGCAGCTCGGATAGCCGCGAGTTCGGGCAGGTGCCGTACGAGAACTTGCGCGGGAAGGTGCGTGTGCGGCTGTGGCCGCTGGGGCGCCTGGGGCTGTTGGAGTAGCAGTCGGTGTTGGCTGGCGCCACGCCTGAACGTCACGCAGGGACCGGCGGGTGAGTTTGGCTACTACATCACCGGCCGATTGCCTGGCCTGTACGTCGTTCCCCCGGGGGCGGACGGCGTCCTTTGCGTCACGAGCCCGCAGTACCGCTACAGCAGCGTGCCGCTCGGCCAGGTCTTCCAGTTCGACGCCGCGGGAGTCGGGCAGCCGGTCATCGGGGTGGGGGAGATCGTTCTTCCCACTGATGGCTCGTTTGCACCGGTGCCGGCGGTGAATGTTGGTGAGAGCCGCGTCTTTCAGGCCTGGCACCGCGACGGGGTGTCCAGCAACTTCTCGAACGCGACGAGCGTCGCGTTTTAGGGGGGAGCGCGTTCCCGGTCGTTCACGAAGCTCGACCTCTGAATCGGGGACGGCGCGGCGAGGAATGGGGGGGCGGATTCGCTGTCTCTCCGGTTCTGGTGGGCGAGGCGAATTGTGGCACTGAAGCGTTGGCCATCGTTCGGCGAGGCGCGTGATGCCCCACACCAGACTCCGCGCGCCTGTCCCCACAGTCCAGCCCCTCCTCGTCGGCGTCACTCGCCCCAGGGGGCCCCTTCCTCAGCGGGGAGCAGCGCGAAGCCAGCCTCCGAGCTGGCTGAAGCGTAGTGCGGCGTTCCGGGGCAGAGCCCCGGGAGGAGAGGGGGTGCGGGGGAGAGGAGACTCATAATGTGTGGATATCTCCTGGGCCTACGCGACATCCTCGTCCGCTTCAGCCGGAGTCCTGTACCCCAGCGAGGAGTGAAGTCGTTGCCGGTTGTAGAAGACATCGATGTAGTCGTGTGTTGCGGCGCGGGCGTCGATCAGCCCGGACCATCGGTGGTCGTGAGCCCACTCCTGCTTGTAGGTGCCGAAGAAGCTCTCCATCACGGCGCTGAAGGACATGGAGGGCGGCGTCGAGATCCACCTCGCGGGGTTCGTCCTGCAGAAGGCCGAGCTCGTCGTGAAGTCGGGCCGCATGGCCGGCTCCAGGATGTGTCGCTTCCGCCTGGAGGACCTGCACGGAGCGATCAACGTCACGGTGTTCCCTCGCCCGTACGAGGAGCTCAAGGACCTGATCGAGAACGGCAACGTCATCTTGTGCCGCGGCAAGATCGAAGACTCGGGCGAGGAGCCGGCGCTCCTGCTCGACGAGGCCCTGCCCCTCAGCGAGGCGCTGCGCAGATTCCAGGGCGGCGTCCAGGTCAGCCTCTCACGCGAGGACCAAATGCTCCTGCCGGACCTCGTCCAGGTCGCGCAGCGCCACAACGGCAAGTGCCCGCTGTTCCTGCAGACCAGCGGCAGCGACGGCGTGTCGCGCCGCGTCCGCGCCGGCAAGGGGTACGGGGTCGCGATCTCCGAGGAGCTTGCGACGGAGATGACCGAGCTCGTTGGCGGCACGCGCGTGGGGCTCGTGCGCGTCTGAGCGGCTAGCGCTGCGCTGCATCAGGACCTGTTCAGAATCGTCGCTTTCGCCGACAATCGAGCGCGGCCCGTGGACAAGGAGCAGACCCCGGGACCGGAGACTACATCCATGACGATCGAACAGTTCCTTCCCGCCGCAGCCGCATCGCTCGCTCTTCTCTCACCGGCTGCCCGGGCGCAACTCGTGGAGGGTGACCTCCTCGTGAACGTCTTTAACCCAGGACGACTCATCCACTACAGGCCGGACGGCACGTTGGTCGCCCAGAGCTCGGGTGGTCCCGGTGGCCAGTGGCAGGGGGCGGAGATCACCCCGGACGGTGGGTGGGTCGCAAGCGTGGGGAGCCCGCGCGCGGCCGTCTTCTTCGACGCGACCGGGACGTTCGTCTCGTCCAGCGACCTACCACAGCTGATGACGTCCCAAGGCGACGTCGCGGTCTTCTCCGACGGAACCCTGGCCGTCGCCGACTCGGGCGCCGCGAAGATCGAGCTCTACGGACCGATGGGTCACGTGGGAACGATCCCGGTCGCCGGTGGGTGGGTGTGGGGCCTGCTCGTCGACGCGAACGACCATCTCTGGGCCTGCGACGTGGATGACCACCTCATCCACCACTTCCTTCAGGACGGAACGCCGCTCGGCAGTTTCAGCACGGGGTCCTTCGAGCCAGCGGACATCGACATGGCGCCGGACGGAACGCTCTGGAGCGTGGGCTGGAACGACGGCAACGTCTATCAGTTCGCCCAGGACGGAACGCCGCTCGCATCGATTTCGACTCCGTTCGGAGTTCAAGGCGTCGGAATCGCGGTCGCTGCTGACGGAACGATCTGGACGTCGAGATACAGCTCCAGCCAGAGCAGCGAAATCCTGCACTACGATTCGAGCGGCAACCTCCTGGGCAGCATCGCCGCCCCGCTCAGCACGGCCTTCATCCGCGTGATGAAGGGCGAGATCGGGGCCCCGTACTGCAGTCCGGCGATCCCCAACTCGAGCGGCCTTCCCGCCCGACTCTCCGTCGCGGGCAGCACCGCGGTCGCGTTGAACGACATCGCACTCACCGCGGAAGACCTGCCGATCGGCGAGTTCGGCTACTTCCTCGTCGGCTCCAACCAGGGCCAGTTCATGCCGCCGGGAAGCCAAGGGGTCCTGTGCCTGACGTGCGGGTTCCAGGGCTGCTCCGGGATCGGTCGCTACAACCAGGCAGGCCAGATCATCCAGGGGCCGGTCGGCACCATCCCCATCGACCTCGGGGCGCTGCCCCTGTCCCCGGCGCAAGCCGTCCAGCCCGGGGATACCTGGAACTTCCAGTGCTGGTTCCGCGACCTCGGCTCGAGCAACTTCACCGACGCGGTCGCGGTGACGTTCCACTGAGCAACGGCGGAACGGAACGGTCCGCGCGAGCGCGGCCGGGCCCGACGCGGGCCGTGAAGCACGCCCGATCTCCGCCACGGAATCGGGCGTCTTTCTGGTCGAAGCCGAGTGGCTCGCACTCGGTGCGCCACCGACCGCGGAACTCCCGCCGACCTGAAAGACCGTGATGAAGAAACAAGCCATCCTCTGGACGCTCGCAAGCGCCGTCCTCTCCCCTCGGAGAGGCGCGCGAACCCGACCTTGCCCCACACCAAACTCCGCGCGCCCGTCCCGTCGCGTTGCCCGTCACCGTCGCCCGCTCGCCCTCCGGGCGGGCGATGCTGTCGGTGGCGGGCAACGCAACGGGACGGGCCCCGTAGTTCTTGCTCGGATCCGGAGGCCGAAGCCCCGTTCACGAAACAGGGACAGGCGGGGGAGGAGCGGGGCGCGAATCCTGGGCGGTTCCTTGAAGGATGCAAGAAAACTACAGCCACGAGAGGGTTGAGTCTCAGAAGAACAGTGCCATAATTCAAGCATGGCTCGGCGAGTGAAGAAGACGCGCAAGAAGACCACCCGGAACCACCTCGATTCCCAGCTGACGTTCGGCTTCAAGCGCCGCGAGGGGCACCGCGAGGGGCACCGGGTGGGGCGGCCCAAGAAGGCCGACTCCGGCGTGTCGCACGTGAAGCGTGAGGCGCTTGCGGCGCGGTTTCCCGTTCACGTGGTGATGACGCTCGACAAGCGGCTGCCGAGCCTGCGGACGAAGAAGCCCTTCAAGGCGCTACGGGGCGCATTCCGTGCCGGGTGCGACCGGAATGGCTTTCGGCTCAACCACTTCTCGGTGCAGGGCAATCACCTGCACTTCATCGTCGAGGCGACGAACCGGACGGCTCTCTCGCGTGGACTCCAAGGGCTGTCGGTACGGATTGCGCGGGCCCTGAACAAGGTGTGGCGGCGCACGGGGAAGGTGTTCGCGGATCGCTACTTCGATCGAATCCTGCGCACGCCGAAGGAGGTCCGCAATGCCCTGCAGTACGTGCTCGAGAACACCGACCACCACAAGAGCCACGCAAAGACACAGCGTCCACTTGAGGCAGACCCGATCGACATCTTCTGCTCGGGGATGTTCTTCGACGGGTGGCGTGAGTTCCGCTTGGAGGAGCTGGGGGCGAGCGAGCCACCTCCGCTCGCTCCCGCGCGCACGTGGCTGCAACGCGTGGGGTGGCGCAGGCACGGCCTGCTCTCGGTCCGCACGTGACGCTCGTCGCTGCCTAACGGTGGCGTAACGGGGCCGAGCGGGTGCCGGGTGCTTTGTTGGCCGGGCCTCTAAGAAGGCCCGTCGATCGGGTAACCTCTGCGCGCCATGCAGCTCACGACGCCCTTTCTCCTCGCTCTCCTTCTCGCTCCGTTCGTTCACGCCCAGGACCTCGAACCTGACTGGGATGCGCTCAACAAGCGCCGTGCTCCCCAGTGGTTCCAGCAGGCGAAGTTTGGTGTCCTCGTCCATTGGGGCGTATACGCCGTGCCCGGGTTCGCCGACGTGGGCGCGCCCGCCGCGTGGTACGAGCAGGCGATCGGGGCCGAGGGGGCGGCGCGGGACTTCCACGCGGAGCACTACGGCGCGGAGTTCGAGTACCGCTCGTTCGCGCCACGGTTCGAGGCGAGCATGTTCGACCCCGCGGAGTGGGCTTCGATCTTCGAGCGTGCGGGCGCGAGGTACGTCGGGCTGACCTCCAAGCACCACGATGGCTACGCCCTGTGGGGATCGGAGGAGGCGAGCGCCGCGCGCGGGTACCCGTGGAACAGCGTCGAGGTCGGACCGGAGCGCGACGTCGTCGGCGAGCTGGCCGAGGCCGTGCGCGCGAAGGGGCTGAAGATGGGGCTGCAATACTCCTTGCTGGAGTGGAGCAATCCCGTCTACCGCGAGGACGTCGGCAAGTACGTCGAGACCGTCATGACGCCTCAGATCCAGGATCTGTTGGCGCGCTACAAGCCCTCGGTCCTGTGGGCCGACGGCGAGTGGGAGCATCCCGACTCGGTTTGGAAGTCGCCGGAGCTCCTCGCGCGCATCCTGGGCGAGGGCTCCGGGGATCTCGTCGTCAACGATCGCTGGGGCAAGGGGCTGCGCGGCAAGAGCGGCGACTTCTACACGACCGGCTACGGAGGCGACGCCGGCAAGGGCGCGACCTCCGGGCGCAAGCCGTGGGAGCGCGCCCGCGCGATCAGCGGCTCGTACGCGTTCAACCGCGCCGGCGACTACGATGCGTGCCTGAGCCGCACCGAAGCCGTGCGCCTGTTGATCGAGACGGTCTCCGAGGGCGGCAACTTGCTGCTCGGCGTCGGCGCGACGGCCGACGGGCGCATTCCGCTGATCGAGCAGGACCGGCTGTTCGCGATCGGGCGCTGGCTCGAGACCAACGGCGATGCGATCTACGGCACGCTCGCCGGACCGTTCGAGCGCTTGCCGTGGGGGACGAGCACGCGCAAGGGCAACACGGTCTACCTGATCATCTACGACTGGCCGCACAACAGCTCGCTGCTGGAGTTCCCCGGGCTCGAGACGACCGTGACGAACGCGTACCTGTTGTCCGACCCCGATCGCCGGCGCCTGCCCGTGCTCGCCACGGCGCCCGGTCGCCCGGCCGTGCACATCGCGGGACTGGTGCCCGGGGAGCACGCGACCGTCGTCGCCCTCGAGCTCGACGGGCCGCCCATCGTCAACGAGCGCTTCACTTCGGGTCCCGACCGCAGCATCCAGCTGCCGGCACGCTTCGCCGAGCGGCGCACTTCGAGCGAGGCGGAGCCGTCGCTACAGCTCGAACGCTTCGAGACCGCGACCGTCGCCGATTCCCAGGGCGACGTCGCACTGCGCGAAGTTCAGTACCTCACCGGTTGGACCAAGGCCGAGGACTTCCTCGTGTGGGAGAACGTCGCCCTGCGCCCCGGTCCGTGGACGGTCGAGATCATGTACGCCTGCGCTCCCGGTGAAGAAGGCTCGACCTTCGCGATCTCGGTGGGCGGCGCGGCGCTGCAGGGCACGGTCGAGCCGACGGCCGGCTGGAACGACTTCGTCACGCGGCCCGTCGGGACGATCCAGGCGGGGATCGGGACCGAGGCTGAGGTCGAGCTGCGGGCCGTCCAGATCCGCGGCTCGATGATGCACGTCGAGTCGATTCGCTTGGCCCCGATCGGGGGGCCGCGTTGAGGGTTGCCCTCGTCACCGGCTCGGCGCGTGGCCTGGGCCGGGGCGTGGCGCGGGAGCTGAAGGCGCGCGGCGCGCACGTCCACGTGGTGCGCCGCAGTCCCGCGGACCGCGGGCTCGAAGGGGAGTTCCCGGGCCGCGTGCACCAGGCGGACCTCGCCGGCCCCGAGGACGGCGAGCGTCTCGTGCAGGAGGTTGTGAAGGCCGACGGCCAGCTCGACATCGTCGTGCACGCCGTCGGACCCTACCTGCTGGCGCCGCTCTCGGAGACGTCCGCCGCGGACCTCAGGAGGCTCGTCGCCGGCAACTTCGAGAGCGCCTTCTACCTCACGCAGGCGACGCGCGCCGCCGTGCGCTCCACCACGGGCGCCTACGTCTTCTTCGGCTGCTCGGGGGTCGAGAGCCTGCGGGCGCGCAAGGACGCCCCGGCGTACGTCGTGGCGAAGACCGCGCTGCTCGCCTACGTGCGCTCGCTCGCGCTCGAGGAGGCGCCGTTCGGCGTGCGCGCCAACATGGTCAGCCCCGGGGTGATCCCGCACGAGGACGCATCCGACGACACGCTCGATCCCGAGCTGCAGGGACGCATCCCGATGGGGGCGCCCGGGCGCGTCGAGGACATCGCGCGCGCGGTGTGCTGGCTCGCTTCGGACGAGGCCGGACACGTCACTGGCCAGAACCTCGACGTGGCTGGCGGCTGGATGATGTAGGTGGACGCGCCGACTACTCCCGTAGCCGCGTCTCGTTCACCAGCGCCATCATCGCCGTCGAGTACACCCTGCCCCCGATCGGCCCCCAAGGTCCGACCGGGTCCCACGATCCCTTGTAGCCGCCGTCGCGCCGCTGCGCGTTCGCGAGCGACTTGAGCAGTGCGTTCGACCAGGCCTTCCAGTGCCGTCCGCCGACGCGCCGGAGTGCGTCGGTTCCGAACATCCAGTAGTACATGTCCATGCGCAGGTCGCTCGCACCCCAGTGGGGCGGCGGGTCCTTGACCAGGAGGTCGGCCTGGCGCTCCACGAATTGACGCGGGCGCGTATCGCGGCGGCCGAGCCGCAGGCGGACCAGGAGCGCTTGCGCGGTCAGGGCTTCGCCGAAGTGCTCCGCATGGTGATCGTTGATGCCCACGATACGCGCACTCGGGCTGCCCATCGTGTCGTATCCGACGCGCATGTTGCTGCTGTCGGTGACCTCGTCGAGCCAGTTGAGGAAGCCGACGTAGACCTCCGAATCGAACGTGATCCCCGCCTCGCGCGCGGCGATGAGCGCGAGCATGTTCCAGCAGCTGATCGACGTGTCGTTGTCGCCGTTCGGCGTCATGGAGTAGCGCCAGGCGCCGTACGGGTTGCGCGAGCGCTCGATGAAGCCGACGGCCGCGCGCACCGCCCGCTCGAGGCTCGGGGTCGGTGTGCTCGCGAGCATCTCCGCGAGCGCGAGGGTGGCGATCGCGTGGTCGTACGCGTTTGCGGTCCCCGCCGACGCCGGCTGATCGTCCGTGCCGGGCGTCTGGGGCACCTGCGGAACCTGGCCCCCCGGAGTCGTCACCGACCCCGTTCCGTTGCACGGCCCGCACAGGAGGCTGTGGCCCGCGACGACCCGCATCCCGTCTCCGCCGCAGGTCTCGCACACGCGCGTCGTCGGGGGGAAGCGGTGCGGCGTCGTGCGCGCCTTCGAGCGCGGGACCGCCGTGTCGGGCGGGGGAGCCTCGGCGCCCCCGAAGCGGCCGAGGTCGTCCTGCTGCAAGAGCAGCCAGCCGACGCCCGCGCGCAACGTTTGGCTGCGCTCACCCCCGAGCAGTGAGCCGCCGGCGCGGTGCAGCGCGAGCAGCGCGAGGCCGGTGACGCCAACGTCGTGTTGCCCATTGCCCTCTCCGTCGCACACCGAGTGGCCGGCTTCGGAGCACATGCCGGTGAAGCCCTCCGCTCCCCAATAGCCCTCGGGGAACTGGTGCGCCTCGAGCCAGTCGAGCGCCAGCCCGAGCTCGTTCTCGATCTGTGCCGCGCCGGTGACGACGCGTCGGCCGCGCGGCTTCACCGCGGCTCTGGCGGGGATAGCGCGGTAGTCGAGAGGGTTCATCAGCACGGGATCGTCGCGGCGCGTATGCACCTCGCGCTCGTCCTCGGCCAGATCGGACAGGATGGGGTGAGCGCGCTGGAGCTCGGGCGGGAGGGCGACCTCGAGCTCCCAGAAGAGCGGCTCGCCCGCTGTCCGGCGCCAAAGCTCCGCCAGCCGCAGGCGCTGCATGCCGTTGTGGGCGACGTCCGCATTCGACGTCCCTGTGCGCCACGACAGCGACCGCCCGCCGGCGAGATTCTCGAGCAGCGCGAGCGCGAACTCGGCGCGCCCTACGTGCTCCGCATCGCTCAGGTCGCACGCGAAGAGCGAAGCGACGAGGCTCGCGATGACGCCGCTATCAGGCCCGGTGTCGAGCCGTTCCCGCATCTGCGCCACCCAGCGGCTGGGCGAGGGGGCCTCGAAGTCCGCCGAGGTGAGGCCGAGCGGGTCGCCGTCGATCGCGAACAGGCGTGCGACTTGGCGTGTCGCGCGCGGAGCGACGGCGGGCGGTGTGTAGTCGGACGTCGTGGGACGCCACGGGGGCGACGCGTCCGCGACCTTGCGTCCGGCGACGTAGCTGCCCGAGAGCATCAGGGGATCGTACGTGCCGTCGGCGTGGTAGAAGCGCCAGGCCTCGACCCGCTTGCCGCGGACGTAGCTCCCGATGAAGCGCACCCTGCCCTCGGGGCCGCGCTCGATCCAAGGCCCGTGTCGCTTGCCCGCGAGAAGCTCACCGCGACCGGTGGCATCGTCGACGTGCGAGTATTCGCTGGACCCCCAGCTGCCCGTTCGCCAGCCGCGCTCGTACTCTCCGCTGGCGAGCGTCGTCCCGTTCGGATCGTAGAAGATCCACTCACCCTCGCGCTGGTCGTCGCGGAAGATCCCGGTCCACTGCTTGTCGCCGTTCGGGAAGTAGCCCGTCCAGCGCCGGCGGCGTCGCTCCCTCTCGAAGCGACCCTCGACCGCGACCGCGCCGTCCGCGTACCAGCTCGTGTACTTGCCGTCGAACGCCCCGTTGCCCTCGAGGTCGCGCACGGCGATCCACTCGACGCGCTTGGTCCCCGTCTCGTCGTGCAGAGCGCGCGTCTCGGCCGTCGGCGGCGTGTCGGCGCGGAGCGCGGCCGCCTGGAGTGGGGGCATTTCGGGGCTGAACGTGACGCGGAAACCGCGCACGTCCGAGGCGCTGTTCGGGTCGTCCCAAGCGCGGCGTGCGCAGCGCACGCCCTCGGCATCGGTCAACCATGAGCCGCCGCGCAGGACGCGTGGAGCCGCGCCTTCGATCGGTCGGAAGGGGACCTGGTCGGCGCGTGCGTAGGCGGTCGGATCGTACGCATCCTCGCACCACTCCCACACGTTGCCCAGCATGTCGTACAACCCGAACGCATTGGGCGCCGAGGTGCCGACCGGTGCGGTGAAAGCGTGCCCGTCGTCGTGCTCGAAGCCGGGGGCGTCTCGCATCACGCGTGCGAGCGTGGCGTCGCGGAAGTTTCCGTTCCCCGGTGCGCGCTCGATCGTGTCGCCCCACGGGTACTGGCCCGGCCCGCCGGCGCGGCACGCGTACTCCCACTCGGCTTCGGTCGGCAAGCGGTAGCCGTGCTCGGCGCAGTAGGCCCGCGCATCGAGCCAGCTGATCTGCGTCACCGGGTGCGTGTCGTCGGCGTCGAAGGGGTACGCGGGGATCGGGTCGTCCCACGCCGCCGCGCTCGCATGCCAGCTCGCCGCGCCGGGGGCGCGCGTGAGGCTCGTCCCCCTGCGCTCGGCCTGCGTGCGGAACTCGGTGCGCTCGGCGAACGCGCGCCAGGCGCCGCGCGTCACCTCCGTCTCGGCGAGGTAGAACGGTCGTGCGACGCGGCGCTCGTGGCGCGGCAGCTCGTCGAAGCGGCCGCGGCCCTCGCGGCTGCCGCGCTCGTAGGCGCCGGGGTCGACCAGTCGGAAGACGATGCCCGTCCGCGGGTCGCGGATCCGCCGCGGCCAGCGCTGCCATCCGATCGCCGTGTCGCGGTCCTGCGTCGCGGCGAGGTTCTCGAACATGCGGCCGTCGAGCTCGACCGATCGCGCGAGCAGCTCGATCGGGTACTCGACTTGTCCATGGCTGATCGTGCCCGCGCGGTCGATCGCAGACCAGTTGAAGCGCGCGGGTCCGAGCTCGCGCGGCACGACCGTGATGCGCGCCGTCCGTCCCTCGGCATCGACCGTCATCGACCGGCCATCCAGCGTCGCCGTGTCGATCGGCGCCGAGAACGTCAGGGCGACGAACGTGCGCGTGCCGAGCGCGAGGGGCGCGTGGCGCTTCGGCGCCACCTCGACCAGGCGCGGGCCGATGGAGCGGCGCACGACGCGGAACTCGAGCTGCGCCGTCTGACGAGCCCCGTCGGTCGCGCGGACCTCGAGGCGGTTCGTGCCGGGCTCGAGCGGGAGGTCGGAGGTCTCCCACACGCCCGCGCCCGCGTCGCGCAGCGCCGTGCCGGCGACCTCGACCGAGGCGACGTGGGTGTCCTCGACGCGCACGCGCACGCGGATGCTCGACTCGTTCGTGCGCGAGGTCTCGGCGGGCTCGAGCAGCGTGAGCTGCGGCGGCTCGGTGTCGAGCATGACCTCGAACGCGCGCGGCTCGACCCCCGCGGCCAAGGCGCGGACGGAGTAGACGTGGCCGGGCACGAGCAGGGTCGGCAGCACGAACGCTCCGTCGTCGTCGAGCTCGCCCATGAGGTGCAGCGAATCGACGTACACGTCGATGCGGTTGTCGCGCGCGTCGGTGACGCGCCCGCGCAGCACGAGACCTCCAGCGTCCTCGCCGATGTACACGCGCGTCCCGCCGGCGACGTCGTACGGCGCCTCGAGGATGAGGCGCGGCCCGGGACCGGCGGAGGGCGTGGGCGGCTCTGCGTCGCGCGGGGAGGCGGCCGCCTGCAGGCCAAGCCCCTCGTCGCGGCGGGAGCTCGTCTCGTCGTCGTCCGGTCCGCCGACGAAGAAGGCGATCGCGAGCGTGACAAGGGCGAGGGCCGCCACGGCGGCGACCAGAGCTGCGACGCGGCGCGGCTTGCGCGGCGCGTGCGCTTCGCCGGTCGCGATCGCGAGCAGATCGCCGGCGGTCGCGGGACGCTCGGCGGGGTTCTTCGCCATCGCCGCCGCGACGGCCGCGTCGAGTTGCCCGTCGCCCGACTCGAGGGGGTCGGGCCGGCGGTGCAGGACTTGGGTCGCGACGTCGCCGTGCGTGAACGGTGGGCGCCCGGCGACGAGCGCATAGAGCGTCGCGCCGAGGCTGTAGAGATCCGCCGCCGGCGTCGGCTTGCGGCCGATCAACACCTCGGGCGCCATGAACGGCAGTGTGCCGCTCGGGCGGTAGCCGGAGATCTGTGTCAGCGCCGAGGTCGCGACGAACGCGAGGCCGAAGTCGGTCAGCTTCGCGCGCTCACCGCCCGCGCCGAGCTCGTCGCCGGGCGGGGCGTCGAGCATGAGGTTGCTCGGCTTCAGGTCGCGGTGCGTCACGCCCTCGCCGTGGGCGTAGTCGAGGGCGGGCGCGATCTCGCTCAGGATCCAGACGGCCTCCTCGGGAGTCAGTCCGCGCTCCCCCGCCTCGATGCGATCCTGGGCGAGGTGGTCGAGGGTCGGTCCGTCGAGGCACTCCTCGACCAGGAACGTCAGGCCGTGCTTCACCGCGACCGTGCGCAGCCGGACGATGTGCAGGTGCGTCAGGGAGAGCAGGACCTTGGCCTCGCGCCGCAGGCGCAGCATCGAGAGCCGGTCGGCCGCGAGCACGTGCGGCAGGAACTTGAGCGCGACCTCTTCGCCGAGCATCAAGTCGCGCGCGCGCCAGACGACTCCCATGCCGCCGCGCCCGAGCTCCTCGATCAACTCGAACTGCCCGAGGCGCATGCGCGGGGTGAGCCCGGCGCCCTCGGGGCCGAGGCTCGCAGGTCCGCGGAAGGGGTTCTTGCGACCGGCCTTGCCCGAGCTGGGGGCGGGCTCCTCGAGTTCCTCGGGCTGCACGCGGCGGTCGATCGACTGCAGCTTGCGCCAGTAGCCGTACAGCCGTTCGAGCTCGGCGGCCTGTTCGGGGTGCCGGCGCAGGAGGTCCTCGAAGTCGCCGCCCTCCTCCGCGTCGAGGCGCTCGAGCCACTCGGCGAGCAGGTCTTCGGCGTCGCGTTTCACGCCGGACGTTCCTTCTCGTCCCCGTCGAGGTCGACGCGCGAGCTCAACAGGACGCCGAGCTTGATGCGAGCGCGCTGGTAGAGCTGCTGGGTCGCGCGCGAGGTCGGGCGGCCCAGCTCGGCTTGGATGCGCTCCCACGACATGCCGGCGTAGTCGCGCAGGAGCACGACCTCGCGGAAGTCGCCCTCGAGCTCGCCGACGCAAGTGTCGTAGATCCCCGCGAGCTCGGCGTCCGACACGGCGTCGGCGGGGGAGGGGCCTGCGGCGGCGGGGTGGCGGTGCGAGTGCATGCCGTCATGGGCGCCGTCGATCGGCACCTCGCGCCCGCGGTCGCGCCCCTCGGCTCCGGCGTAGCGGGCGGCGTCGCGGATCTGGTTCTCCAGAATCTTGGAGAGCCACTGGATGATGCTCGCGTGGCTGCGTAGCTCGAGCCCGTCCAGCTTGCGCACCGCGACCATGTAGGTGTTCTGGACCAGGTCGGCGGAGTCCATGAACGAGCGCACGCGCGAGCCCATGCGGATCGTCGCCATGCGCCGCACGCGGTCCTCGTAGCGGGCGAGGAGCTCGTCGAGCGCCGCGCTCTCGCCGCCTTGGGCGCGCCGCACGAGCTGCATCGAGAGGGTCAGCTCGGCCGGGTCGGGATCGAGGGGGGTGGGGGAGCCGGGACCGTCGGACATTGTGTTCACAATGTACCGTCAGGGTGAGGTGTCCAGGCGGGTCACGCGCCGGGTCTCCCTTTTTTTGACTCACTCCGAAACCGGGCCCGGCCCGCAATGATCTAGATTCCGTCCCCCGATCCCACCCCGAGGAATGGACGATGCCTGCCAGGACCGGACACTTCACGCCCGAGCTGTTTCGCTTTTTGAAGGCGCTCGCGCGCCACAACGACCGCGACTGGTTCCAGGCGAACAAGGCACGCTACGAGGATCACGTGCGCGGGCCCTTCCTGCACTTCATCGCGGACTTCGGCGTGCGCCTCGAGCGTTTCGCGCCCCACCTCGTCGCGGACCCGCGGCCGTCCGGAGGATCGCTCTTTCGGATCCACCGCGACACCCGGTTCGCCAAGGACAAGAGCCCGTACAAGACCCACGCGGGTGCACAGTTCCGACACGCCGCGGGCAAGGACGTGCACGCGCCCGGGTTCTACCTGCATCTGGGCGTCGACGGAGTGATGGCGGGCGCGGGGATCTGGCATCCCGACGGTCCCGCGCTGAAGCGCATCCGCGAGGCGATCGTCGCCGATCCCGCACGCTGGAAGAAGGTCTTCACAGGCAAGGCGATGCGCGAGCTGGGGCCCTTGAAGGGCGAATCGCTCAAGCGCCCGCCGCGCGGCTTCGACCCGGACCACGCATTCGTCGAGGACCTCAAGCGCAAGGACTTCTACACGATGGTCGAGCTGAAGCCGGCCGACGCGTGCGAGCCCGACTTCCTGAACCAGTACGTGAAGCTGTCGCGCGCCGCCAAGCCACTGATGGCGTTCCTCTGCGACGCGCTCGACCTGGAGTGGTGAGAATCCGCTGGTACGGTGTCTCGCTGCACCGCACAAGAGTGACTCACACCACTAGCGACTACACTAGGCCGGATGGCCACCATCCGAAACCTCGATCCCGCGACCGGCGAGCTCCTCGCCGAGATCCCCATCACGACTCCCACCGATCTCGACGCGGCCGTCGCCCGCGCCCGAGCGGCGCAGCTCGCGTGGGCCGAGACCCCGCCGGAGGAGCGCTTCGCCAGGCTGGCGAGGGCGGGGGAGAAGCTTGCGGAGCGCAAGGGGCAACTCGGTGAGCTCGTCACCTACGAGATGGGCAAGACGAAGCGCAGCGCCGTCGGCGAGGTGCAGGGGTACGCGACCGGGATCCCGCGCATGCTGGCGGAGGTGGCGGAGGCGATCGAGCCGCAGAGCTTCGAGGGGACCGCGTCCGACACCGTGCTCGTGCGCGACCCGCACGGCGTCGTCGCGGCGATCACGCCGTGGAACTTTCCCTTCGGGATGCCGCTCGAGATCCTGATCCCCGCGCTCGCGACCGGCAACACGGTCGTCTTCAAGCCCTCGGAGCTCGTGCCCCAGACGGGTGCGGCGCTGGCCGAGATCCTGGCGGACGAGCTGCCCGCGGGCGTGCTCGAGACCGTGCAGGGCGCGGGCGACGTGGGGGCCCGGCTCGTCGCCGCGGACGTCGACATGGTCGGGTTCGTCGGCAGCCGCGAGACTGGCATGAAGATCATGGAGAGCGCGAGCCGCGGCCTGAAGCGGCTGGTGCTCGAGCTCGGCGGCAAGGATCCGATGATCGTGTTCGCCGACGCCGACCTCGACGCGGCGGCGGAGTCCGCGGTGCAACACAGCCTGCGCAACACGGGACAGGTGTGTTGCTCGGTCGAGCGCGTCTACGTCGCCGACACGGTCGCCGACGACTTCGAGAAGCTCGTCGTGTCCAAAGCGCGCGAGTGGAAGCACGGGAATGGCTTCCAGGACGGCGTGAAGATGGGGCCGATGGTGTCCGAGGAGCAGCGCGGCAAGGTCGCGGCCCAGGTCGACGAGGCCGTGCGCGACGGGGCGCGGCTGTTGCTCGGGGGCGAGCCCGACGGACGTCCCGGCTACTTCTATCCGGCGACGGTCTTGGCCGACGTCGAGGCGAGTCAGCGCATCTCGTACGAAGAGACGTTCGGCCCCGTCGTCAGCCTGACGACCTTCTCCGGTTCGGAGGAGGAAGGTGTGCGGCTCGCCAACGATACGCCCTACGGCCTCGGCGCCAACGTCTGGACGGGCGACGCGGAGCTCGGGCGCCGGGTCGCCCGCCGCATCCGCGCCGGTCAAGTCGGTGTGAACCGCTACCTCACGGGGGCGTCCGGTACGCCCTGGGTCGGCGCGCGTCAGTCCGGCTTCGGATTCCTCGGTGGCGTCGAGGGGCACCGCCAGTTCACCACCCCCAAGAGCATCGCGGTCGCCAAGGCATGATCCTCGAACAGCACTACCTCGAATGCCTCGCACAGGCCTCGTACCTCTTGTTCGACGAGAAGACCAAGACCGCCTGCGTCGTCGACCCGCGGCGTGACGTCGACGTCTACCTGGAGCGCATCGCGGCCCTCGGCGGCACGATCCAGCACGTGATTCTGACGCACTTCCACGCGGACTTTCTCGCTGGGCACCTCGAGCTGCGCGAGCGCACGGGCGCGACGATCCATCTCGGTGCACGGGCCGCCGCGGACTACGACTTCGCGCCGCTTTCCGAGGGCGACGAGGTCCAGTTCGGTGACGTGCGCATCGCGGTGCTCGAGACTCCCGGGCACACGCCCGAGAGCATCAGCCTGCTCGTGTACGACGACGCGGTCGACGCGACGAAGCCTAATGCGGTCCTGACCGGCGACACGTTGTTCATCGGCGACGTCGGGCGCCCCGACCTGATGGCATCGGCGGGCATAACCTCGCAGGAGCTGGCGGGGATGCTGTACGACTCCTTGCGCGACAAGCTGCTCCCGCTGCCCGACGAGACGCTCGTCTACCCCGGGCACGGCGCGGGGTCGGCGTGCGGCAAGAACCTCTCCAGCGAGTCGGTGTCGACGATCGGAGCGCAGCGCGCGATGAACTACGCGCTGCAGCCGATGGCGAAGGAGGAGTTCGTCGCGACCCTGACGACGGGGCTGTCGAAACCTCCCGCCTACTTCCCTGTCACCGCTGGGCTCAACAAGGCCGGCCACGCGCACCTCACCGACGTGATCGACACCTCGCTGCGGCCGCTGAAGCTGGCCGAGCTCGAGGAGGCGCACGCCGCGGGCGCGACCGTGCTCGACGCGCGCTCGAACGACGCCTTCGCGGCGGGCCACTTTTGCGGCAGCGTGAACATCGGGCTCGACGGGAAGTTCGCCAGCTGGGCGGGCACGCTTCTCTCGTTCGACGCGCCGATCGTCGTCGTCACCGATCCGGGGGACGAGCGGACCGCCGTCCTGCGCCTCGGGCGCATCGGCTTCGACCGGGTGCTCGGCTTCCTCGAGGGGGGGGGCGCGGCGTTCGGCGCGACGTCGGCGATCGAGAGCGCGACGACTACCGAGCTCGCGCGGCGCGTCGCGGCGGGTGAGGAGCTCGCGGTGCTCGACGTGCGAATGCCTGGCGAATGGGACACGCAGCACCTCGAGGGGGCGACGCACGTTCCCCTGGGCGAGCTCGAGGCGCGGCTGGGCGAGGTGCCGGAGGCGGCGCCGCTCTACGTGCACTGCAAGACGGGCTACCGCTCGATGACGGCCTGCAGCCTGCTCGCGCGGGCGGGGCGCACCAACATGATCGACGTCGCCGGTGGCATCGAGGCGTGGACCGACGCGAAGCTCGGTCATCTCGTCGGCGAAGGCTGCACGTCGTAGTGATGCCTCTGGCGCTCCTGCTCGCCGCCTTCGCGGTCGCCCAGGACCCGGGGCCCGTGATGATCGCGCGGCGTGACCTCGCGTCCGCGTTCCTGCGCCTCGACGGCACGTTCGCGTCGGCGCGCGCGCGTCTCGACGACGAGACGGCGGGCGCCGCCAACCGCGAGATGGACCTCGCCTCGCTCGACTTCTTCGGGCTGCGCTTCGCGAGCGCACTGACGCACATGGAGCGCGCCCGCTGGCTGTGCTTGGACGACCCGCCGGAGTGGTCGGTGCTCGAGGCGCTCGCGAGCCTGAGGCTGGACGTCGGACACGGGCAAGAGCTGCGCATCGTGTCGCTGTTTGCCGTGCCCTCGGTCGCGTCGCGGCGCCTCGCGGTGCCGATCCGCTTTCAGAGCGCGGCGAAAACGAGCGAGCGGGTCGTGACCCTCGAGTTCGACGCCGACGGGCGGGCCGCGTTCACGGGAACCCTCGCGGAGGGCGAGGCGACGTCGGTCGCGGTGATCGGGCCGGAAGGCGCCCGGTACTCCCCGACGCGGCCGCCGTTCTCCGAGGCGGGCGCCGTGCGCGCATCTCTGCTCGAGGGGATGGACGCGCTCGGGCCCGAGCTCGCCGGCGCCGTGCGCATCTTTCGCTCGCGGGTCGAGTTGATCGTCCGCGATCCCGGGCCCCGGTCGATCGAGCAGTTGACCGAACCGCGGGCGCTCGCACGGGAATTGCGCGGCGAACGTGCGCAGCTCGTCGCCGGCGGGAATCCCTACCACCTGCGCAGCGGGGACCTCTGGCGCACGATTGCGCACGGCAGCCAGGATCTTCCCGTGCGGCTCTTCGTACCCGGCGATCGCAAGAACTCCGAGAAGCTGCCGCTCGTCGTCGCGTTCCACGGGGCGGGTGGCGACGAGAACTTCTTCCACGAAGCCGGTGGGGCGGGGAGGCTGATCGAGCTGGCGCGGGTCGAGCGCTTCGTCGTCGCCTGCCCGCGGACGACCGACTACACACTGAGCCCGCGTGCCTTCGATGCGCTGCTCGACGCTCTCGCGCGCGACTGCCCCGTCGACCCCGAACGCGTGCACGTGATCGGCCACTCGCTCGGCGGGATGACGATCGCGGGCCTCTTGAAGGTGCGCTCCCGGCGGATCGCGAGCGTCGTGTGCATCTCGGGTGCGCGCGCCTTCCGCGCCGAAACGCCCGTGCTCGTGCTGGCCGGCCTCCAGGATCCGGTCGTTCCGCACGAGGGGCTCGCGGAGCTGGTCGCGGACGCTCGCGCGCGTGAGTTGCCGGTGACGATCGAGGCGTTCGAGCACGAGGGCCACACGCTCTTCGTTCCAAGGGCCCTCGAGCGCGCGATCGATTGGTTCGGGCTCGCGCGCGAGTGACCTAGTGGTGTGATGCAGACAGTTGCGGTCTTGTCCCGCGACCGAGGGTTTCCGGTTCGCGACGAGGACGGCACGGTCACGCGCCTCGCGGGGATCTCGCAAGACGTCACCGCGCGCCGGGCAGCCGAGACCGCCCACCTGGAGACCGCGGAGCGCTACCGCACGCTGGTCGAGAGCCTACACGATGCGATCTTCATCGTTCGTGCGGGACACTTCGCGTACGCCAACTCGCCCGGCCGCGTCGCATCGAGAAGATGGTGCACGCGAGTGGCACGGCGTTCGATGCCGAGATCTCGGCCGGAGTGGTCACGATCGACGGTACCCGCGCGGTGCAGCTGGTCGGGCGCGACATCAGTCAACGGTTGCGGGTCGAGGAGCGCCAGGCGCTGCTGATGCGCGAGCTCGACCATCGCGTGAAGAACAACCTCGCTGGAGTTCTCGCGATCGCTCAGCAGTCGATGGGGCGGGGCGAATCGGTCGCAGACTTCGAGCAGGCCTTCAGCGGACGCATCCACGCCCTCGCGCGCACGCACGAGACGCTGGCGGCCGTCAAGTGGAAGGACGTCGCGCTCGACCGCATCCTGTCCGGCGTGACGGGCCCCTATTCGGGATCGGCGCCGACCCGCGTCGTCGCCACTGGCCCGGATGTCCGGATTCGATCCTCGTCGACCACGCCGGTCGGGATCGCGTTGCACGAGTTGACGACCAACGCCGTCAAGCACGGGGCACTCGCTGACCCCGCGGGCCGCGTCGCGGTCGATTGGTCGCTCGTGGGGGCGAGTCACACCCGAGATGGGGGCGTCGGGGATCATCTGCCTGGTCGGGCTCCCCGACATCGTTGTCGAGGGGGCCGGCCGGTGAGCGTCGGGTGCAGTCTCGATACGGGGCGCCAAAGGACAGGACGCTAGCCAGAGGATGGGAAGCGTGCCATTCGGTTCTGCCATCAGGACCCGCTTTGGACTGAACTTGGCGACGCGTTCTTGACGATCAATCAGCGCTCCTCCCCCCCCGCGAGTGAACCATAGATGAGATCGCACCTGCGCCAGAATCGACGACGTCATGAGCGTGCCGGCTTCACCATGATTGAAGTTGCGATCGCACTGCCGATCGTTCTGTTGGCGGGGAGCATGTTCCTGAGCATGGTCATCGCGGGTTCGAGGCAGCGTCAGATCAACGTCGAGACGGCGCGTGCCTCGGGCTCGGCTCAGGATCTGCTGGAGCGACTGCGCAACGAAGAGCTGACCGACCTCTTTCTCCTGTACAACGCCGACCCGTTCGACGACCCGGGCGGTCCGGGGACGGCGCCGGGGGACACGTTCCAGGTCGAGGGACTCACTCCGATCGAGGGCGTCACGTTCGTCGGCGAGGTGCTTCTGCCCGTGCTCAACATCGGCACGGAGGCCGTGCCGGACTGGCAGCTGCGCGAGGACTCGAACAACACCGACCTGGGCACGCCGCGCGACCTCAACGGCGATAGCGTCGTCGACGACCGCGATCACCGAGGCGACGTCACGCTGTTGCCCGTGCACGTGCGCGTGCGCTGGCAGGGGCGGTTCGGCGATCGGGTTTTTCAGTTGCACACCGTACTAGTGGAGATGGGGACTTGAGGAAAGGGGCGACAACATCCGCTGGCTTCACGCTTCTGGAAGTCGTATTCGCGTTGACGCTGCTCGTCATCGTGGGCGCCAAAGCTGTCTTTGCTCTGCGCGAAATGGGCGCAGCGAGCGAGACGGAGATGACCGACGTCGTGCTCGAGAGCAAGGCGCGCACCGTGCTCACGCGCATCGGGCGCACGGTCATGGAGGCCTACGAGGAGACGCTGGCCCCGACGTTCGCACCGCCGTTCGACAGCACCGAGATCACCTACCGGGTGAACCTGGGCGTCGAGGACGGTGAGGTCGTGCTCGGCGAACCCGAGCGCATCGGGGTCGATCTCGAGACGGGCAAGCTGTCCTGGGTCGTCATGCCGGGCGAGCCGGACGAACGCAGCATCGCCTGGAGCAACCTCGTCGCTCCTTTCCTCGAAGGCGAGATCCCCAACGGCATGGACGACAACGGCAACGGCGTGATCGACGAGAAGGGTCTCAGCTTCGTCATCGACCGGCGCGCCGTGACGATTCGGTTGACCCTTGAACGCCGCGGTGATGGAGACGAGGTCTCCACCAAGACCGTCGAGACGACCGTGACCTGCCGCAACCCAACACGCGTCACCGAGTGATCCCCACATGAAGCAACGCCGCACCAAGCTCATCCAGCCTGCTCTCCAGCTGCGTCTCATCGGCGCCTTCGCCGGTTTGACGCTCCTCGCCCTGCTCGCGCAGTTCCTCGTGCTCGGCGCGGTGCTGGGCGAGACGGCGAACGCCCTACCCAACGGCGGGACGGACCTCGCGGGCGAGATCCCCACGATCCTGGGCCGCGCGCTCTTGATCTCGCTCGGTCTCGTCCTTCCGGCGCTCTTCCTGATCGGCGTTCGCGCGACGTTCAAGATCGCCGGACCCCTGTATCGATTCGAGCGCCACTTGACGGAGGTTTCGGAAGGGCAGCAGCCCGGACCGTGTCGCCTGCGCGAGAAGGATCAGCTCAAGGGGCTGTGCGAGCTCATCAACACCGCGCTCGTGAGCGAGTACGAGCGTGGCGTCGCGGAAGCGAAGGGTGGACAGGTCGAGACGCCCGAAGCCGAATCAGGGGAGCGAAGCGAGGCCGCCTGAGGACGGTGCGAAGCCGCGCCCGTGCCTGACGTTCCCGTGCTTCAGTCGCTGACACCATTCAGATATTTCAGAGAGGCAGCTTTCCCTACAAGCGGTCCCCACGTATACGTGAAGACATGACCAATCTGGCGAACGCGCGATGGTGGTGGCGATCGAGGCCCGGGAGCTCCCGGAAGCCTTGGGGCACGCCCGCGTAGCCCGAACGTGCTTCCAGATCCGCTCACGGGCCTCCGAGACGACCGTCTCGGGGGCCCGGCTTGTATTCCACGCGACCCCACTGCGAGACTCGAACCGTGAACCCGACCCTGTCCCGCTCCACACCCGCCGACGCCGAGCGCTACCGGTTGTGCTGGACGGTGCGCCCGGCGGACCTGTACACGCCCGTGCGCGTCTACCAGTCCCTGCGCGCGGCCGGGCACCATGGCTGCTTGCTCGAGTCGGTCGAGGGCCCGGCGCGCCTCGCGCGGTACTCGTTCGTCGCGGTCGATCCGAGCGCGAGCTTCCGCGGCGCGTCGTCCGGCAGCCGGCTCACCGCGAACGCCGGAGCAGAAAGACCCGTCTCGGAGCAGAGCTGGGAGGGGCCCGCGCACCTGGCGCTGCGCGAGGTGGTCGCGCAGCACGCCGCCCCGGCACCGCCGCCCGGCTTGCCGCCCTTCTGCGGCGGCTGGATCGGCTTCTTCTCGTACGAGTGGGCCTCGAGCCTCGAGCCGCGCGTGCCGCGCGCCGCTCACGACCCGCACGGCGTTCCCGAGGCGACGTTCGACCTCTACCGGGACATCGTCGCGTTCGACCACGCGGCGCAGAAGCTGTACGTCGTCGTCGCGTGCGAGGACGGCGCCGCCGGTCATGCCGCCGCGCTCGAGCGTGCCGAGCGCGTCGGGACGGACCTCGACGCGCCGCTCGGCGCGCCGCAGGCGTTCCGCCTGCTCGACCCCGAGCCGCGCTCGTGCACGAGCCGCGAGGATTTTCTCGCCGGCGTCGGCGAGCTGAAGCGGGCGATCGCCCAGGGCGAGATCTTCCAGGCTGTCCTCTCGCAGCGTTTCGAGCAGCGCTTCGAGGGGGATGAGTTCACGCTCTACCGCGTGCTGCGACTGACGAACCCGGCGCCGCACATGTTCTTCTTCGAGGCGGACGGTCGCGTGCTCGTCGGCTCCTCGCCCGAACGACTCGTCTCGGTTCAGGACGGGCACGTGCAGGTCGTCCCGATCGCGGGCACCCGTCCGCGTTCGGACGACCCGGACGAGGATGATCGCCTGGGCGCCGAGCTGCGCGCGGACCCCAAGGAGCGCGCCGAGCACGACATGCTCGTCGACCTCGCGCGCAACGACGTTGGCCGCGTCGCGCGCATCGGCACCGTGCGCGTCAAGGAGCACGCGACGCTCGAGCTCTTCCAGCGTGTGCAGCACCTGGTGAGCCGCGTCGAAGCGGCCCTCGCCGACGATCGCGACGGCATCGACGCGCTCGTAGCGAGCTTCCCCGCGGGGACGGTGAGCGGCGCGCCGAAGGTGCGCGCGATGGAGCTGCTCGCGGGTCTCGAGCGCGACACGCGTGGTGCTTACGCGGGGGCCTTCGGCTACATCGACGGCTCGGGCAACCTCGACGTCGCGATCACGATCCGCACCCTGGTCGTCGAGAACGGCGCGATCCACTTCCAGGCCGGTGCGGGCATCGTGTTCGATTCCGATCCCGAGAAGGAGTACATGGAGACGCTGCACAAGTCGCGCGCGCTGTTCGAGGCGGTCGAGCTCGCCGCTTCGCCCGCTTTCCAGCCGGCCGTGGATCCGAGCGAGGCCACCACGTGATCCTGCTCATCGACAACTACGACTCGTTCACGTTCAACCTCTACCAGTCGCTCGCCGGTCACGGCGCCGAGGTGCGCGTCGAGCGCAACGACGCGCTCGAGGTCGACGAGGTCTTGGGGCTCGAAGTCGACGCCGTCGTGCTCTCGCCGGGGCCGGGGCGCCCCGCCGGTGCCGGCATTTGCCTCGAGCTCCTCCAGCGCCTGCCCGAGCGAACGGCGCTGCTCGGCGTGTGCCTCGGTCACCAGGCGCTCGTCGAGAGCGAGGGAGGAGCCCTCGAGGTCGACGCCGCGCCGGTGCACGGCAAGGCGTCGCTGGTGCATCACGACGGCACGGGGCTGTTCGAGACGCTTCCGAATCCGCTACCGTGCGGTCGCTACCACTCCCTGCGGGCGGTGCGCGACGCGCTCCCGGGCTCCCTCACGCTGACCGCTTGGACCGAGGACGGGCACGTGATGGGCGTTCGCCACCGTTCGCTCCCGCGCTTCGGGGTGCAGTTCCATCCCGAGTCGATCCTGACGCCCGAGGGCGACCGCCTCCTCGCTCGTTTCCTGTCCGTCGCCGCGCACTGATCCATGCAGTTACGTCAAGCCCTCCAGACGGTGCTCGCCGGCACGACGCTCACGCGGGCCGAGGCCGAGGACACGTTCGCGAACGCCCTGTGCGAGGACATCGACCCGATCCTGTTCGGGGGACTGCTCACGGCTCTCGCCCAGCGCGGCGAGACCGCGAGCGAGATCGCTGGCGCCGCGGCGGCGCTGCGCGGCAAGGTCCTGCGCTTCGAGCACGACTACCCCGACGCGATCGACACGTGCGGCACCGGCGGTGACGGGCTCGGGACGTTCAACCTGTCGACCGCGAGCGCGATCGTCGCGGCCGCCGCGGGCGCCCGCGTCGTCAAGCACGGCAACCGCAGCGTGTCGTCCAAGTGCGGCAGCGCCGACCTGCTGGAAGCGGCAGGTGTCGAGCTCGAGCTGGCGCCCGCCGGGGCGCGGGCGGTGCTCGACGAGGTCGGCATCACCTTTCTGTTCGCCCCGCTCTACCACCCCGCGATGCGCTTTGCTGCGCCCGTGCGCAAGGCGCTCGGCGTGCGCACCGTGTTCAACTTCCTCGGGCCGATCTGCAATCCCGGCTTCGTGCGCAGGCAGCTCCTGGGCGTCGGCGATGGGTCGCGTGTCGACGACTTCACCGACGTGCTGCGCGAGCTGGGCCACGAGCGGTCGCTGGTCGTGCACGGCGCGGGGGGAGCGGACGAGCTCACGCTCGAGGGCGAGAACCGGTTCGGTCTCGTCGGTGAGGGGCTGCCCGCCGGTGCGCTGGACGCAGCCGGGCTCGGGCTCGAGCGCGCACCGGTGTCGGCGCTGGCCGGCGGGGAGGCCGGCGACAATCTGGCGCTGCTCGGACAGGTGTTGGCCGGCGAGGCGGGAGCCCTGCGCGACGCGACGCTTCTGAACGCGGGCGCGGCGTTGTTCATCGCGGGCGTGACGGACGACGTCGCGGGCGGCGTGGCGCGCGCGGGTGAGGCGATCGACTCGGGCGCGGCGCGCGACAAGCTCGCGGCTTGGAGCGCAGCGACGCGCGCGCACAAGGGGCTGCGCTCATGAGCACGCCCGGACGCACCGGCACACGGCTCGACCCGATCCTCGAGTCCGTCGCGGCCCGCGCGGCGCAGCGCCTGGGGGCTCGCAGCGCCGCGGACCTGCGGCGCGAGCTCGAGCCCGACCCGGCGCGCCGCGCGCGTTTCGTGGGCGCGCTGCGCACGGGCGGCCTCGCGTTCATCGCCGAGTGCAAGCGGCGCTCGCCCTCGGTCGGTGCCCTCTCCGACGAGGTCGACCTGCTCGCGCGGGCCAAGGCGTACGCGCGCGGCGGCGCGGCGGCGATGTCGGTGTTGACCGAACAGGACCACTTCGCCGGTTCGCCGGCGGACCTCGCCGAGGTCGCGCCGGCCGGGTTGCCACGCCTGCGCAAGGACTTCGTGCTCGACGAGCGCATGGTGCTGGAGAGCGTCGCGATGGGGGCGGACGCGATCCTGTTGCTCGCGGTCTGTCTCCCCGATCCGCTCCTGGGCGAGCTACGCGCGCTCGCGAACGAGGTCGGGTTGGCGGTCCTCTTGGAGGTGCACGACGAGCGCGAGCTCGAGCGCGGGCTGGCGGCCCGTCCCGACTGCCTCGGCGTCAACGCGCGCGATCTGAGGACGTTCGAGGTCGACCTCGCAACCGTCGAGCGCCTTCTGCCGCTCGTGCCCGGTGACATCGTGAGCGTCGCGGAGAGCGGCGTGCGCGGGCTCGATGAGCTGGCGCGCGTGCGTGCCGCGGGCGCGGACGCGGCGCTCGTCGGTGAGGCGTTGATGCGCGCGGAGTCGCCGGAGCGAACGCTCGCGCAGTGGCGGGAGGCGTTGGCCGATGGCTGACTTCAACATGCCGACCGTCAAGGTCTGCGGCCTGACGCGCGAAGCCGATCTCGCGGCGGCGGTCGCCGCCGGTGCGGATGCGATCGGGCTCGTGCACTACGCGCCATCGCCACGACACCTGGCGCCGGAGCGGATCGAGGAGCTCGCGCGCGCGGTGCCAGAGGGCGTGCTCGCGGTGCTCGTCCTGGTCGACGCGCGTCCGGGCGAGGCGTTCGCGCTCGCCGAGGGCGCTGGAGTGGGCTGCCTGCAGCTGTGCGGCGCCGAGCAGCCAGAGGATTGGGCCGATGCGCCCGTGCCGCTCTTGCGGCGCGTCGGGGTCGGGGAACAAGCCGGCACGGCCGCGCGGGCCGAGCTCGATCTGTGGTCGGATGTGGCGGCCGGCTTCGTGCTCGACCACGCGAACAGCCCCGGCGGAAGCGGCCGCACGATCGACACGACACTCGCGGCGGGGCTCGCGCGACGTGCCCCGTGTCTGCTTGCGGGCGGTCTCGACGCGGACAACGTCGCGGGCCGCGCGCGGCGCGTGCGACCCGCCGGCGTCGACGGCTCCTCGCGCCTCGAGAGCGCGCCGGGCCACAAGGATCACGACCGTGTGCGCGCCTTCGTGCGCGCCGCGCGCGAAGCGCTCACCCTCACCCGAGGCCGACCGTCATGACCGAGACCTCTCTCGCTTTCCAGGCGCCGACCCGCTTCGGTGCGTACGGCGGCGCGTTCGCGCCAGAAACCCTGATGGCGGCGCTGTTCGAGCTCGAGCGCGCTTGGCTCGAGGCGCGCGCGGACGACGGGTTCCGCGCAGAGCTCGCCGGCCTCTTGCGCGACTTCGCGGGACGTGCCACGCCGCTGTTCCACGCGCGCAGGCTGTCGGACGAGCTGGGCTGCGAGGTGTGGCTGAAGCGCGAGGACCTCCTGCACACCGGTGCGCACAAGCTGAACAACACCCTGGGCCAGGCCCTGCTCGCCCAGCGCATGGGCAAGCACCGCATCCTGGCCGAGACGGGCGCGGGCCAACACGGCGTGGCGACCGCGGCCGCGTGCGCGCTGCTCGGGCTCGAGTGCCGCGTCTACATGGGGGCGGTCGACGCCGCACGCCAGGCGCCGAACCTGCAGCGCATGCGGCTGCTCGGAGCGGAGATCGCGCTCGTCGAGCACGGCCAGGCGACGCTGAAGGACGCGATCAACGAGGCGATGCGCGACTGGGTGGGCGAGCCCGACACGACGCACTACCTGCTGGGCAGCGCGCTCGGGCCGCATCCGTTCCCCTCGATCGTCGCCGACTTCCAGAGGGTGATCGGAGAGGAGGCGCGCGAGCAGATCCTCGCGCAGGCGGGTGGACTGCCCGACGTCGCCGCTGCGTGCGTCGGCGGGGGCAGCAACGCGATCGGGCTCTTCCGCGGCTTCGTCGACGACGAGGAGGTCGAGCTGGTCGGCGTCGAGGCGGGCGGCGAGGACGTCGAGAACGACCGCCACGCGGCGCGCTTCGCGAGCGGTGAGCCTGGCGTTCTGCACGGCTCGCTGACCTATCTGTTGCAGGACGCCGACGGGCAGGTCCTGCCGACGCACTCGGTGTCCGCCGGGCTCGACTACCCGGCCGTGGGGCCCGAGCACGCCGCGCTGCGCGACGCGGGCCGGGCGCGCTACACGTACGCCAAGGACAGCGAGGCGCTCGAGGGCTTTCAGCTCCTCGCGCGGCTCGAGGGGATCCTCCCGGCGCTCGAGTCGAGTCACGCAGTTGGCTGGCTCTCGAGCGAACGCGAGGCGCTCGCGAAGAAGCGCGTGTTGATCAACCTGTCGGGCCGCGGCGACAAGGACCTGGAGACCGTGGAGAGAGTCCTCGGAGGTGAGGCGTGAGCGACAATCGGCTCGAGACGGTCCTGGGTGAGCTCGACGCGTGTGCGATCGCACCGTACGTGACCGCGGGCGACGGTGGGCTCGACCGGACGCTCGCGGTGCTGGAAGCACTGGAGCGCGCGGGCGCGGCCTGCTGTGAGCTCGGCGTGCCGTTCAGCGATCCGATCGCCGACGGTCCGGTGCTGCAGGCGGCGGCGCAACGCTCGCTCGAAGCGGGGACGACGTTCGAGGGCGTGCTCGAGGTCGTGCGACGCTTCCGCGCGGGCGGTGGGACGATGCCGATCTGCGCGTTCTCGTACGCCAACCCGATCCTGCGCCGCGGCTGGTCGGGGGCGGCGCGGGCACTGGCCGACGCGGGCGCGGACGGTGTCCTCGTCCCGGACCTGCCGGTCGAGGAGGGCGAGCCCCTGCGCACAGCCGCGCTCGAGGCCGGCCTCGCTCCGATCTTCTTCGTCACGCCGACGACGAGCGACGCGCGCGTGCGGCGCGCGGCCGAGGCGAGCCGCGGTTTTCTGTACGTCATCGGCCGCACCGGCATCACCGGCGCGCGGACCGAGCTGTCGCAGGAGGCGGACGACTTCCTCGCGCACGTGCGCGGGCTCTCGCCCGTCCCGCTGGGCGTCGGCTTCGGGATCGGCAGCGCCGAGCAGGTCGCGGCCGTCGCTCGCCACGCGCGCCTCGCGATCGTGGGCACGGCGCTCGTCCAGCACCTGCACGAGGCGGCGATGGGCGCCCCGGATCCCGACGCGGCCGCGGCGGGGGCGGCTCTCACGTTCGTGCGGGCGCTCTTGGAGGGGACGCGCGTGGGGTAGCCATCATCGCTATTCCTTGCCAGGTCGTGCGGACCGGACGCCGCGTCGTGCTTCGGTTCCTTGGCTACTCGGACTGGCTCGGCGCGGTCTTCCGTGCCTCCGTGCCCACGCGCACATCAAGCGACTCGTCTACTCGTCTTCGTGTAAGCACGTTCTTTCGGCCGACGAAGCAACCGGCTCCGCGCCCGTAGAGCGCGCCAAGCGCGTCGTCCAGAGAGTCGCCTAGAGTCAGTGAGTCAGTCGTCGTCGGTGACGGTGACCGTCATACGTGTCTGAGATCCGAGTTCGACGAGCCCAGACGCCTCGAGGTCGATGACGATCGTCTCGTCAGCTTCCTGGATGTTGTCGGGGGCAATCAAGAGGGAGAGGGTCGTACTCGTCCGCCCTGCGGGGATCATGATTGGCGACGGAGTCGCAAGGCGGAAGTCGACGAGGTTTGTCGCGGTTCCTGAGATCGAGAAAGGGACGCTTAGGTCGCTCGTCCAAGGGTCCGAAAGGCTGACCTCCAACTCGATGATCGCTGCTGCTTCGTCAACGGTTTCAATTGACGAGGGGAACTGAGCGTGAGGCGTACCCCCAGTACGAAACGAAACCGCAAGTCCGTTCGAGAAGTTCGACGTGGTCCCGTCGCGCGTCCAGTACTGAAAGCTCCACGTGTCGCCATCGACGATCCCAAGGCCCGACAAGTTTGGAGAAGAGTTTACGTCACCAGTAGCGCTCGCTGTCTGGGGGAAGTCGGCGAGCCGCAACAACGGGTTGGCCAGGCAGAGCCGGCCGTCCGACCCTGCTGGGAACGGCACATCACCCTGATGGTTCGCCGCAATGAAGTAGCCGACTTCCCCTGGCGGCAGCTGGGTGACGTCGAAGGTGAGGCAATCGAGCGCCGCGCGACGAGAACCGTGCGCGGACAGGGAAGCCGGCATTCCGGTCGAGTTGAGCTCTGCGGCGCAGAAGGGCGTGCCCTGGTCGGCGTCGAGATCGAACACGTGTACGGTGCCCGGAGTGCCGCTGTTCACGAATCCAGGCGCTACGACCAGGGCCTCGTCGTTGGACAGTTTGCATCCTGTTCCGAAGCCACCCCAGAAGATGGGAGTCGCGGGGAAGAACTTGTCGACTTCCATCCAAACGGAATCGACTCGGTGAAAAATGTATGCCGAGCCGCCGCGGTCGGTCAGGGTCGCGTCAATGTTGCTTCCGACAAGGAGCCGATCTCCTGACAGCGACACGGACACGCCGAATCCCCGGAATGGCGCCGAGTCCGATGCCGTGAGTGTTTGCGCCAGGCTCCAGCCCGTTGGAGTCCGTTCGAAGACGTACACGGATCCAGAGTTGCTTTGGTCCAGCGCACTCCCCACGACTAGGGTGTCCCCTTCCAGGTCTACGACGTGGAAAGCCCATTGAACACCTGGCGCTGACACTTCTGCAGTTGCCGCCCACGCCCCAGAGCCGTCGCATTCCAAGATGTAAACGGGGCCCTGCAGGTTCGCGAGGAGCATTCGATTCCCGTCGACAGCGATGTCACTTGCAAACATATTTGTCGACGGGTCGAACGACCACGGAGCCAGAACTTCTGGTCCGTACGATGCGGTTTCCACCCACGTCCCGACGATGCTCCGGTATTGATAGAACCGGGCTTCTCCAGTTGCCACGACGATCGCATCGTCACCGGATAGGTGCAGCGAGGATCCGAACAGTTCGTTGCCCGGAAACCCGCTCGTGGGAAAGAGCTCCTGCGCCAAAGTCCAAGTCGAGTCGTCTCGCTCGAAGACGAGGACGGATCCGTCATCGACGTCTCGGAGCGTGCTGGCAAAGAGCGTATCGCCGTCGAGCGCGACAGAGACTCCCATGCTAAGAAAAGACGGGTCGGGGATGTTGGGTCGCAGCCTCTGTTCGAGTTTCCATGACACCCCTGATCTCTTGAAGACGTAAGCGGAGCCAGCGCGGAATCCTTGCTCGTGATCATTCCAAGCTCCGACCACGATCGTGTCGCCGGAGATCGCGATGGACTCGACGAATCCGAACTGCGACACTTGAGCTCCAAGCGGCGGTTCGAGGAGCGCTTCGTGACATTGGTTGAACGCGGGAACACTTGCGCTGACCGAAAGGGCAATGGCGCTCGCTTGTACGACCGAGTTCTGGATGATCATGACAATGACAAGCTCCCGTTATGGACGATCTTCGATGGTCCAAACCGCTGTGTTGTTCCACCCTGCCTCGGGGGTGGTACCTGAGCCCGTTACGGGGGTTGTACCCGTCATGTGAATGATGAGGTCTTCGTAGGGCAGCTCGGTCCCATTCTGGTTGTTGAAGAACGTCAAGCACAGCGCGTGGCCGGTGTCTGTTGTTCCCCCCTGCAACGGAACCGTGGCGGCGAACTGACCCATTCCGTTCGGTATGAGCTCGGTAGTGCCCATGAAATCGTAGATCTTGAAGTCTTGGTCGTGTTCCGCCGTTGATACTGGGTCGATCACGAAGTGGATCAAGAACGATTCGGCGACCGTTGTTACGTTGCTCGGCACACCGCCACAACCCAAAGGAGGTGACTGCGGGGAACTCGGATTCGGGCAGTCGCTGAGCTCGTCCTCGAGCATGAAGCGGATTCCTGTGTGGTCCGGGTTCGGGGGACTTGCCGGGAAAGCTGGTTCGGTGACGAACTTATAGGACGCTTGGCAAACGGCGTTCGTCATGGTCCCTGGGCAGTCGGCCGCCGAATTGGGGAAGTAGTGACCTGCCATCCAGGGGGTTGTGTGTCCGAACTGAACCACCTTTGCTCCGGGGGTTGTGAATGGGCCTGGGGACGGAGGAGTTCCCGTTGTGGGCTGATCGCGGATGAGGAACCGATACTGCTTCGGGCTTCCGGGCATAACGACGTAGTTGGAGGGCCCGCTGTGGGTGATGGGGGTCTTGATTTCGAGTGTGACCTCTTCGTAGCCCGCTTCAAGTTCGGTGTCCGAGAAGGCGCGTAGGAAGATGCGTCGACGTATGTCACCGACAGGTGTGTCCATAGGGATCGTGAATTCGTACTCGTAGTTCCCGTTGACGGGGTCCAGGACAGTCGGCGTCTTTGGGGTAGCCGAGTTCGCAAACTCGAATATGTCGTAGTCCGCCGTGCCGCCATTTGTGGCCGCCTGGTGCGTGTTGATTGCCGTTGTTGAAGCACCTATGACCCCGACTGTGACCGTGTACTCCCAAGGGACCTGTAGGGTCTTCTTGTCGTTGGGTGCCGACCGCAGTGAGATTGGAACAAATGTCGTGTTTTCAAAACTGGGGGGCGTGTAGCCGGAGAACCCATCCCCTTCGGCCACGACGGAAGTCTCCATCGTGTTCGGGGCCTGCGATGGTGGGGTCAGCGGGAAGGTCACGAACCGCTGAATGACCGATGTCGTCTCAGTGGCCGAGGCGTGGGGCAGTGCCCAAGCCCCCCCCCCCGGCAACTAGTGGTGTGAGTCACTCTTGTGCGGCATTTTGGTCGGCCCGTACCCGCCCGCTGCTGCGTTGTGCCTCCTCCGAGACTTGCAGCGAAGTCGCGTCGTCGCTGCGCCTTGCAGCGAACGCGTACGCACCGACCAAAATG
>JAAELL010000539.1 GCA_024226735.1 bacterium | reverse complement strand
TGGCTCCCCGAGTAGGACTCGAACCTACGACACTGCGGTTAACAGCCGCATGCTCTACCAACTGAGCTATCGGGGAAAGCGCCGCCCAAGGTACTGACACACAACCCCGTGTCAACACCCCGGGCCAAGCTTATCGATCGTGGGGCTCGCGCCCCTGAAGGGAAAGCCTAGTGCTCCGCCGCCTTCGCGTAGAGATCACCGGGCACGCGCGCTCCGCCGGGGCCGACGGACTCGGACCACAGGACCTTGCCGTCCTTGCCGACCAGGACGGTGGCGCGGTCGCCGATGCCGGGGCCGTCGAGCCAGAGGCCGTAGGCCTGGGCGACGCCGCCTTTGGGGTGGAAGTCGGCCAGGAGGGGGAACGAGATGCCCCCGAAGCCGTTCGCCCACGCCTTGTGACAGAACTTGGAATCCACGGAGATACCCAGGACCTGGGTATCGGCGGCCTCGAACTTCTCTCCGAGAGAGTTCAGGCCGGGGATTTCAACGCTTCAGGTCGGCGTGAAGTCGAGGGGGTAGAAGACGAGGAGGACCTTTTTCTTGCCACGGAAGGAAGACAGGGAAACGTCTTCGTCCTGGTGGCTGGGAAGCGTGAAGTCAGGGGCTTCCGCACCGGGTTCGATGATGGACATGGATTGATTTCTCTGAAGGAAACGGGGCAAGGAGATTAACGAGCGAAGGGGCTCGACGCGAGGCGGACCGGGGAAAGAGGGAGAAGCGCCAGGTCGAAGCTGTCCAAGTAGTCCCCGGCCAGGCCGCGCTCGGGGCCCGGCTGGGCGCTCGCGCGCGCGGCCCAGGCCACCACCTCGCCGGGGTCGAGCCCGGACTCGCGGAGCTGGGCCAAGGACACGTCGTCGGCCCGCTTTGCCAGGCGACGGCCATTGGCGTCTTGGACCAGGGGCACGTGCAGCCAGCTCGGATGGGGGAGCGACAACAACTCCTGCAGGAGCGCCTGACGGGCTGTGCTCGGCAGGAGATCGTCTCCGCGCACGACCTCCGTCACGCCCTGCTGCGCGTCGTCGACGACCACCGCCAACTGGTAGGCCGCCGCGCCCGAACGCGTCGCGACGGGGAAGTCGCCGACCGTCCGTGCGACGTCCTCGACGATGCGACCGTGCAGGGCGTCTTTGAACTCGAGCTCGCCCGGCGCGACGTGCAGGCGGAGCGCCGGCTCGCGGCCCGACTGCGCGCGGGCGTCCGCGATGGATCGGAAGCGGCCGCGGCACGTGCCCGGGTAACGGGCCGCGTCCGCGTGTGGTGCGCTCTGGGCCTCGGCGATCTCGCGCCGCGTGCAGATGCACGGGTAGACGAGGTCGCGGGCTTCGAGACGGGAGAGCGCCTGCTCGTACAGCTCGGTGCGGCGCGACTGCCACACGACCTCGCCGTCCCAGTCGAGGCCGAGCCATTCGAGGTCGAACAGCGCCGCGTCCGCCATGCCCGGCTTGACCCGCGGCGCGTCGAGGTCCTCCATGCGCAAGAGGACCTTGCCGCCGCGGCTGCGGGCATGCCACCACGCGAGCAAGAACGAGCGCGCGTGGCCGAGATGCAGAAGGCCAGTAGGACTCGGTGCGAGGCGGCCGGCGATCGTCACACGATCGCCCACGAGCCCTCGCTCGCCGAACGACGCGCCGCGTCCAGCACGCGCATCGTCTCGAGGCCGTCCGCGAAGGTCGCGGCGCCGGCAAGGCTCGTCGCGCCCGCGGCGACGGCTCCGATGACGTCGCGCAGGTAGAGCGGCAGCATGCGCGAGAAGATGCCCAGGTCCGGCATCGAGAGCTCCTCCGGCGTCGGGATCGGGTCGGCGTCGACCTCGGCCATGGGCTCGTCGTGAGCGCCCGCGATCAAGCGCTCCTCGCCCTCGAGGCGCGCGGTGCCCTCGCTGCCGATGTACTCGACGATCGACCCCTGGCCGCCCGGCGCCATCAGGTTCGTGTCGAGCTCGAGCTCGGCGCCGCTCGCCATCTTCAGCCAGACGGTTGCGTGCTCGTCCGCGGTCACCTCGCGCGCAACGCCGTCCGCATCGGGGCGCGTCTTGCGGTAGGTGGCGAGGCGCGCGCGGACGGCTTCGACCGGGCCGAGGTCGTTCTGCAGCGCATCGAGCATGTGCGACACGATCGCGCCCAGCGCTCCGCCGCCGCGCGCGGCGTCGTACCACCACGAGTACGGCGCGTCGATGCGCGCGCGGGAGCCGAAGTGCATCTGCGCGCGGCCGCTCCAGATCTCGCCCAACGTGCCGTCCTGCACGAGCGCGCGCAGTCGGCGGCGGGCCGGACTCCAGCGCAACTGGTGGTCGAGCAGCGCGAGGCGGCCACGCGTCGCTTCGGTCAGCTCGACCGCTTCCTGCGCGTCCAGCGTGAACGGCTTCTCGCACAACAAAGCCGCGTCCGTCTCCAACGCCGCGCGCACCATTGGCGCGTGCAGGTCGACCGGTGTCGTGATGACCAGGAGGTCGGGCGATAGCTCGAGGAGCTCGCGCCAGTCGCCGGTAGCGTGGGGGATCGACCACTCCTCGGCCGTGCGGCGCGCCTTCTCGACGTCGCTCCCGGCGATGCCGATCACCTCGTTGCCGCCGGCCCAGCGCAGGGCGGGCAGCTGGGCCTTGGACGCAAACGAATTGCCGATCAGAACGACGCGGACGGGATCAGTCATGGGGGAGAGTATGGACGTTCTCCCGGGTGCTCGACCAGCCCAGAGGCAGGCGCACCGCGAACACCAAGAGCACGCCCGGCACCACCGAGCACCGCGGCTGCGCCCGCAGTGAATGCACGGCGCCGACGAATAGGAGCACCATCGCGATCGCGTCGACGATGTACCCGGGGCTCGTGAGGTCGTTCCGGGAGATGTAGGTCTCGATCGAGACGTAGGGAATCAGGGCGACATGGGCATGGGGGCGCTGACGGACAGGTATTGTTGTCCGTGACGCACCAACCAGACCGCGCGACGACGTCTGGAACGCGATCGCCAACGACCAGGGAATCCGCCGTTGGTTCGCCCCCGATGCCACCGTCGAGCCCGGAGTGGGGGGCAAGGAGCGGCATGTGACCTGGAGCCAGCGCGCGGTCGGCATGGACGACCAGCGGGCCTGGGCGCTGCTCACGGGACCCGGGGGCTTGAACTGCGGCACGACCCTGAATGGCCTGGGCGAGGGAGCTGCGTTCCGGCTCGAAACCGGAGGCCAGGTGTTCGAGGGCGAGGCCCTCTGGTGCCCGCAGACCGAGTTCACCGGGCTCGTCAAGAACCGCGGCGACGCGTGGCTGCGCATCTCGTGCGATCTGTGCCACGGCAGGCGAGCTGGGACGCGATGCTCTCCTCGCTGTTCGACGCGGCCAAGGTGGGGGAGTCGTCTTGAGCGAATGGGCCGCCGTCGACGTCATCGACGATCCGCAGCGCGCGCAGGTGATGCTCCACCCGACGCGGCTCGAGCTGCTCGAGCACCTCGATGAGCCGCGCTCGGCCGCGGACCTCGCGCGGGAGCTCGGACTCCCGCGCCAGCGGATCAACTACCACCTGCGCGAGCTCGAGGCCCAGAGCCTGATCGAGCGCGTCGAGGAGAAACGCCGCGGGCGCTCGATCGGGCGCACGTACCGGCGCACCGGGCGTGCGTACGCGATCTCGACCGCCGCGCTCGGCGCGCTCGGCACGACGCCGGAGGAGGCGATGGACCGCTTCTCGTCCGCCCACCAGATCGCGCTCGCTTCGCGCGCGGTGCGCGACCTGGCCGAGCTCCAGGCGGGGGCGCGCGCGGCCGGCAAGAAGCTGCCGGCGTTCGCGAGCGAGCTCGCCGATGCCCTCGCCGCGCTGACGGCGAAGTACCACGACGAGAAGGCGCCGCGGGGACGCACGTTCCGCTTCTTCCTCGGCGCGCACCCGAAGCCGAAGGGCAAATAGAAGCGTGCCCGCCTCCCCCGAAGGGAAGCGGGCACGCCCAGGGCAGTGGAGGACGCCCTATTCGAACGAGACCTGCAGCGAGTTCGTGAAGTTCGAGCTCGAACCGTCACGGTGCCAAACCTGGAAGTAGTAGTTCTCGCCAGGGACGGCCGCGATCGTGCCGGTCGGCTGCGGGATCGCCGTCGGGTCGATCGTGAAGCTCATCGTCCCTTCGCCGGTCGAGGCCTGAACCTGGCCGATGTAGCGACCGAAGTTGCCAGTGACGCACAGGCGGCCGTCGGCTGCCGGCGGCAGGACGTTCGTCGGGGAGTCACCGACCAGGAGGTACCCGAACTCGTTCGCCGGAAGGCTCTCGGCGACGAGGGTCTTGTTGCCGAGAGCCGACGGGTAGCCGAAGGCCGCGACCCAGCCGCGCTCGCCGGTCGAGTTGGCGATGGCGTCGCAGTTCTGGACGCCGAGGGTCGGGCTCTGGAAGCCGCCCGGGCCGTCGTAGTAGGCGCCCTGCAGGATGCCGTTCGCGCTCCAGAAGATCGCTCCGCCGTCGAACACGTTGCCACCCTCGGCGCGGGACGCGAACGCGAAGTCCGCCTCGCCGCTCAGGTCGTCCGCGACCGGGATCGCGCGCTCGCCGAGCCCGAACAGGTAGTTGTTGCTCGACAGCGCTTGGGACAGCTTGCCCGCGCTGATGTGCAGGGTGAGGGAGTTGTCGACGTTCGCGGTGTAGGCGATCGCGGCGCCCTTACCGATGCCGGCGATGCCGAGGGCGAGGGCGTTCAGCGGCTGCTCCATGCCTTCCTTCTGCGTGACGTTGCCGCCACCGGTGGCGCCCGAGTTGCCGACCTGACGGCTGTAGAGGACGTCGAATCCGCCCGCGGGCTGCTTGAAGACCGCGACGAACGGGAGCGAGCCGTCGGCGTGCACCGGCTCGGCCATCGTCTCCGAAGCATGCGCGCCGTAGGCGCCCCCGCCGATCGAGATCGTCGTCTCACCGGTCATCGCGGTGCCGTCGGCCGTGGCGCGGCGGGCGATGATCGAGGACGTGGGCGTGCCGAGATCGCGGGTCCAGACGATGTTGTGCCAGAAGAAGCCGAAGAACTGGACGCCGGAGCCGCGGCTGACGTCGGGGAGGCGGTCGTTGGCCGGACCCGTCGCGATGCTCAGGATCGGGGAGGAGTTCCCGCCGTCCGGACTACGCCGGCGGCCCATGACGTCCCAACTGCCGCCGGTGTTCTCTTCCCAGACGACGAGGAAGTCGTTGTTGCTCGGCGTGAGGCCGAAGTCGTGCCCGCCGACGTCGGGGTTGCTGCGGCTCGTCGTGCCCGTCCCCGAGACGACGCCGCCGATGTACATCGAGTTCTGCCCGTGCAGCCGGCGCCGAGCGTGAATGTGGAAGAAGCTCGAGGAGACCACGCGGCGCTCGTAGACCATCAAGAACGTCTCGTTCGCGCGGTCGTAGGCGACACTCGGGTTGCGCCAGACGTCGGTCGAGGCGTCGACGGGCCGCACGGTGCCGGGGACGACGCCGCCGGAGTCGGAGACGAAGGCGCACAAGAGGTCGATGTCGAGCCCGCCCGCGGGCTCTTCCCAGACGACCAGGTACGCCGACTCGTGGCCGGAGCCCGGGACGGCGAGGCCGTAGGCAGCGTCGGGGCGGCGCTGCGGCCGGTTCGAGGCGGCGACGGTGAAGGAGTTGGACACGATCGGATCGACGACGAGCGGAAGCTCGGCGCCGGCGAGGAAGTTCGCGGAGACGCGCAGCTCGAAGCCGTCCGCGGTCGGGACGCGCTCGACGTCGACCGTGCGGCCGGCGCCGTCGAAGGCGACCGCGCCGCCGTACCGCACGGCGCCCCGGTCGGACTCGAGCATCAGGGCGCGGCCATCGCGGCGCCGGGCGAGCTCGGTGGTCAGGTCGACGGAGAGGACGAGGTCCCCGCGCTCGGGGAGCTCGTCGAAGACGAAGGTCTGCTCGGCGGCGAAGGGCGTGAGGTTCCACGTCTCGCGGACGGGACCGTGGTCGATGGACACCGCGTGGCCATTGCGCTCGACCGAGGTCGGGGCGGACAGGGCGAGCTCACGACCGGCGAGGGTGGCGCTGTCGAGCTCGAAGCGCACGGGAACCGGGGTCTGGTCCTCCGGGGTGATCGGGACGTAGAGGACGCCTTCGGGGCTGAAGGACGCCTTCCAGTTTGCGCCGAGGGCCCAGAGCTTCCCGTCGCCGGGGCGGTCGTAGAGCACCGGGCGCTCGCCCGGGGCCGGGAACTGGGTCGTGCTGGCGACGTCGAGTGCGTTGGTCGCCGCCTGGGGGGCGAGCGCGAGGGTGAGAGTGGTGAGGAGGGACATGGCGAATCTCGTCTTGCGTTCAAGCAGGTGTCGTGGGGTTGGAAGGTCTCGAACGGAGGCGTTCCTCGTTCAAAGGCCAAAGCGCAAGGCGGCCAGGAGGACTGCCAACGGCGCGGCGGAAAACCGAAGGCGAAACCACCTCGACCCGCTGCGGACTAGCGCGAAGGCTCAGCGTGGTGGGTGCGTACCGGGGCCGTGAACGGGCCGTAGTGGGCGATCCCGAAGGGTTTCACCCCTTCGGCCGACCTACATTCGAGGCATGAAAACGAGCGAGGGACGAGCGATCGGCTGTCCGCCCGAGAGCGTTCCGGGCGGAGTGCAAGAGAACATGGTGAGCCTGCGTCGGGAGCTGCACCGGCATCCGGAGCTCAGCGGTCATGAGGAGGAGACGGCGCAGCGCATCGCGGCGCGTCTCGCCGCGCTCGGGCTCGAAGCCGAGCGCGTCGGCGGGACCGGCTTGCGCGTCGACATCCGTGGCGAACGCGACGGGCCGGTGATCGCGCTGCGCGCCGACACCGATGCGCTCCCGATCCAAGAGGAGACCGGCCTGTCGTTCGCGTCCGAGAACGAGGGCGTCATGCACGCCTGTGGGCACGACGCGCACTCGAGCATGCTGTACGGCGCGGCGCAGCTCCTGGTTCGCTCCGCGCCCCCGCCGCTCCCGGTGCGCCTCTTGTGGCAGCCGGCCGAGGAGAAGGGCGTCGGGGCACTCGCGCTGATCGAAGCGGGCGCGCTCGAGAACGTCGCGATGATCTTCGGCGGGCACGTCGACCGCCGCTTCGACGCCGGGACACTGGTCGTGACCGACGGTCCCGTCAACGCGTCGACGGACGTCTTCCTGATCGACGTCTTCGGCCAGCAGGGTCACGGCGCGCGGCCGCACGAGGCGACCGACACGGTGGTCGTCGGCAGTCTGCTCGTCACGGCGATCCAGACGATCGTCTCGCGCGAGGTCGATCCGTCACACCCCTCGGTCGTCTCCGTCGGCAGCTTCCGCGCTGGAACGGCGCCGAACGTGATCGCGGGCCACGCGCGGCTCGAGGGCACCGTCCGCGCGCAGGGCGAGAAGGTGCGGACGCACCTGTTGGACTCGATCCGTCGCATCGCGCTCGCGGTCGGCAACCTGCACGGCGCCAGCGTCGAGGTCGAGATCCGGCGCGGAACGCCTCCGCTCGAGAACGAGCCCGCGATGGCCGCGATCGCGCGCGAGGCCGCACGGGACATCGTCGGCCCCGAGCACGTCAAGCCGCTGCGCACGGCGAACATGGGCGGCGAGGACTTCGCCTGGTACCTCGAGCACGTCGAGGGCTGCTACATCCGCTACGGCACGCGCGTGGCCGGCCTCGAGGGACACCCCGCGCACTCCAGCCGCTTCGACATCGACGAGCACGCGCTCGGCACCGGAGCCGCCTGGCTCGATCGCGTCGCGCGGGTCGCGGCCGCGCGGGTCCTCGAGCGGGGGGGCAGCTGATGGAACGCGGCACGGGTGTCGCCGTCCGCGGGGCGCGCGAGGAGGACCTTCAGGCGATCCGCGACATCTTCGACGTCGTCTACGGCGGCGATTACCCGCACCGCGAGTTCCTCGACGACACCTGGCTCAAGCGTTCGATCTTCAGCGACGACATCCTCATGCTCATCGCCGAGAACGAGGCGGACGGGCACATCCTGGGGACGGCCTCGGTCGTGCTCGACACGGGCGCCCACTCCGATCTGATCGGCGAGTTCGGGCGGCTGGCGGTGCACCCCGACGGCCGCGGGCGCGGCGTGGGGGGGCTGTTGATGCGGCGCCGGATCGAGCTGGTGGAGGACCGCCTGCACGTCGGTATCGTCGAGAACCGCTGCGTGCACCCGTTCTCGCAGAAGATCTCGCACGCGCACGGGTTCGCGCCAGTCGGGTTCCTGCCGCACAAGCTGCTGTTCGGCGAACGCGAGAGCATCGCGCTGTTCTGCCGGCACTTCGGCCAGGCGCTCGAGCTGCGCTGCAATCACCCGCACATCGTTCCGGAGGTGCAGCCGCTCGCCCACCTGTCGCTGGGCAACTGCGGCCTGCCGTGCGACCCGATCGTCGACGAGACCGCGCCCGGGTACCCGCGCGGCGACGACTTCGTGACCGAGGACCTGGCCGCCGACGGACTGCCGGGCCTGATGCGCATCGAGCGCGGGCGTGTGCGGCGGCGCGAGGTCTTCGGCCCGATGCGGCTGCACTACGGGTTCTTCAAGCTCACGGCGCGCCGCGCCACCTACCTCGTCGCGCGGCGCACGACAGCGACTGGAGAGCCCGGCTCGGTCGCCGCCGCGCTGGGCTACATGCTCGACAACGTCGAGAAGGTCGTGCGGGTGTTCGAGCTGATCGTGCAGACCGAGCACGCGATCCGCGTGCTGTTCGAGGAGCTCTTGCGGCGCTGCCGGGACGAGTGGGGCACCGCGTACGTGGAGCTCGACGTCGGCGCGAACGCGACGCGGCTGCAGCGCACGCTCATCGAGCTGGGTTTCCTGCCGGTCGCCTACGTGCCGGCCATGGCGTTCCACGACGTCGAGCGCGTCGACGTCGTGACGATGGCGCGCCTGTTCGTGCCGTCGCGGCTCGGCAAGACCGAGCTCGTCCCCGGCGCGCAGGCCTACGCCGACCAGGTGATGCGCGCGTTCCGGCGCCAGCAGGTCCTGCCGCAGATCGCCCAGGTCGTCCATCGCCTCCCGCTGCTGGAGGAGCTAACGTACGAGCAGGCCCAGCGCGTCGCGGGCGCATGCGGCGTCGCGCGCTTCGCTGCCGGCCAATCCCTGTTCGACATCGGCGAGGCTCCCGAGGCCATGTTCGTGCTGCTCGAGGGTAGCGCCCGCATCCAGCTCGGCGTCCCGCCCCAGGACGTCGGCCGCGTCGGCCCGGGCGAGCTTGCGGGCGAGCTGTCGCTCTTGACCGGCGAGCCCCACTCGGCCCGCGCCGTCGCGCACGAACCCGTAACCGCCGCAACCCTCTCGCGCGAGGACATCGCCGAGCTCAACCGCAGGCGCCCCGACATCGGCATCCTCCTCTACCGCCACCTCGCAGTCAGCCTGGGCCGCAAGCTGCAGCAAATGGACTCGAACGTAATCCAACTCCCGCGCGCGTAACCCAATGCGATAGGAAACGCCCGCGGCCGCAACAGCAACCACGGGCGCGTTCATGCCGCGTTTGGTTCCAACCCCAAGCGCGACGCCGTCAGGCGTCGCGCCATGGACACTCCGACGTCGAAGACGTCGCCGGTATTAGGAAGGAACCTCCGGTCCCTTCCTAATACCGATAATGATCCGGCTTGTACGGGCCATCCTTCGGAATGCCCAGGTACTCCGCCTGATCGTTCGTCAGCTCCGTCAACCGCACGCCGAGCTTCTCGAGATGCAGCCGCGCGACGCGCTCGTCGAGGTGCTTGGGCAGGGTGTAGACCTTCTTCTCGTAGAGCGAGGCGTTCTGGAAGAGCTCGATCTGCGCCATCACCTGGTTGGTGAAGGAGTTCGACATCACGAAGCTCGGGTGCCCGGTCGCGCAGCCGAGGTTCAGGAGCCGGCCTTCGGCCAGGACGATGACCGCGTGGCCGTCGGGGAACGTCCAGGTGTCGACCTGCGGCTTGATGTTCTCGCGCTTGATGCCGTCGACGGCCATCAGGCCGGCCATGTCGATCTCGTTGTCGAAGTGGCCAATGTTGCCGACGATGGCCAGGTGCTTCATCTTCGACATGTGCTCGGCGGTGATGATGTCCTTGTTTCCGGTTGCGGTCACGAAGATGTCGGCCGTCTCGACCACGTCCTCGATGCGAGCGACCTGGTAACCCTCCATCAGCGCTTGCAGCGCGCAGATCGGATCGATCTCGGTGATGATGACGCGCGAGCCCTGCCCACGCAGCGCCTGAGCGCAGCCCTTGCCGACGTCGCCGTAGC
>JAAELL010000538.1 GCA_024226735.1 bacterium | reverse complement strand
GCTCCGTCTCCAACCAGTACGCGGCGTTTGCGGCACTTTATCCGTCGATGGACTACGGCGGTCAGGGGAACGCTACGGACCGCGGCCTAGCACCGGGCGGTAGCGTTCTCGACTGGGCTTCGCCCGGTCGTCCGTTCTCCCGCGCGGGTGCGTTAGGTACGACGGACTATCGCTACGGCCCTTTCGGCCGGCTTCTCGAGCGATCATCGCCGTCGGCGGGGCTCGAGCGGTTCCGGTATCTGGGGAGCGTGCCGATCGAAGCGGAGGGCGCGTGGGGGCTGAGGCGCTTCGTCGTCGATCCGCGCGGCCCTTATGCGCTTGCGTCCTACGACGGCCTGAACACGAGCTACTACGACATCGATCCGAGCGGGAACGTCGTCGGTGCGCACGATGGGAGCGGCTCGCCGAAGACGGTGCACTACGATCCGTACGGCATTGCGCGGGCCGGGGGGGCAGGCGCCGAGGCGTCTGTGGCCGATTGGGGCGGCGAGCCGATGTTCGCGGGACGCTTGTTCGACTTCGAGCACGAGACGTACGCCCTCGGGCGTCGGATCTATGATCCTACGCTCGGCCGGTTCGTCTCCAAGGACCCGCTCGGTGAGCGTGGTGGCACGAACCTGTACGCCTATGCCGGGGCGAATCCCTTGGGATTCACTGATCGCCTGGGGCTGAGTCCTGATCCTGCGGGGGGGCACCGTGAGCCGGTGGCCCCGACCGAGCGGGCGTTCAGCTTCATCGCCGGCCGGCTCGAGCGCATCTATGGTCGGCTCAATATCTGGGGCGGCGAGTTGGCCGAGGCGATGGACCGATTCGCGGACGAGCTCGAGGTCGATGGCCCTGCTTGGGAGGATCGCTCGCGTTCGGACCAGATCGCGCTCCTCGAATCAGCGCTCGAATCGCAGCGTGGTGCAATCGAGGAATCGGTCGGAGTAACGCAGCAGGAGCTGCAGCAGGGCCTTGGGCAGTTGCAGGGAGCGTTGGCGACGATCGAGGCACAGGGGCGGCTCGAGCAGTTGGCTATGGTGCTCGACTTGCCCGGCACCGCTGCCGAGCAGATCGCGATTCGGGCGGGCGCGTCTCCAGAACTTGCCTTCACGATCGGCTTCGTTGCAGGCTCGTTGTCAGGTGGCGGCGCGGGTCGAGCAATTAGAGCGGCCCAACAGGTGGAGCGGGCGCGCCGAGCCGCTCACGCCGCGAGGCACCTTGACGATCTGTCG
>JAAELL010000537.1 GCA_024226735.1 bacterium | reverse complement strand
TTGCCGCGGCGAAAGCGCGGCGATCTTGTTGTAGGCGCCGCGCAGCTTGAAGGAGAAGACCGGTTGCTGGTCCTCGCGTTTGAGCAGCACGTCGTTTCCGAGCTGCCGCGACAGGATCGCCAGGCGTTCCAGCGGCGTGACGCGAGCGACGTCGTAGACCCGCGCCTTCAAGATCCGGTCGACGTACTCCCGGAGCGCGTCGCCCTCGCGGGGAAATAGGGGGGGTGGCGCGGCATCGCTTGACGCGACTGCGCTTGGCGCGGCTTGGAGGATTGTTGCCACCGACGTCACCCCAGCCGAGCCTTGAACGCCAGGGTGTTCGAGCCGGTCTGCCCGGCGTCGCCGGCCGGGGCCGTCTCGGGGGCGTCGTGGAAGATCGGCAGCGGCCGGTTGGCTTCCTGAAGGATGAGGGAGGTCTCGAGGTGCTCGAGCTCGGTCGAGGCGGAGAGCTGCTCGACGATCAGGTGGCGCAGGTGCTCGGCGTCGCGGACGGCAACGTGGAGGATGAAGTCGCGGGC
>JAAELL010000536.1 GCA_024226735.1 bacterium | reverse complement strand
CATTTTGGTCGGTGCGTACGCGTTCGCTGCAAGGCGCAGCGACGACGCGACTTCGCTGCAAGTCTCGGAGGAGGCGCAACGCAGCAGCGGGCGGGTACGGGCCGACCAAAATGCCGCACAAGAGTGAATCACACCACTAGACCGACGGCGTAGACCACGCCGCAGCTTGGACCAGACGGTCCTGAATCGTAAATAGAGGCCGAAATCCCGGTCTCACAACGGGAATCGCGCTTCGATCGTCCCAGGGAGTGCACGCGTATGGGATCCTGTTGTCTTGGAATCGGCCCTCGGTTGTGGAATCGGGTACGTTTCGACTGACATCAGCCCCCCCTCGCTAGGACCTGGGATCGGACGGTGTCATCGAGCGGCCCGCACCGGTGGTCGATGGGGTCGCACCCGTGTGCGACTTTCTAACTCTCTCCAAGAAAGAGGATCTCTGATGAGGCTCCCCGTCTATCTGCAACTAGCTATCGCTCTCGCCCTCGGCGCCGTCTCAGCGGATGAACGCCAGGTGGAATCGACACCACCTGGAGTTCACTCAGCATTCATGGAAGACGGCACAGACGTCTCCGTCTGCCGCCGCGAGTCGCCAGACAACCCTGAAGACCTAGACACCGATGTCGTCCTGATCTCCGTTCGCAACCACGTGGAACAGATGCTCGCTTCGGTGCCAGCCGAGGACTCGGGTGCGGTCTTGTCCGCACTGGAACACCATTACGGCGAAGTCGATCTGACGAACGACGTCGAGTACCTGTGGTACTTGGACGAAGACTCCGGCGAGTGGGTGCGGTTCTGCCGCATCTCGTCGGTCTTCGCGATCCGCGCGTCGACACTCTCCAACCCGGTCGAGGTCGTCATCCACGTCAACCTGACCCTCTGATCGACGACGACAAGCACCGGGCCGCCCAGCACGCGCACTCTCGCGCCGTGCCGGGCGGCTCTCCACTTGGGGCGGAGGAGGGGATCGAGTAAACTCCCCGCAGCCATGCGCGAGGGGAAAGTCGTGATCGTCGGAGGCGGCATCGCCGGCGCCTCGCTCGCCTACGCCCTGGGCCGCCGCGGCGGGCCCGAGGTCGTCCTGGTCGAAGCCGAGCGCACGTTCGGCCAGCACTCGACCTCGCGCAACGCGGCGATCCTGCGCACGGCGATCGAGGCCGACGCGACGCGCCGGCTCGCGCGTGAGACCGCCGCGTTCCTCGCGGACCCGCCCGCCGATTTCGGCGAGCACCCGCTACTCGAGGCCTGCGGCCTGATCGTCAGCGAAGGCCGCCCCAAGGACCCCGCCCCCATCTGGACGCATGACGCGAACGAGGGCACGGTCCAACGCCTGACGCCGTCGGAGCTCGCGCGCCGTGCACCCCACGCGCAGCCGCGCGGAGCCCGCGCCTGGTGGCTTCCCGGGGACGGCAAGATCGACATCGCCGCACTGCTCGACGGCTTCCTGCGCGGCGCACGGGAAGCGGGTGTCGAGCTCCTCTCCGGAACGCCCGTCACCTCGCTCTTGCGACGCCCCGATGGCCTGAGTGGTGGCCTGAGTGGTGGCCTGAGTGGTGGCCTGAGTGGTGGCCTGAGTGGTGGCCTGAGTGGTGGCCTGAGTGGTGGCGTGCGCGGCGTCGAGCTCGCCGACGGACGCCAGATCGAAGCCGACTGGACCGTCGTCGCGGCCGGCGGTTGGGCCGCGGCACTCGGAGCGGGCGCCGGGACGCGCATGGACCTCGAGGTGACGCGTCGGCACCTCCTCGTGACGGGAATCGATGTCAGCGTCGACGAGACCTGGCCAGTCGTGTGGGACGACCGGGCCGGCTGGTACGCGCGGCCCGAGAGCGGCGGCCTGCTGATCTGCGCCTGCGACCAAACCGTGGTCGACCCCGATGCGCTGGCCGCCGACACCGACGTCAAGCTCGCCGTCGCCCGCAAGGTCGCCGAACACCTGCCACGCTTCGCCGACGCACCGGCCGCGCACTTCTGGGCAGGACTGCGCACGCTCACCGCCGACGACGTGCCGCTCGTCGGGGCGGACGCGGACGTGCCGGGCCTGTTCTGGCTCGCCGGCCTCGGCGGGCACGGCATGACCATCTCGGAGGCCGTGGGACGCACGGCCGCGGACCTGCTCGTCGGCACGCCGGTCGACGCGGAGCTCGAGCACGCACTCAGGCCGAACCGGAGATGTGTTCCCGCGCCAAACGCTTGAGGCCGACGAGGTCGAGCTTGCCGGAGCCCAAGAGCGGCAGCTCGGCGATCTCGATGAAGTTGCGCGCGCGCGGGTGGAACAGCGCCGGCAGCGGGCCCGCGCGTAAGTCGGCGAGCAGCGCTTCGGCCGCGACGTCCATCTGCGTGTGGAGGACGACGAGCTCCTCGCCGCGGCGCTCGTCCTCGATCGCCGTAACCGCGAGCGACGCCTCGTCTCCATGCCGGGCCAGCGCCTCGCGCAGCGCCGACTCCACCTTGCCGTGCGGCACCATCTCGCCGCCGATCTTGCTGAACCGGCTCTGGCGGTCGGTGATGACCAGGAACGCGTCGCGGTCGATGTGTCCGATGTCGCCGGTCACGTACCACCCGCCCTTCAAGGCCGCGCGCGTCGCTTCGGGCTCGCCCAGGTACCCGAGCATCACGTTGGGTCCCTTGACCTCGACGAGCCCGTCCTCGTCGGAGTCGCGCACCTGGCCCGAATCGACGTCGACCACGCGCACGGCCACGCCAGGCAGCGCGCGGCCGACCGTGCCGCGCTTCGCCCCGGCCTGACGCGGATCCTCGCCCTCGACGCCCGGCAGGTTCACGCAGACGACTGGTGACAGCTCGGTGCAGCCGTAGCCTTCATGCAGCTCGTGGCCGAACTTCGCGCGCCACTTCTCGGCCAGATCGTCCGACAGCTTCTGTGCTCCCGACAGCGCCATCCGAACGTGCGCGAGCTGCTCCTCCGTACAGCGCCGCAGGTACGCGGCGTAGAACGTCGGCGTCGCCAAGAGGATCGTCACGCGCTCGCGCCCGCAGATCTCGCCGACGCCCTTGGCATCGAGCGGGTTCGGCACGTAGACCGACTTGGCGCCCGACAGGAGCGTGCCCCAGATCGTCACCGTGAAGCCGAAGCTGTGAAAGAACGGCAGCACGCCCAACATCGCATCGCCTGGCCCGATCGCGAGCACCTGGAGCAGGCTCTGCACGTTCGACAGGATGTTGGCGTGCGTGAGCTGGACTCCCTTCGGGTCGCCGGAGCTCCCGCTCGAGAACAGAATCGTCGCCACCTCGTCCGCCGCGTGTCGCGGCGCGCAGCGGTTCGCGAGCCATGCCGCGGGCATCCAGGCGAGGAGTCCCGCGCGCAACCGCTGCGAGGTTCCGATCGCCGTGGCGAGGTCCTCGACATAGATCGTCGATGCGGCGCCGAGCGGACTCGTACGCCCGAGTGCCTCTAGGGCGGCGCGCGAGGTGATGAGCGTATCGATCTCGGCGCGCGCGATCGGCGCCTCGAGCGCGGCATTGGCGAGACCGTAGTTCAGATTCACGCTAACGCGCCCGAGCAGCGCGAGCGTCACGTTGACCGTCGCCCCGGCCGCACTCGGCGGGAGCAGGACCGCGACGTTGCGGCCCGACCCCAAAAGCGGCTCGAGCACCTCGCGCAGAGCGAGCGAGCGTCCCAGGAGCTCGCGGTACGAAAGGCACGCCCCACCGGCGTCGACGATCGCCGGGCGCCGGGCATGGAGGCGCGCGGTGTACAGGAAACGCCAGGCGAGCGAGCCACGGCGGCCGCGCCGCTCGCTGCGCCGCTCCGCGATGCACTCCTGGATCGCGAGCCGCACCTCGCCAGCGCGCGCACTCGCCTCGAGCGGCTCACCGAAGGTGAGGTCGACCGGGTACGGTATGCGCTTGGGCAGCTTCCAGAAGAAGCGGCCCCCGGCGAAGCTGAAGATGCTCCCCCACAATCGATCGAGCGCGACGGGAATGATCGGAGAGCCGTCCGTCTGCCGCGCGATGCGCTCCACCCCGGACGCGAAGGTCGTGATCGCGCCGCTGCGCGTGATCGCGCCCTCGGCGAAGATGCAGACGAGGTCGCCGTCCGCGACGCGTCGCCCTGCCGCAGTGAGCGCCGCGGCTTTCTGCTCCCGCGAATCGCGCGACGAAACGGGAATCGCCCCCATGCGGCGCGCGAACCAGCCGATGAGCGGCACGTCGAAGAACGGCCGGTACATCATGAAGTGCACCGGGCGTGGGCTCGCGGCGCCGATCAGGACGGCGTCGACGAACGAGACGTGGTTGGCGACCAAGAGGGCACCGCCGCTCTTGGGCAGCTTGTCGAGCCCCGCTGTCCGCACGCGGTAGAACACGCGCACCGTCATCAACAGCACGAGCCGCACGGCGAACTCGGCCGTGTAGAAGAGCGAGACGAAGGTGAAGGCGAAGACGACGACCGCCATCACCGCGAACATCTGCGGTGGCGACAGGCCGAGGACGCTCGAGAGCACGTAGTAGAAGGCGCTCGCGACGAGGATCCCGAGAAAATCCAGGACCTCCGAGAGCCCGAGGATCGCCCCGCGCACCTCATCGCGCGGCCGGGTCTGGATCAGGACGCGGATCGGAATGCTGAACAGGCCGGCGGCGACCCCGGCACTGAGGAGCGCTACCCGCAAGAGGCCGACCGAGTCCGGCGCGGCGAGGACGAGCAGCAGTGAGCCGCCGAGCCCCAGGAGGCCGAGGGGGACGAGCCCGCTCTCGACCCGGTCGCGGGAGATGCGGCCCGCCGCGACCGAACCAACGGCGATGCCGATCACGGTCATCGCGTTGAGGGCGCCGATCGACTTGCCGCGCAGGCCGAGATACTCGCCGTAGGCGTTGACGATCAGGAGCAGGGTCGACGCCACGAGATAGAAGAACGCGCTCGCGACGAGCGAGAGGATCAGCGGCCGATCGCCCCCAGTCGCGCGCACGTGGCGCGCGATCTCCGCGAAGACGTTCCACTCGATCTTGCGCTTCGGGTCGGCGGCCGGAAGCGGCTCGATGCGCAGCGAGACGAGCATCCCCACCGTCGCGAAGGCGACGTAGGCCAGGCCCGGGATCCACAAGGCATCGCGGAAGTCCTCGCTGAAGGCGCTGCCGAGCATGATCCCGAGCAGCACCGCGATCATGGTCGTCATCTGGATCAGCGCGTTGGCGCCGGACAGATCGGCGGGACCGACAAGCTCCTTCAGCGACCCGTACTTGCTCGGCCCGAACAGGGCACTCTGCGTGCCCATCGCGAAGATCGTGATCAGGAGCAGGTCGTAGCTCTTCACATAGAGCGCGCCCAGCGCCACGAGCATCACCAGGATCTCCAGGACGTTGGCGACCTTGATGATCGCCGACTTCGAGCAGCGGTCCGCGAGCGAGCCCGTCGTCGCCCCGAAGATCACGAACGGCAGCGCGAAGAGCATCGTCGGCAGCGACTGGCCACGCTCGGCGAAGGCCGAATCCGCGACCCAGTCGACCGGGTGGGCACCCAGCCGCGACACCACGAAGAGCAGCACGAGCTGCTTGAAGGCGTTGTCGTTGAACGCTCCCAAGAACTGGGAGAGCGTCAGGGCTCCGAAGGAGCGACGGCGAACGAGGTCGAACATGCGAGTGGCGCCCGAGGTTGGGCACGGCGTGAGCACAGTGTCTCGGAACCACTCGCCCGATGCACGGAGTTCCGCGCGACTGGCAGCGGATGCGATCGGCGTCGCCGGTTATTCGGGCCGGGCGCTGCTAGCCAATCGATTCGCCAGGGTTATCGTTCGGACGAACCGCCGCCCGTACTCTCCTCGAGCCGCTCGAGCCCCGCCGAGCTCTCGACGTGGCTCGGGTGCAGAGCCAGCGCACGCTTGTAGTACGCGCGCGCCTCTGTCTTCATTCCCAGACACTCGCGCAGCAGCGCGAGGTGGTAACACGGCCCCCACGTCGAGGCGACCTTGGCCGACACGCCGCGACCGTTCTTCGCACGCTGTTCACCGAGCTGCAGGCAACGCTGGAACCCGACCTCGGCGTCCTCGAGCAGACCGGTGTCGAGAGCGAGCTGGGCCTCGAGGTAGACCATGTCGGGTCGATCGCGGTAGGCGCCCGACACCTGGCGCAGGAGGGAGAGCGCCTCGAGCGACTTCTCGAGCGCGCGCAGGCACTGCCCGGTGTGCTCGAAGAGCGGGGCGAGGTACGCGGCGTCGGTCTCGACGTTGTCGAGCGCGCTCGTGAAGGCGTCGAGCGCCTTCTCGTAGTCGTGCGCGACCAGATGGTTGCGGCCGAGCTGGTACCACAGGTAGGCATCTTCTGGATGCTCCTGCAGCTCGCACTCGAGGTAGCCTTCGTTGCGGGCGAGCTTGTCGCGCGTCGCGAGCACCTCGGGCCGGTAGCCGACGTGGCGCACCTCGATCTCGGTCGACTCGCGAGCAGGATAGTCGTCGCCGAAGTAGAGCTGCTCGTGGATACGCCCGCGGAAGTTCGGCTCGCCCGCGCGCGGGAAGAAGCGCGTGACGGAGCTCCGAATCTCGCCGTCGTCCAGCTCGTCGACGATCGTCACGTGCCCGGGCACGCCCGGATGCGCAGCCGCGAACGCGAGCAGCTTGTCGCGCGCGTCCTCGGAGCCAACGCGCTCGTCGGCGTCGAGCATCAGGATCCAGTCGCACTTCGCCATCGCGATCGCGGCGTTGCGGGCCGCTGCGAAATCGTCCGACCACTTGAATGGACTGACGAGCGCGCCGTGGGAGCGAGCGATCTCGACGGTCCGGTCCACCGAGCCCGTGTCGAGCACACAGATCTCGTCGACGATCGAGCTGGCCGACCGCAGGCAGGTGTCGATGTACACCTCTTCGTCGCGGACGATCATGCAGAGGCTGATCGAGGGCATGGGAGGGCTATCGGGCGCCGGCCACGAAACCTGGAGTCTCCTTGGGGAGTCACAGACCGACCGCCCGCTCCCCGCCCCGGGAACGGGTCGCCCGGACCCCGAGTCGGCGACCCGAATTGCGAGATCTACCGTTAGGGGGAGTACGCGCCCTCTCTCCCGTAAGTGGTGCGTACTCCCCCCAAGGGCCCGTCCGAGAATAGGTGTCACGTTTCGCCGGCCCTCGCCGCCCCTGGCTACGTTGCGCCTTCTCCGAGTATCCAGCGAATACGCGTCGGCGGCGCGCCTTGCCAGGAACGACGATGGCTCGCCGAAACCTGACACTTATTCTCGGACGGGCCCT
>JAAELL010000535.1 GCA_024226735.1 bacterium | reverse complement strand
GCATCGAGGTCGTGGTGGGCCATGATTCGCTCCAGGTTGGTGTAGTTACCCACATGGAACCGAAGCGTGGTTCGCCACTCAATACCGCCCGTTCGCGCTGACGCTCGTTCACGAAACTACAGACACCAGGCTGCACTACCGGCCCAGGCGAAAGCCCTCGACGAGTTTGCGCAGTAGCTCCATACCCCCGAAACACCGAGCCGGGCGTACTCAGATGGCGGCTCATGACAGCTTCGCCAGTTCTGGGCCAACTTCACCGACGCGGTGCGGGTCACCTTCGACTGATCACTCGTCGTCTTCCGGCGCGCCGGTCCCAGTGTCCGGCAGCTGCGGCCCCATCGGCGGCTCGACGCCCTTTGCGATCGCCTGCAGAGTCTCCTCGACCGCCTTGCGCAGGTCGCGCCGGACTCCCGCCTCGGGCAGGAGCTCGAGTGCCCGCCGAGCTGGCGCCACGCTCAAACCGCTCGGTGCACGCATGCGCACCAAGAGCACCGCCAGGTTGTGGAACGACCAGAAGTGCTCCGGGTTGTGCTGGACCGCGGTCTCGTACGATTCGCGTGCAAGCTGGTCTTCGCCGAGCCCCTGCAGGTACTTGCCGCGCGCGTGGTACACCTGGGCCAGGACGGTGTCGCGGTTCGGTTCGTCCTGCCACACATTCGGGATCGCGAGCACGCGAGTGGTCCAGTCGAGCGCCAGCTGGTAGTCGCCGCGACCACCGTCGAGCACCGAGTAGCTCATGCACAGATCGGGCTTGTTCTGCGCGATCTGCACCAGGATGTCGTGCAGGGTGCGGCGTTCGTCGCCCGGCGCGCTGAGCTGATAGGCGCGCTCGATGTAGTCGAACGCGATCGTTGAACCGCTCTGGCTCTGCAGGAGCAGTGACGCGACCTGGTAGTGCGCCTCGTAGCTGTCGGGCAGGTTCTCGCACGCCACCTGAAGCGCCTTGATTGCTTCCGACGGCTCGCCGAGCTGGAACAGCACCTTGCCGCGCTGGAGCTGCGCGTCGCCGTTGCGCGGCTCCTTGACCAGGACGCGGTCGAACCATGTGAGCGCCTGGCGGAAGTTGCGCTTGTGCGCCTCGAGCATTCCCATCCAGTAGGAGGGCGGTGTGCTCTCGGGATGCAGCCGAATGGCCTCGCTCAGTCGGCGCTCGGCCAGATCGAAACGCTTGGCTTCGATCGACGTCTTGGCGATGCCCAGGATGTCCTCGAGGTGCCCGGGTCGCAGCTCCTCCGCCTTCTGGAACACCGTGCGTGCGCCGTCCCAGTCACCCTCCGCCGTCAGCGTCAGCCCGAGATTGTGCCAGGCCGCCGCGTGCGCGGGATTCAGTCGCGTGGCCTGCGCGAGCGCCTGCCGCGCCTCGGCGTATTCGCCGCGCGCCAGGTGCACGGAGCCGAGCCCCGTCAGCGCGTGGAAGCTGTTCGGCCACTGCTTGGCGGTCTCCTCGAAGATGACCAGCGGCGCGTCGTAGTCGTGCTCGGGCGGAAGCTCGGCGAGGTACAGGTAGCAGTAGCCCTGACCGAGGTTGGCCTGGAGGCGATCGTCGACGGAGACCATGACGGTGTAGTCGCGCTTGCGGTGCTCGGGCGGGGTCCCATTGACGACTGCGGCGAGCTCGACGCCGCGCCTGCCGTACGGGGCATCCTCGCTCAGCTTCGGTCCGAACTTGCCGTAGTCGGTGCCGAGGGCGAGCGAGGTCATGTAGTGAAAGAACGCCTCGTCGAGGAGCTCCTTGTCGCGCCGGGCCTCGTACTGGTTCAGCAGGACACGCCCCATGCCCCACCTCACGTAGGGGTTGCGTGGGCTGTCCGCGGCGCCGGCGCGGAAGAACGTCTCCTCGTCCTGGAAGATCGCGCTGCGCTCGTAGGTTGTGAGGCCGAGAGGGACGGCGAGCAAGAGCAGCGCGCCCAACGCTGCTTTGTGCGGCAACACGGTTCGCGCGACGTGTGCGACCAGCACGAGGAAGCCGAGCGCGCCGAGGTACAGGTAGCGATCCGAAATCGGGAAGGCTCCGGCCGACTCGAAGCGGACGATCAACGGCGAGAGGGCGGCCGGCACGAACAACAGGCACGCGAGGGCGAGCCGCGCCCGGCGCTGCCACGCGATGACGGTCGCCGCCAGCCACGCGACGACTGCGAGCGCCGCGACGATGAGGGTCGCATCGCCCGGGGGAAGCTCCGGTCGGACCATGCGAAACACGCTGAGCTCCGCCGGCCACGCGAGCAAGGACAGGAACGTCCCGAGCATCTCGACCTGGAACGTCGCGCTGCGGGCGAACGATAGCCCGAAGCTGGCGGCGGAACGGTCGAGGCCGCCGAGCACGCTCTGAAAGACGAACATGCGGACGAGGACATAGACGAGCAGCGCGACGACCAACGGACCGTACGCACGGCCGAACGTGCGCCGGAAGGAGCTCTCCGACGATGCGTGCAGCCCGAAGTCGAGCGCGATGGCGATGGGCAGGACCGCCAGCGCCTGCTCCTTGGCGAACAGGGCCAGGAGGAGCCACAGACCTGCCGCGAGCGGGATGCCGCGCGAGCCGCCCTGCCGGTAGGTCACGAATGCGTCGAGCGACAGCACCGCGAACAACGCGTAGAGCGGATCGTTGACGGCTGAGATCCACGCGACGCTCTCGACGTGCACGGGATGCAGCGCGAACAGGAGCGCGGCGAGCAGTCCGTAGACCCAGCTCGAGAGGAGCCGTCCGGCGAATCGCCACACGGCTAGTGCCGCCAGCACGTGCAGACCGATCGAGAGGAGATGGAAGCCGAGCGCGGACCCGCCGCCGAGCACCCGTCCGAGCGCCAGTGCGAGCAGCGTCAAGGGACGCCAGAAGCCGATGGCGTCCGCGTGTCTGGGGTCTTCGAAGGCCCAATGCGGCTCGATGAACCCGCGCAGCACGGCGCCGAAGCTCGCCAGGCGTGGGTTCTCCTGGACGAGGACGATGTCGTCGTAGAGGAACTCGCCGCCCAGGGCCGGGGAGAAGCCGAGGACGGTGACGAGCGCGAGCAGGAGCGCGAATCCGATCTTGGCGGCCGTGCCGATCTGGGGGATGCTCGCAGCGCTGGACTGGCTGACGGACGCTGCCGGTGCCGCGGCAGCGCTCGGAGTGTCGTTCATGGGGGTGGTCCGAGGTCGCTCGGGAGGGGGCCGGTCCAGGCGCGGTTTGCTACGGGGCCGTCGCCGCTATGTTGGTACCCATGCTACTGCGCCAGTTTCCCGTGGCACTCGTTCTGATCCTGCTCGGCTCCTGCGGCGAGGTGGGGACCACCCCCCTCGACCCCGGCCCGCCGCCCCCCGCGCCCGGCGCCTCCGCCCCGAACGCGAGCGGGGCGCTGCTCGAGCGCGTCGTCGTCCTCGGGGCGAGCGCGTCCGCCGGCTTTTTGTTGACCACCGACCTCGGCGAGGCCCTCGACGCCGCCGTCACGACCGAGCACGAGCCCGTCCTGTGCCTCGCGGACCCCTGGTTCTTCACCAATCCCGAGAAGGTCGCGGAGCGCCAGGTCGAGCGTGCCCTCGCGGCGAACCCGACGCTCGTGATCGCGTTCGACTTCCTGTTCTGGTTCGGCTACGGGAACTTGCCCTCTACCGATGCCCGTCTCGCCCGCCTCGAGAAGGGGATCGAGCTGCTCGAGCGCTTCGACTGCCCCGTGGTCGCCGCGGGCTTTCCTGACATGAGCGCCGCGGTGGGCAAAGTGCTGCGCGCGGCACAGATGCCGGATCCGGAGTCGCTCGCTCGGCTCGACGTGCGCGCGCAGGAGTGGATCGCGTCGCGCGGCCTCGTCTACGGCGCGGCACTCCCGCAGTGGATCGAGGAGCTGCGTGGCGGCCAGCTGACGGTTGCGGGCAAGCACTGGCCGGAGAACCCTGCACAGGCGCTGCTCCAGGACGACGAGCTGCATCCGACGCTCGCTGGACAGGCGGCACTCGCGGTCGGCCTGCTCGAGACGGTCGCCAAGGTGCGAGCGGACCTCGCGGGCAGCGCGATCGTGCTCGATCCCGGCCGCGTGTTGGCGCAGCTCGAGGCACGGGTCGCGACCCAAGCGAGCGAGAAATGAGCGAGGCCGAACCGACTCGTGTCGGTTCGGCCTCGCAGGTCTCGATGGCACGGTCTCAGCCGTGGCTTCGGTTCTGGATCAGGGGCAGAAGGCGATTTCCATCCCGTCGCTGAAGTTGAAGCCCGCGCCGCCACCGGCGGGGTCGCGGTACCAGAGCTGGAAGTTCCAGGTCTCGCCGGCCGAGATGATCGCGCTCGGATCGGGCGGGCTGGCCATGTCCGGATCCCAGAACCAGAGGCCGATGTTGTCGGCCTGGATCGCGTTCCAGCGGAAGAAGCTGCCGACGCAGAGGACGCCGTTGCCTGTCGGGTTGAAGTCCTGCGACAGCGAGGTGATGAAGATGCCGAACTGGCCGGCGGGCATCCCCGAACCGAAGAACACCAGGTCGTCGGCGACGACGCTCTGCGTGCCACCGCTGCCGAGGACGACCGACTGGCCCGTCGAGTTCTGTGCCGCGAGGCAGTAGTTGCTCGGCGGGGGCGTCTGGCTGCAGCCGCCCGAGGCGTCGTACGGCCACGCGTTCGAGAGGTTCGCGTGGGCTCCGCCCGACTTGCGCACGAGCACGTCGCCGCTACCCGCGTTGGCGGGAACGGTGACCGTGACCGACGTGGTGCTCGGCGAGGAGACGCCCGTCACCTTGATCGGGTTGCCGTTGCCGCCCGAGGCCAATTGGGTGAACCAGACCTCGTTGTTGGTGGCACCGAAGTTCGAGCCATTGATCGTCAGCGCGTTGCCGGCTGACGAGATGCCCGAGATGATCGGCTTGGTCGCGGAAGCGACGCCGTAGTTGGCTTGGACGCCGCCGCGGTCGTCGGCTTCGATCGTGCGCGTCAGCTTGCCCGCGGTCGCGGGGCTGACGCTCGCGAACATGGTCGCGCCGGAGACGGTCGAGTGACCGAGGCCGAGCGAGTGGCCGAGCTCGTGCGTGCCGATGCCCTGGATGTCGAAGCGGTTGCCGCCCGACGGCCAGCTGATGTCGGGACCGTCTTGCCAGTTGAAGCAAGCGTAGAAGATCATCTTCCAGCCAGCCCCGTTGGTGAACGAGGTCGTGACCGCGAGGACGCCGCCGTTGCAGCCGGGCTCTTCGGAGACGATGTTTTGGCCGACGTTGCCGGCGCTGTTGGCGTTGCCCTGCCAGCTGAAGTCGAAGTTGGCGCCGCCGTTACCGAGGTTGCCGGGCTGCGCGGGATCGCCGTTGCCGTCGGCGTGCAGGCGGGAGCCCCACTCGACGGCGGCTTTCCACATCGCCATGTCGGCGCCGAAGTACCCGGGGAAGTTGTCGTCGGCGGTCTGGTTGTCGTTCGCGTTCGCGTCGGAGAAGTTGTTGTACACGCGCAGGTCGCGCTGGCCGAGGTTGAGCGACCAGCCGAGGAGCGTCCAGGCTTCCACCGCCGGAGCGACGAGAAGCACGGTTCCGCCGATGAGAGCGGCGGGCGCGAGGAGTCGTTGCACTTTCATGTCTTTGGTTCCTCGCTTACTTGTTCTGGTGGAGAGTGGAGATGTCGCTGTCGAGCTTGTCGAGCAGGACGTTCTTCTCGACCGCGTAGCCTTCGCCACGGCCCTGGACGATCGTCGCGCCGCGACGGTTCAGGAAGGTCGTGTAGAGGCCGCCGTGTGCGGCGTACAGGGCGTTCGAGGCAAAGCCTGCGCCCATGTTCGGCTCCCACTTGTAGAACGCGACGATCTCGCGCCCGATCTTGGTCTCGTCGGCGCTCGGCGCTTCGGCGCTGTACACGCCCTCGCCTTCGGCGCCCATGTAGCTCACTTCGACGGTCAGCGGCTGGCCATTGACCAGGGAGCGACCGGCGATCGTGAGTGTCGTGAAGTAGAGGTCACCACTGAGCGGGGTGGAGACCTGGGTGTATTGCTTGTCGGTGATCGTTCCGACAACGGCGTTGTCGATCCGGCTCACCATTTGGCTCAAGTTCAGGCGGATGATCTGTGCCGTCGCAAGCGCGCCCACGCACACGATCGAGGCCAGGCCCATGAGCACGGTCTTCGGTTGGAGGTTCATCGGAGGAAGTCTGGGGTCCAAGGAATGGAGAGGCGTGCAGTCCCGGAGCTGGCGAGCGGAAAGCCGGCCCCCGGCCAAAGAGAAGTGACGAAGTAAGAGATGCGGTCGGCCCGAAGGCCGTCGCTGCTACGGGAGGATTACGAGACGACCGTGGTCCGGCTCGGGTTCCAGCTATCAAGAGTACCCGAACTGCGGCCGGTGGCCGGTGCGGGGATTCAGTGCCGCCGCTCAACCCGCCTTGGCGTGCCTAATGCCTTGCCGTAAAGGTATTTACGTGGCAACTCAGTCGCAGAACCCAACTTGGGCGGCGTCGCTGAAGTTGAAGCCCGCGCCGCCGCCTGCGGGATCGCGATACCAGAGCTGGAAGTTCCACGTCTCCCCGGCCTCGATCGCCGCCGAGGGATCCGGCGGTGCTGCGAGGTTCGGATCCCACGACCAATTCCCGGCCGCATTGGCCTGGATCAGGTCCCAGCGGAAGAACGGAAGCCCGACGCACAACACGCCGTTGCCGACCGGCGTCGCGTTCTGGGACAGGGAGCTGATGAAGATTCCGAACTGCACGGCGGGCATGCCGGAGCCGGAGAAGACGAGGTCGTCGCTCGCGAGGCTCTGGGACCCGCTGGTCGCGAGCACCACCGCTGCGCCCGTCGAGTTCATCGACGCGACGCAGTAGTTCGACGGCGCGGGAGGATTGCACGCCGTGGCTTCGAGCGGCCACGCGTTGGAGAGCGCGTCGGGCATGTTGCCTGCGGTCCGGACGAGGACGTCCCCGCTCCCGGCGGCGCTGGGCAGAGTCAGCGTGATGCTCGAACCCGTCGACGTGATGCCCGTCGCCTTGATCGGTGTCCCATTCCCGCCCGCGTCCGCTTGGGTGAACCAGACTTCGTTGCCCAGAGCGCCGAAGTTCGACCCGCTGATGCGCAGGGTAGGACCGAAGATCTGCACGTCGCTGATGACGGGCTTGCTCGCGGACGCGGCACCGTAGTTCGCCTGCACGCCCGCCGCGTCGTCCGCTTCGATCGAGCGCAGGCTCTTGCCCGCGTCGAGGGGGCTCGAAACGCCCATCGTCGACCCCGGGATGCTCGAGTGTCCAAGCCCGAGCGCGTGGCCCAGGTGGTGCCCGGCGATGCCCTGGATGTCCCAGTTGAACCCGCCTCCTGGCCACGCCGTGTCGGGCCCGTCCTGCCAGTTCCAGCACGAGTAGAAGAAGATCTGCCAACCCGCTCCGCTCAGATCGGAGAGCGTTGCCGCGAGCACCCCGCCACTGCAGCCTTGCAGCTCGTAGAGGACGTTGTTGAGCCCGCTCGGCGGTCCGCTGGCATTGCCTTGCCAGGTGAAGTCGAAGTTCGCGCCGCCACTACCGAGATCGTTCGGCTGGCTCGGATCGCCGCTGCCGTCCCCGTGCAGGAGCGAGCCCCACTCGACGGCTGCCTTCCAGATCGCCATGTCGGCACCGAAGTAGCCTGGAAAGCTCACGTCCGACGACTGGTTGTCGTTCGCCGTCGCGTCGGTGAAGTTGTTGAAGACGCGTAGATCGCGTTGGTTGAGATCGAGGGTGAAGCCGAGCAGGGTGAAGGCGGGAGCGGTGAGGTAGAGCGTTGCGGCGAGAAGCAGGGCGGGGGGGATGAAGCGCGTCACTTGGGAAGGCCCTCCGGGCCCTATCCTGCCACATGGAGGCCATTGCGGCTCTCGACGCTAGTGGTCGTGCCCAATCTCGACCCCGAGCAATTCCGCCACCGTCACGTCCTCGGGCATGCGCTTCAGGATCCCCTCCAGAATCGTCTTCCCCTCCGGATCGTTCGCCTTGAACAACGCGATCCCGAGCGACCGCTCGATCGAGGCTTCACCCGGCCGTAGCTCGCGCGCGCGCCGCCACGCCTCGGCCGCGGTCGCGTAGTCGCCCTTCTCCTCGTGGGCACGCCCGCGTATAGCGAACAGCTCTGGATCGGTGGCCGAGGTGGCGATCACCGTCTCGAGTCGCGCGAGCGCACCATCGGGGTCGAGCTCCTCGAGGTCGGCTTCGGCGAGGGCGAGGACGAGCTCCTTCCACGGCCCCCAGGTCTCCTCCAGTGGCTCGAGCAGCTCGTAGATGTTCACGATGTCGCGCTTGCCGCGGAGCACGCGCGACAGACCGACCCACCACTCGCGCAGGAACCGATCCGGTTCGGCTTCGAGACCGGCGAGGTAGAACAGGTCGAGCGCCTCTTCGTCCAGCTCGATGCGTTGTTCGCGGGTCTCGTAGGGCGAGCTCGCCGACTGCACGGCGAGGTGGCGGCGCAGGCCCGCGGTGAAGGACGCGTGCGGTCCGCCCACGTTCGCGTTCTCCAGGCGGCGGCCCAGCTCGAGGCGGTTGCGGTCGGGGCGCAGCCAGGTCGCTGGTTCGAGTCGAGCCAGCAGCGACCCGCCGGTGGGCTCGCCCGAGGCGAAGAACGGTGTCGCGGCCGGCGCCCGACCGACCTCGTCGTCGCGGCCCCATACGATCCCGACGCACAGCTGCTCGATACCGTCGGCGAGGAGCAGGAGCGGGCGCCCGATCGCGCGCGCGGCGAGGTCGTCGGCGGCGCCGTCGATCCAGGCGACGACGAGGGTTCCCGCGGGAGCTTCGACGTCCGGAATCACCGGCGCCGACCCGCCGCAGGGCGGTACGAGGACGAGGTCGTACACCCCGTCCGCGATCCGCGCACGCGCCTCGCCCGGCGCCAGGATCGCGCCATTCACGATGGAGCCGTCGGTCAAGGCCTCGATCCCGGCCATCGCGCGCCACCACGCGGCGCCACGGTCGACCTGAACCGCGCCCAGGTCGTTGAGCAGGTCCCTGCGTGCACGGGTCATCTGACCGGCGAACAGCACGCGTGGCCCCGACACGCGCGTGGCATCGGGCAAGAGGTCGAAGGCCTGCACGATCGCCAGCGCGTCGACGCGGGCGTGATCGGCGTCTGGGGCGATCGCACGGCCCGCGAGGCTCACGAGCTGGCCATCGCCGCGCGGAGGATCGACCACGAGCTGACCCTCGGGCAACTCGCACACGAGCAGCGGCCGAACCGGCAGTCCAGACACGATGCGCTGGACCTCGAAGCTGCCCGCGCCCGAACGCCACGCAAGTAGGGCGCACGCGATCGCCGCCGGAATCCCGACGACGCGCGGGAACGCGCCCAGTCCACCGCGTGCCACGAGTGCACTGGCGATGGCGCCAGCCGCGGCGACGAGGGCTCCGAGGCGCAGCAGGGAGAAGCTCCCCGGCGCCGCCTCGAGATCGACCGCGCCCGGCTCGACGGCGAGCAGTGTAGGCGCGAGCCAGACGCCCGCTGCGGCGCCGAACGCGAGAGCGGCGAAGTCGGCCGCGCGCCGCGCGCCGAACAGTGCGGCACCCGCGAAGATGGCCGCCGGAGCGAGCACGGTCGCGCCGATCCAGGCGTCACCGGTGAGCGTTCCCGCCGCGGTGAGATCGAGCCCGACGCGGGCGAGGCTCGCGAGGAATCCGCCGTCGCTAGCGAGCTGGTACATCGACAACGCGCCGCCGAATGCGGCCGCGCCCGCGAGCGCGCAGAGCGCCGCGACGTCTCCGCCGTCGGGGCGCGGGCGCTCACCACGCGCGATGCCGCTGAGCACGAACCCGCCGATGGTCGCCACGGCGAGCAAGACGGTCGCGAAGACGGCCGCGTCCTGCGGCAAGCCTCCACCGCGTTCGGCGAGCGGACGCGCCAGTCCCTCGAGGCAGAGCGCGACACCCGCGGCGCCGACCGCCGTCGCCAGCAGCGCCAGGGGATGCGAGCGCTCCGTGCCGGCGCCGGGCTGCTCGGGCACGCGGCGCCCGAGCAGCAGCGCGAGCACCAACACGACGGCTGTCAGCAGGAGCTCTGGCGGGGCGAAGCGCGGCGAGCCCAGCGCGAACGCTGCACCGCTGAACCCGACGGCCGACGCGACGAGCAGGACAGCGCGTTCGCCGCGCTTGCGTGCGTTCAGGAGCCGCGGCGCGATCAGCGCCGCCAGGCCGATGACGATCAGGGCTCGCGCGCGCGCTCCAGCGGCGTCGCCGGCGAAAGCGCCTGGTAGGGACAGGAGCTCGGACCCTGCGTGGCTGCGCTGCAGAGCGAGTGCGGCGCCGAAGACGAGGCCGAGGAGGATGCGCGAGACCGTGAGCATTGGACGGGAAAGGTATCCGAAGCGTCGCTTCCGTACACTCCCCGCCACATGCCCGCCGCCAAGCACGACCTCCTCGCCGGCCGTCCGCTCCCCGCGGCCGGGCCGCGGGCGCGGCTGCGCGAGCGCCTGCGGGCCTGGTACCGAGCCGAGCGTCGCGACCTGCCTTGGCGCAGGACGAGCGATCCCTACGCAATCTGGATCAGCGAGGCGATGCTCCAGCAGACGCGGGTCGAAGCGGTGGTCGAGTACTACGCCCGCTTTCTGGAGCGCTTCCCGAGTTTGCGCGCACTGAGCGAGGCCGACGTGGAGGCCGTCCTAGCCACCTGGAGCGGACTGGGCTATTACCGCCGCGCACGCGCTCTACATGCCGCCGCGCGCGTCATCGCGGTCGAGCACGGGGGCGAGTTCCCGCGCGATCACGCGGCGGCCCTCGCGCTCCCGGGCGTCGGGCGCTACACCGCGGGAGCGGTGCAGTCGATCGCGTTCGATGCGCCGCGCGCACTTGTCGACGGCAACGTCGAGCGCGTGTTCAGCAGGCTCTTCGGGCTCGAAACGGCAGCCGGATCGAGACCCCTGCAGGACGCCTGCTGGACCCTGGCGGAGCATCTCGTGCCGCGCCGTGGCGGTGCGGGGGAGTGGAACCAGGCTCTGATGGAGCTCGGCGCGACCGTCTGCACGCCGCGCTCGCCGCGCTGTGGCTCCTGCCCGCTCGAGCGCGTCTGTGCGGCGCGCGCGGCCGGCAGCGCCGAGCGACTCCCAGCACCGAAGGAGCGCCCGCCCACCATCGACGTCGAGCTCGAGCTGGCCCTGGCGCGCAGGGGGAGCACGGTCCTGCTCGAGCGGCGAGCCGCGACCGGGCGCATGGCCGGGATGTGGCAGCTACCATCGGTCGAGCGGGCCCGGCCCGATATGCGCACTGCCCTCTTCCCGCCCGACTGGACCGGTGGCGCGCGCCTCGCCCTGGGGCCCGGGCTCTTCGACCTGCGGCACACGATCACCAAGCACCGGATCGTGGCTCGCGTGCGCCGGGCGACCGCCACGCATGTAGCCGCCGGTGGGCCGTACCGCTGGGTCGAGGTGGCCGAGATCGGCGCGCTCGCGGTGACGGGCATGACGAAAAAGGCGCTTGCGCGGGCAATGCCCGAGCCGGATTGACGCACGGATCTATACACTCCCCGACCGATCGGAGCTCCCCATACCGACCCCCGCCGAAACCCCCGACGCGAAGCGCCCCTCCGGCGTGACGCTGCTCGTTCCCGCCTACAACGAAGAGGGCGGGATCGACGCGGTCGTCCGGAGGCTGGCCGCGCTCGATCTGGGACAGCCGACCGAGCTACTCGTGATCGAGGACGGCTCGACCGACGCCACGCTGGCGCGGCTCGAACAGCTCGAGCGAGAGCTGCCGGCGCTGCGCGTGCTGACCCACGACCGCAATCGCGGCTACGGCGCGGCGCTGAAGACAGGCTTCCAACACGCGGAACACGACGTCGTCGTGATCACGGACGCCGACACGACCTACCCCGAGGATCGCATCGTCGATCTCTTGGCCCGCGTCGAGAACGGTGCGGAGATGGCCGTCGGGTCACGCACGGGCGACAGCGTGAAGATCCCGCTGGTGCGCAGGCCAGCCAAGGCCGCCCTGCGGCTTCTCGCTTCGTACCTCGCCGGCAAGAACATCCCCGACCTCAATTCGGGTCTGCGCGCGATTCGGCGCGACCTCGTGCTGCAGTACCGGGCGATCCTGCCCCACGGGTTCAGCTTCACGACGACGATCACGCTCGCGGCGCTGACGAACGATCACCGGGTCGACTACGTCAGCATCGACTACGCCGCGCGCACCGGCAGCTCCAAGATTCGTCCGATCCGCGACACGCTGGGCTTCACGGCGCTGATCATCCGGACGGTGCTGTACTTCAATCCGCTGAAGGTCTTCTACCCCGTGGCGGGGACCCTGTTCCTGGTCTTCCTCGGCTCGCTGATCTACGACCTGACCCGGCAGGTCAACGCTCCGAACCTCACGGACAAGACCGTGCTGATGTTCGTCGCCGTCGTGCAGGTCCTTACCGTGGGCTTGCTCGCCGACCTGATCGAGAAGAAGTCCCGACTGTAGGCGGCCGTCCGAGAATCCTCCGGTGTCGGGGCTATTCATGGCGCCACAGCTGACGCCGTGGCCGCTAGCCCGCGGGGAGCGCCAGTCCGGCACCGCGACCCTGACTGGGCTTTTAGACTGGAGTGGGCCGACGGCAATGGCCCATTTGTGCTCTCATGGGCGCCGATTCTGAGGTCCATCCAATGCGCAATCTGATCACCACCCTCGCTCTCCTGTTCGGTCTCTCCGCCTTCGCGAGCCCCGCGCTCGCCCAGGACGACATCGATTCCCTCGTCTCGGAGCTCACCAAGCTGCGCGACGACGCCGAGCCCGAGCTCGTCCAGAAGCTGGCCGAGATCGGGACGCGTGACGCGATGGAGTCCCTGCTCGAGCTCTACGGCAAGATGGGCAGCATCTACATGCGGCGCGAGATCGTGCGCGGGCTGGCGCGCTTCGACGGCGTGACCGACGCCCAGCAGCCGGCGCTGCAGAAGATCATGGACGTCGCGACGACGGCTAAGGAGCGCGAGCTGCGCGAGGGGGCGCTGGCGGCACTGGGGACGTGCAAGGAGCTCGGCAAGGAGTTCCTCGTCATGATCGTCGAGTCGTCGGCTCAAGACGACATCCGCGAGGAAGCGCTGCGCCTGCACGTCGAGCAGGCCAGCGGCGAGGACAGCGCCTGGTACACCAAGCTGTTCGAGAAGCAGCCCGAACTCGTCGGCGCGAAGAAGAAGAGCACGAAGAAGGGCAAGGCACGCAAGAAGAAGGACGGGGAGGGCGCCGAAGGCGAGAAGCGCGTGCACCAGCTCCAGGGCGTGCGCGAGATCGCGTTCGGGCAGATCGTCCGCGGCATGGACGACGCGGCCGTCATCAAGGTGTTCGAAGAGGACAGGAGCCAGGACATCCGCCTGCTCGCCCTCGACGACCTGCAGCGACGCGGCGCGAAGGACGTCGAGAAGCTCGCGCGCGAAGTCTTCGAGCGCATCGACGGACGCGGAACCGACCGCGCGCACGCCGCGCGCGTGCTCGCCGACATCGAGGGGCCGAGGATCGCCTCCGAGTTCGTCGACCTCGCCAAGAAGCGTGACGTCACGCCGGACGTGATGCGGCGCGTGATGGCCGACGTCCTGGCCGAGATGAAGGACGAGGGCGTCAACAAGCTCGTCTCCAAGATGATCGGTCGTGGCAAGCCGCACGAGAAGGTCTTCGCCCTGCGCGCGGCGCGGAACATCTCCGACCCGAAGCTGATCAAGAAGATCCGCAAGGGTCTCAAGGACAAGGACCGCAACGTCGTGATCATGACCGCGGAGCTGCTCGGGGCTCGCAAGGACCGCGAGGCGCTGGACACGATGGAGAAGATCATCTCCAAGTCCAAGGACGAGGAGCTCGTCGCGCAGGTCGTCGACGCGATGAGCGAGATCCACGACGGGACCAACGAGTGGGTGGACAAGCTGAAGGGCTACGTGGGCGGTGAGTCACGCGAGATGCGCAACGCGGCGCTGATCCAGCTCGGAAGCCTCGAGAACACCGCGCACATTCCGATGCTCGTCGAGAACCTCGCCCACACCGACTGGTCGACTCGCTTCGCGGCCCTGAAGGGGCTGCAGGGCATGCGCAAGAAGGAGGCGATCGGCCCGATCATCGAGCGCATGTCAGAGGAGTACGGCCGCATGCTGCACGAGTTCGCCGACGTCCTCTGGGCCCTGACCGGACAGCCGTACCGGACCCGCGCACAGGCCTGGAAGGGCTGGTGGGAGAAGGAGGGCGAGAGCTTCGCCGTCATCTCCGAATCCGACCTCGACAAGCGGGCCCAGGAAGAGGAGGACCGGCGTCTCAGGATGGTCTCGAACGTCGAGTTCTTCGGCATCCGGATCGTCTCGCACCGCGTCATCTTCATCATCGACATCTCCGGCTCGATGCTCGAGAACCTGCGCGGCGAGTACGTCGGACAGTCGGGCGAGGCGCGCATCGACGTGGCCAAGCGCGAGCTCGCCAAGTGTGTCGAGGGGCTCGACGCGAACGCGCTCTTCAACATGGTCACCTTCTCGACCGGCGTCACGAGCTGGTTGGATACGGGCATCGCCGGATCGAACGAGAAGACCCGTGAGGAGGCGCTCGGTTACATCGATCGCCTCGGCGCGAACGGCGGAACCAACCTCTACGGAGCGGTCCAAGCCGCGTTCGAGGACCCCGACGTCGACACGATCTTCGTGCTCTCCGATGGTGAGCCGACGGTCGGTGACGTGACCGATCCGTTCCGCATTCGCGAGGACGTCAAGCGCTGGAACGAGCACCGCGGAATCGAGATTCACACGATTGCAGTGGGTGGTGCGCTACAGGTTCTGGAGTGGCTTGCCGAAGATTCGGGTGGAACGCACGTGAAGTTCCACTAGGAAGCCGTCCGGAGCTCCTTCGGAACCCCGGTCGACGACCTGCGAAACCTTCGGTTTCGAACGGACTATGGCGCCGCGCCGAATGGCGTGGCAGCGGGCGATCCGAACCGACTGACGAGTGCAGTCACCACGACATCGAACGCGCCCGGCTCCAGCGTGGAGCCGGGCGCGCTTGTCGATACACTCCTCGGCGTGAACGAATCGGCCCCTTCACGACGCACCTGGCCGCTGCGCATCGCTCTCTCCCTTGCGGTCGCGGCCTTGCTCGTGGCGCTGCTCCTGTGGGGGACGGGTACGTCGTTGGCGGAGATCGGAGAGGCGCTCGCGAAGCTGGATCCTGCCACCTACGCGCTGGCGCTCGGCGTGCACGCCTCGATCTACCCCCTGCGCGCGATCCGTTTTCGCGTCCTGCTCGCCGGTGACGATCCCTCTCGGAGCGCGCCGAGCGCCGCGCGGCTCGTGCCTGTCGCGGCGGCCCACGTGCTCGCGGCGAACGTGCTGCCGGCGAAGGTCGGCGAGGGGGCGCTGGTCCTGCACCTCAAGACGTTCTGCGGCGTCTCGGGCTGGCGTGGTCTGGCCGTCCTGATGGTCTCGCGCCTCTTGGACCTCGCGGCGATGACGCTGACGCTCGGTTGCGCGTGCCTCGCGCTCGGGTTCGTCGAGCTCGGGTTCTTGCTGATCGCCGGCACGTCCATTCTGGTCGCGCTCACGCTACGCGGTGACCGAATCCTCCTGCGCGTGGAGCGCTTTCTCGGAACCGGGACGGCAATCGGACGCAAGTTCCGTGGCCTCTCGGAGCGCCTGCGCAAGGCGCTCGTCGAGGTCCAGGCTTCGAGCCTCGCCCTGAGCGCGCCGCTGAGCCTCGCCATCTGGGTCGCGATCTTCGCGTTCTACGCGATCCTCGCGCGCGGGCTCGGGCTCGAGTTCCTGTCCGTCTTCCAGGCCGCGTTCGGCACGGGGCTCGCGATCGTCGCGGGGCTTCTGCCGATCTCGGGCTTTGCCGGCTTCGGAGCCCAGGACGCAGGCTGGGTCGTCGGTTTCGGTGCCGTCGGTGTGACGCGCGAGCTGGCGACGTCGACGGGGCTCGCGGCGCACGTGGTGTTCCTGTTCAACATCGCCCTGTTCGGCCTGGCGGGGCACCTGGCGATGGGTGCGATGAAGGACAGCGAGTGAGAGTACTCCTCACTCGCAGCCCCCCAGTGGTGTGATGCAGACATTCGCAGTCGTATTCCCGGCCCGCATGCACGCGCCACGGCGTTAAGGCTCCTGCGACCAATCCCAGTATCACCGTATTGGCAGCGAAGTTGCGTCGTCGCCGCTCCTTGTGGCACGCACACGCGAACTCGGGACAAGACCGCAACTGTCTGCATCACACCACTAGCCCACTACCCCTCCCGGAACTCCGTCTTCGACACGATCGCGTTCGCGACGTGCTCGCCGACCGCCTTCGCTCCCTTCGGAGTGAAGTGCAGGAAGTCGTAGTACGTCTCGAAGCTGCGCTCGAGCACGGGCATCAGGTCGAGTTGGTCGGCGCCCGTCTCCTCCGCGATGTGCGCCGCGGCGTCGTCGACGCGGCGCATCAGGTCGCACACGACCGCGTGCGAGTAGTAGGTGTCGAGCTCCTTCTCGTACGGCCGCCCGGCGCCGAAGTTCCACAGGAGCTTTTGCTCCTCGGGCGTGAAAGCCTTCTCGAACCACGGCTGCCGGACGACGAGGACCCTGATGTCGCGCGCGTGGCACATCTCGATCAGGCGCCGGAACCACGTCTCGAAGAACTCGACCATCGGCGTCGGGTCGGGTGTCTCGTTCAGGATCGTCTTCGCGGCCGCGCGCATCTTGCGGTTCTTGCCGATCGTCTTGCCCGCGCCCTTCTTGCGGCTGACCGGGTGGCGGAAGCGCGCATTGAGACGCGCGGCGATCCGCTTCAGCGCCATCTGGCGCGGCATCCAACCGAATGGGCCCTCGGGGTGCTCGGCGAAGATGCGGCCCGCGGGGAGGGAGCCGGGCTCGAGCTTGGGCGGCGTGTCCTTCTCGAGCCAAGCGACGACGTCGCTCGCACCCACCATCAGGACCACCATGTCGAGCCGCTCGTAGCGCGGCAGGACCTTCTCCAGCATGCGCGAGAGCGACTCGCACGCGACGAGCGAGCGCGACACGTTGCCGATGTGCACGCGACTCGCGCCCAGCATGTTGGCCTTGCCGCTCTCGTTCAGCTTGTCCTGCACGACCTGGGGCCAGTTGCTCTTCTGATCGAGCATGTAGCACTCCGCCGCGCTCCCGCCGACGACGAGCCCGCGCCACGTCCCGTTCCAGGTGACTGGCGGAGGATCGCCGCGTTCGCCGTCGGCGTTGACGCGGATGTTCACTTCGGGCTCCAGCGCGGGCAGCGTCTCGCGGTCGACCTCGAGCACCATGTGCATGTGCGGCGAGAGGATCCAATACTTCTTGCGCACCCTGAGCCAGAACCGCGCCAAAAGCTCGGCCACGACGTACAGCCCCACGAGCCCCGCGGGGATCATCCAGTAGAGGTCACTCATCCCCGCGCCTCGCTGCCACCTTCTCCATCACCTTCGCGTGCAGGTCGAGGTGCCGGTCGCCGCGGAAGACGAAGAAGACCCAGCACAGCCCGAACAGGCCGACGTAGCCGAGTCCGGACAGGAAGAGAGGCCAGAAGCCCTCGACGTGCGCCCAATGCTTCAGTGCGAGGAGCAGGGCGACGGGGAGAACGAGACCGGGAAGCGCGCGACCCAGGACGTAGCTCAGGAATTCGCCGAGGCCGACGTCGAGCTCGCGGCAGGTGACCGTCAGCACGTAGGCGGCAAACAGCACGTTCGGGATCGCCGTGCCGAGCGCTACGCCGGTCAGCCCGTGCTGGCGAATGAGCAGGACGCTCAGGGCGAGGTTCGCGATGCCCATGACGAGCAGGCCGATCGCCGGCTTGCCGGGTCGTCCGAGGCCCATCAGGATCGGCAGCGCCACGCCGCGCATGGGCAGGAAGAAGAGGAACGAAATCATCAGGATCTGCAGGAGGCGGCCACATTCATCGACATATTCATCGCCGATCCACCACTCGAGGAATTGGGGACCAAGGATGAGAAGATAAAACCCCAGCATCAGGACGATCGACATCGCGATTTTCGACCACTTGAGGAAGATGTCGCGTAGCTCGCCCTCCTCGCCCTTGCGCTTCAGCGCCGTCGCGAGCGGCATGACGACCATTCCGATCGCCAGGAGGACGTTGATGAAGGGCTCGAAGACCTTGTTCCCGATGCCGTAGACCGCAACCTCCTCGGAGGCGCGGAACCAGCCGATGACGATCGCGTCGAGGCGGAAGGCGAGCAAGGCGCCCATGTTCAAGAGCATCGCGAAGATGCTGAACGAGAGGACGTCCTTCAGCAGCGACCGGTCGAAGCTGCCGAGCGAGAGCCGGACGCCGCCGTGGCGTCGCCGGGACACGACGGTCGCGACGATGAACTCGACCGCGAGGACCGCGATCTGCACGATGGCCAAGAATGCCAGCGATGCCCGAATCGAGAGTAGGGAGACGGTCAGGGTCAGCTTCAGCAAGAAGCCGGTCGCCATGATGAGGTTGCGCGCGATGAAGTCGTGATGAGCGTCGTACACCCCGTAGGGCAAGCGCATCACGAAGCCTCCCGCCACCGTCGCGATCATCACCGCGAAGGCGATGCGCGCGTCGTCCGGCACGCCGGCGCCGAGGTCGGTCCAGTGGCCACCGCCGATGTACTTGGCATCGAACCCGAAGTAGAGCCCGATGCCCACCAAGGCCGCGACGATCCCCATCGCCAGCGTGATCGCGAGGCAGGTTGACAGAGCCTTGTTGGCCTTCTCGGTGTCACCCGCCGAGACGTGCTCGGCCACGTAGCGAACCGAGGCCATCGGCACGCCGAGGATCAGGAGCTGGAGTGGCCCGATGAACGAGACGATCGTCTCCCAGACTCCAAATACGGGCTTCCCCAAGGTGTCCACGACGAAGCGCGTGAGCACCATGAAGACGAGGATCTGGACGAAGTTGAGAGTCCAGTTCGAGCCGACGTTCTTGAGCACGGGAGAGACGCCAGGGGCAGGCGTGGTCCATCATCGGCCAGCGGCGTCCGATCTCCGAGGACGTTGGAATCTTTTTCCCGATGATCGATCGAAAGAAGCCCCGTTCGCGGAGCGAACTGCGCCTAG
>JAAELL010000534.1 GCA_024226735.1 bacterium | reverse complement strand
CTGGGCCTGTGGCCCGGCGAGCCTCCATCCGATTCGCGCCCTCCGTAAGTGGTGGAGATTGCGCGGGCTCGGTACTACCCGGACGGATTCACGCTCGACGCTGTCACCGGCCCCCCCGGATTCCTACACTCCCCCCAATCGGGGGGGCGGTCGTCTCTTATCGCTCCCCGCGCGATCTATGACCACATGGGGCCCGCGGGTCCCGCGGAGCAACCGACTATGCAAGCGAGCTTCCAAGGGGGGCGCGGCCTGGCCGCGGTGGTGTTGGCGAGCCTTCTCGCCTCGTGCGTGAGCCAGCAGCAGTACGACGAGGCCGTCAGTCTGGCCAAGCGCTACCAGACCGATCTCCACGACCTCGAGGCGCAGATGGCGAGCCTCGAGGGCGAGAACACGCGCCTGGCCTCGGAGATGCGCACGGGCGACATCTCACAGCTGCAGAACGCGAATTTCAGCACCATCCAGGAGCGCATGAGCGACCTGCAGAAGCAGCTCATGGAACTCAACCGGCCCCTCAAGGACGTCGAGCGCTTCGACGTCGAGGGCGGCTACATCTTCATGATCCAGGACAAGCTCCTGTTCGAGTCCGGCCAGGCCGAGCTCGGCGAGGAGGGGCGCACCGCGCTCCTGGAGCTGGTGAGCGAGATCTCCGCCGCGCCCCACGGCCGCATCATGGTCCGCGGGCACACCGATTCGGATCCGGTCAAGAAGCCGGAGACCCTCAAGCGCTTCCCGCGCGGCAATCTGGAACTTTCCGCGGCCCGGGCTGTGGCCGTCGGTCACCTGTTGACTACGGAAGGCAAGATCCCCGCCAACGACGTCGTCGTCATGGGATTCGGACGTTGGGAAGAGCTCCTACCGAACGACAGTGCAGCGAACAAGCGGCTCAACCGCCGCGTCGAGATCTTCGTGGCCGACGAGTAGTGCGGGCGAACGCGCCGCACCACCTCTTTCTGGCGCTGATCACCACGCTCGCCGCCAGCGGTTGCGGCGGGCAGGACGAAGGCGAGCTGCTCGAGATCGAGCGGCTCGCCTTCGTTCCCAAGGGGCGCACGCGCCTCGGCGCCGGCATCGAGTGCACGAGCGAGTTCGACCTCCTGGTCGACCGCTTCGAGGTGACGCGCGCCGACTGGAATCGCTGGGCGGACGATCTCGAGCTTCCCGACACGTTTCGTGGGGATTGGAAGCCGTACACGGACACCTGGCCGGCGACCGGGATGACCCTGGACGAGGCACGCCGGCTCGCGGAGCTGCGCGGGATGCGCCTGCCCACCGTGATGGAGTGGATGTGGGTCGCCGCTGGCTCGCGCGGCCAGCGCTGGCCGTACGCGAAGGTGATGGACTCGGCTGCGAATTCGGCCGAGCTGGGGCTCGGTCGCCTCGCACCGGTCGGCACGTTCTACAACGGGCGCACGCCGAACACCGAGGTGTACGACCTCGTCGGAAACGCCTGGGAGTGGGTCGAACCGGAGCTTCCCGTCGTCGTCTCGATGCGCAGCGTCGAGCTCGAGGAACCGGAGATTTCGCTCTCGAGCGGCGCTTGGCGCGGGCGCTGGCGGATGATCACGCCGCCGATCGTCGTCATCAACCGCACCGACTTCGAGCCCGTGCGTTCCTCGATCCTGCCGATCTACCCGGGAGTGGTCGACGACGTGCCGACCTACTCCGCCTGGGCGATGGGGGGCTCCTACCTCGTCCCGGCGCGGCCCCTGTACGGCTGGCGCCAGGGCCGCCGGTTCTTCAACGCGATGGGCCTCGATCCCTCCCACCGCGCGAGCGATCTGGGACTGCGCTGCGTCATGGAGGCGCGCGACTACCTGCGCGAGCACGCCGGAGAGTGGAGCCGGGAACGCTACCGGGAGCGCCTGATCGCGGTCGGGCGCTCGACGTCGTGGCGGCGCTATTCCGTCGCGGTCCTGGAGGAGCTCTGCGCAGAGTCGGGGGCGCCGGCCGCGCTCGACTGGCTGCTGGAGGGGGCGCGGCAATGACCGAGCCTGGCCCCGGTGTCGGAGAGCGCGCGCCGCGCCCCCCCTGGAGCGAGTTCCGCGCAGCGCTCGACGCAGCGGGCTTCCGCCCCTCGCGCCGGCTCGGGCAGAACTTCCTGCTCGACGAGAACGTCGCGCGTGCGATCGCGCGCGACGCGGATCCGGCCCCGGGTGAGCTGCTGCTCGAGATCGGCCCGGGCTGCGGCTTCCTGTCCGTCCACCTCGCCCATTCGGGCGCCCGGCTCGTCGCCGTGGAGATCGACACCCGGCTCGCGCCGATCGCGCGCGGCTTCCTCGCTCCGTACGCGGACGCGGAGGTGCTCGAGGCGGACGTGCTCGACGGCAAGCACCGCTTCTCGTCGGCCGTCGAGGAGCGTCTGCCGGATCACGGCGACTGGAGTGTCTGCAGCAATTTGCCCTACTCGGTCTCGGGGCCCGTGCTCGCGCTACTCGCGGCGCGCGAGCAGCCGCCGCGGCGGGTCTGTGTCCTCGTCCAGAAGGAGGTCGCCGATCGGCTCGGTGCCCCGGCCGGTTCGGCGGCGCGCGGACCGCTCTCGGTGCGCGTACAGTCGGCGTTCGCCGTGCGGACCCTGCGCGCGGTCGCGCCGCAGCTCTTCTGGCCGCGGCCCAAGGTGGACAGCAGCGTGGTGCTGCTCGAGCGTCGCCCGGACCTTCCGTCCTGCGCGGAGCGCCGCCGGATCGCCGCCGCGGCGGGGCTCGTATTCCGCCACCGCCGCAAGGGACTCGCGCGCATCCTTTCCGACCACCTCGGCGACCGATCGCGCGCACTCACGCTCCTCGAGCGCCTCGGAATCGAGCCGAGCCGGCGGCCGCAGACGCTCGAGATGGGGGAGATCGAGCTGCTCGCGCAGGGGATGGAGATCCCAGATTGAACGTTCTCGAGCGTCGACTCGCGCTTGCCTGGAACCGTTTCCCAAGTATTACTTCTCGGTCACGTCAGGCCTCCTGCGGCTGCCCCTGGGCCAGTAGCGGCGCTGGGGGCGGCAATCTCGCTGTCATCTCGGTGGGAAGTGTTGTAATCCCCGCCCGAGAGCTCGGCATCGGGCCCTTGGGCCCAGTATAATTTCGGCGCTTGGGAGATGGCCCGCTGTCCCTTATGGGAGGTCTTTCCGGGACGCCGTGCGGTTACGGAGTCCCCGTTCAGTCCTCCGGTCCCCTCGAAGGAGCGGGTCGGTCGGCTCCCGAGTGCGGAGAGCTTGGTGATCGTCCGCAGTGATCTTCCCATGGGAGCTTCCCATTGGATCCTCACTGGCCCGGTCGTTCCGAAGGCAACCTCCATGCTACCTGAGCGCGCGTTTTCCTCGGACTTTGCATCCACCTTCGGTCGAGGACCCGCCAGGGGCGAGCGGCAACTCAACACGGTTTCGCCAACCGTCATTTCCCCGTCCTAAGTCGTTTTTTCCCGCCCAGACGTGCCGTCGCGGGGTTCGGGTCCAGCGTGCGTCCCCTCGCACGTCGCTCGGATCTCGGTGGCCGCCCCACGTCCCCTTTTCGTCGACGCTCCATCCATAGCGTCTCGCGCTACTCGACCCGGCATGCATCCGGGCCGGACCGTCCGAGACTCCCGACCCCAGCGTTTTTAGTTTTGCACGCCGACCACGATTTCCGCCGCGCGATCGAGTTGATCAAGCAGCGCGCTCCCATTGAGGACGTGGTGCGGGAGCGTGTTCCTGATTTGAAGCAGAAGGGGAACCGGCTCTGGGCGTGCTGCCCGTTCCACGACGAGGACACGCCCTCGTTCACGGTCAACCCGCGGGAGGGCTTCTGGTACTGCTTCGGCGCCTGCGCCCGCGGCGGCGACCAGATCACCTTCCTGCAGCAGTTCGACAACCTCGCCTTCGGCGAGGCGATCGAGATCCTCGCCGCGCGGACGGGCGTGGAGCTGCCCCGGCGCTCGGGCAAGCGCGGAGACGACCGCGAACGCGATGCCGGGCTCGATGCCCTCGAGCGCGCCGAAGCTCTCTACCGCGAAGCGCTGCGCACCCGCGAGGGTCGGCGCGCGGTCGAGTACATGGCGCAGCGCGGCTTGAGCGACAACACGATCCAAGCTTTCGGTGTCGGCTACGCGCCGGCGAACGGACGCGCCATCGTCGGGCTGATCGCCGAGGGCCAAGGGGAGAAGAAGGGGCCCAATCAGTCCGCCTACGAGCGAGCGGGGCTCGTTCGGACCGCGGACGACGGGCACGCGTACGACTTCTTCCGCGGCCGGCTGATGATTCCGATCCGCGACGTGAAGGGACGCGTCGTCGGTTTCGGCGGCAGGCGCCTCGACGATACGGACAAGCGCTCGCCGAAGTACATCAACACCTCCGAGACGCCGTACTTCCACAAGGGACGCCTCGTCTACGCCCTCGACCGGGCGGTTGACAGCGTGCGCCGTGGGGGACAGCTCGTCCTGGTGGAGGGCTACACCGACGTGATGGCCGCGCACCAGGCGGGTCTCGCGCACGTCGCGGCGGTGCTCGGCACGTCGACGACGGAGGACCACGCCGGGCTCGTGCGCCGCGCCGGCGCGCGCAAGGTGTCGCTCGTGTTCGACGGCGACGAGGCGGGACGGCGCGCGGCGCTGCGCGCCCTGCACGGCCTCTTGCCGCTCGACATCGACCTCGAGGTGGTGACGCTGCCCTCGGGCTCGGACCCGTGCGACATGATCGTCGGAGGCGGTGCACAGCCGTTCCTGGCGACGCTCGAGATGGCCCAGGACTGGTTCGACTTCGTGGCGGACGGCCTGGGTGCGTTCACCGGCAAGGACCTCGCGCGCGAGGTGGATACGGTGCTCGAGCTCTTCGGCCGCGTGCGCAAGCCCGTGCACCGCGAGTCGTTGATCCGCTCACTCGCCGAGCGCCTGGCGATGCCGATCGACAGCTTGCGCGAGCAGTGGCGGCAGCTTCCCGAGCCGCGGCGCCCCGCCGCATCCGCCGGTTCGGCACCGGCGCCCGCCGCGAACGAGGCGGCCGCGCAGAAGCCCGCGGCGCCCGGCGGCGCGACCCCTTCGCGCAAGCGACCGGTGGAGCGACGCGTGGTCGAGGCCTACAAGAAGGCCATCGGCGCGGTTCTCCTCGATTCGAGCCTCGTTCCGCGTGTGCGCGGTCTGCACGAGGACTGCCCCAACGAATACCTCAAGGCCATTCTCGGCGCGATCCTCTCCCTTTGGGACGACGAGGACGCCGAGATCGACGCGTCCTCGGTCGTGACCGAGCTCGCCGATCACCCCGTGCGCGACCATGTGGCCAGCTTGGTCGAATACGCCCGGACGGCCGACGACGACCCCGCCTCCCTCCTCGACTCTGAACTCAGATTCCTCATCGAACGCGAACACGAGCTGCAAAAGCAACGTCTAAAGAGACGTGTCGCCGAGCTCCAGGCCGCCGCCGATGCCGGGGATCCCGAAGCCCAAAACGCGCTGGGGGAAACGATCCAGCGCCTCAGTGAAATCCACCAGGCTACCCACGAGCTCGGTACAGCTCGGCCTGCCTGACAGCCCCGAACTAACGACATGTCCGACAAGATCGAAGAGACGATCAAGCTCCTCACCGAAGAGGGTCGCCGCAAGGGATTCCTGACCTACGCGGAGATGTCCAAGTTGATGGACGACCAGTTCATTCCGCCCGATCGGATGGACCAGGTCTTCATTGGCCTCGAGGACGCGGGCATCGAGGTGCTGGACGACGCGGCGGCGGAAGAGACGCTGGCGAAGGAGTCGTTGCGCTCGGGGCCGGCGACCCAGGCCCCGGCGACCCAGCCTGCGACCGAGCTGGTGCGCGGTGTCCTGCCGGAGAAGATCGACGATCCGGTGCGGATGTACCTGACCCAGATGGGTGAGATCCCGCTGCTCACGCGCGACCAGGAGATCTTCCTGGCGAAGAGCATCGAGATCACCCGCAAGCGCTTCCGCAAGAAGTGCATGGGCTCGGGCATCTGCATGACCGAGTCGATCGCGACCCTCGAGAAGGTGCGGGTGGGCGACCTCGCCTTCGACCGCACGCTGAAGGTGAACCCCAACCCCAAGCCGGACGACGATCCGAAGATCGTCGAGACGCTGGGCAAGCAGTTCCTCGCCAAGCGCCTCCCCGTCAACCTCACGACGATCAACACGCTCTTCGCGCGGATCCGCGAGGAGTACGTCGCGCTGTTGCGCGCCGAGAGCCTCACCGCCGACGAGCGGTCGGAGAAGCTCGCGCGCATCCAGAACTTGCGGCGCAAGCTCGTGATCTTGATCGAGGAGTGCCACCTGCAGATCAAGAAGGTGCGCCCGTACATCGAGGTGCTCGAGGATCACTACCGCGAGATGCGTTCGACCGAGCGCAAGCTCGATTTGCTCAGGAAGAGCAAGAGCAACCCCGAGCAAGTCGCCGAGCTCGCCGAGTTCCTGGCGGAGCTGAGCAACCAAGCCCTGGAGACGACGCCGCGTCTCAAGCGCCGCATCGACCAGGTGCGCCTGCACTACGCCGAGTACGAGGAGGCCAAGCGCAAGCTCTCGAGCGGTAACCTGCGCCTCGTGGTGTCGATCGCGAAGAAGTACCGCAACCGCGGGCTGTCGTTCCTCGACCTCATCCAGGAGGGCAACACCGGCCTGATGAAGGCGGTCGAGAAGTACGAGTACCGTCGCGGCTACAAGTTCTCGACGTACGCGACCTGGTGGATTCGCCAGGCCATCACGCGCTCGATCGCCGACCAGGCGCGGACGATCCGCATCCCGGTCCACATGATCGAGACGATGAGCAAGCTGCGCAACGTCACCAAGAAGCTGGTCCAGACCAAGGGCCGCGAGCCGTCGGTCGAGGAAGTCGCCGAGGCGACCGGCATCTCGGTCGAAGAGGCCAAGCGGGTGATGAAGATCAGCAAGCACCCGATCTCCTTGGATCGGCCGATCGGCGAGTCCGACGATTCGTACTTCGGGGATTTCATCGAAGACGATGGGGTGGAATCGCCGGTGCGCGCGGCCAGCCGGGAGATGCTCAAGGACCGGATCGAGAACGTGCTCAGCACCCTGACCTTCCGTGAGCGGGAGATCATCAAGCTGCGCTACGGCATCGGCGACGGCTACACCTACACCCTCGAAGAGGTCGG
>JAAELL010000533.1 GCA_024226735.1 bacterium | reverse complement strand
TTCGGCTGAGCGCTTGTCGTCGAGGTCGGTCATCTAGTGGTGTGATTCACTCTTATGGGGCGTATCGATCGGCCCGTACCGGCGCGCTGCGGCGTTGCGCCTCCTCCGACCAATCCCAGTATCACCGTATTGGCAGAGGAGTCGCGTCGTCGGCGCGCCTTGCATCGCATCCCGTACGAACCGCCGATAATGCCCCATCAGAGTGGATCACACCACTAGCTGATGGGCAGGGTCTGGCCGGCGCGCACGAACACGTCCTCCTCGACCCACAGGCCGACGAGCGCGAGGATTCCGGCGACCGGCAGGAGCGCGGGGTAGGCGAGCAGGATCACCATTGGAAGGAACGTGCCGAGCCCGACGCCAACCGCCCAGTGCAGCTTCGCAAAGGGGCCGTGCGAGACCAGGCGCACCGTGCGCGCATACTCCGCCTCGCGCCCCGGCGGCGACAGGCGTCCTTCGAACCACGTGAACAGCAGCTGCGCGGCGAGCGATCCGAAGAGCACGTTGCCGAGCATGTCCAGAAGCGCCGGCGCGAAGCCGAGCACGGGGTGCAGCGCAAGGAGCAGAGCGGAGCCCGCGAGGAACGCCTGGATCGCAAGGTGCGCCGCGTACCACTTCTTCATCCACAGGACGCGCCCCTTCGCCTGGGCGAAGAGCCAGCCCGTGTAGCTCGCGGTCAACATGCCGAACACGACCGTCGGGATCCCGATGCCCAGGACCGTGCCCAGTCCGCGCTCGCCTCCCAGCAACCCGAGCAGCGCCCAGATGGCCAACAGACCTGAGTACACGACGATCAAGTACGTCCCGCGCGCGAGCCAAGAGCTCCAGTTGGGACGGATCAGGATGTAGTAGAAGCGGCTCGGCTTCTTGAGGTCGGCGACGAGCAGCGCGCCGGTCATCGACAGGAACACGAGCGCGATCAGGCTGACCGCGAGGACGTGCGGCGTCAACGCGGCGGCGCCGCCCGCCAGAAGCGCCGCGAGCCACGCAGCCGGAAACACGCCGGCCGCGAGCGACTTCGCGAACAGGTAGCCGGTGATCTTCTTGCCCCAGAGCAGCTTGCGCGGAACGTCGTACACCGTGCGCGCGCGCGCTTGGCCCTCGAGCGCGTCGAACACCTGCGCGTCCATGCGCTCGCCGCGCGGCGGGTTCGACCAGATGTAGCCGTGCGAGGCGTTCGTGAGGTTCGGGTCGATGCCGGCCTCGTTCACCTCACGGTAGTACACGTTCGGCCCGGTGCCCGCCTCGGGCTTGCGTGCGTCGAGGTCGTGCTCGCGCGAGAGGATCGACACGCGGCTGTCCGGATCGTCGAAGTCGCCCGGGATGATCGCCTCGGTCGGACAGACGACGGCGCACGCGGGCGCCAGTCCACGGCCGGTGCGGTGCGCGCAGAAGTGGCACTTCTCGGCCGTGCCTGTTTCCTCGTTGATGTACAGCGCGTCGTACGGACAGCCGTGCATGCAGGACTTGCAGCCGATGCACACGGCCGGGTCGACGTCGACGATTCCGTCGGGTCGCTTGTCGAGTGCCGTCACGGGGCAAATCTCGACGCACGGCGCCGACGTGCACTGATTGCACCGCAGCACCGCGAAGCCGCGTCGGACGTCGGGGAATGCGCCCTCCTCGGTGTACTTGACCCAAGTGCGGAAGCTACCGACCGGGACTTCGTTCTCGGACTTGCAGGCGACGGTGCACGCGTGGCAGCCGATGCACCGCGTATGATCGATGACGAACCCGAGCTGCAAGGACAGTCTCCGCTAGTTGGCTCCGCTGATAGACCCATGTCTCCATCGGAGACTCGAGAGGGGCGAGAATCCTATCAGATGCGACTCGAGCGAGAGCCAGCGGATCGCGCCGAAGCCCGTCGCTGCGAGCGCTCCGGGACTTCCCCCGCCGACCCGCGACTTCGGTCGCGGTGAACATCTCTTAGAATCCCGGCCACATGTCCACGGCCATGGTTCTCTTGACCCCGCTCGCGCTGCTCGGCGGAGGGTCCCTGATCGAGACGCTCGCGCAGCGCAGGGACCGTCGCCGCCACCCGCCGGCCGGCGAGCTGCTCGATGTCGGTGGGCACAAGCTGCACGTGCGGGTCCGCGGCGATGGCGACCCCGTGATCGTGCTCGAGGCCGGCAGCGGCGAATGGTCGAGCCACTGGGGGCCGCTCGCCGAACAGCTGTCCGCATACTCCACCGTCGTCACCTACGACCGCGCCGGTCTCGGCTGGAGCGCCCCGGGGCCCGAGCCGCGCAACGTCGTGACCTTGGCGCGCGAGCTCCACCAGGTCCTGTTGCGCACAGCCGGCGAGCGCAAGGTGATCCTCGTCGGGCACGCCTTCGGCGCCCATGTCGCGCGCATGTACCTGCATCGCTACCCGTTCGAGGTCGCCGGCATGGTCCTCGTCGACGGCTACCAGGAGGGACTCGAGGACGTGCTCGCCGCGCGTCACATCCCCTCGCCGTCGAGCTCGACCGCGCTGATGCGTTGGCTGTTCCGCGCCGGGCGCGTCGGACTGCTGCGCGCCTTCCGCCTCGACCCGCTCGCCCAAGATGGCGGCAGCATTCCGTTGACCGAACGCGACCGCAAACGCATGCGCGCTCTCGCCTGGCTCCCGCGCGTGCAGAACGCCGTCTTGGCGGAGCTGGGGGCCGGTGCCGAGAGCGAGAACCTCGTCGCGCAGCTCGAGGAGCGCTACGACATCCCGCTGCGTGTCATCACTTCGACGCAGACCATGTCCGCGGAAGGCGCAGCGCCCGGGTTCCCCATCGAGGAGTTCAACTCGATCTGGACGCAACAGAACGCGGAGCTGACGAAGCTGTCGTCGCGCTCGGCTCAGATCCTGGCGACCGAGAGCGATCACATGATTCAGCTTCGCTCCCCACATCTGGTCGTCCAGGCCGTACGGGAAGTCCTGGCGGAGGGGGGGACGATCCCCGCCGACGCGGATCACGAGGCCTGAAGACGGAATCGGCCCGCCCCGGGAAGCGGGCTCGCTATACTTGCCCGAACCGCTCTACCGACTCGATCTGTTCCGTTAGGCAATCCCAACGGTCTCGGCAATCCATGATCTCGGCCATGATCTCGAACGCGCTGAAGCTCTCTCTAGACGCCGCCCGCCTCGCGCTGGGCAGCAGCATCGTCGCCGGTTGCGCCGGCGCAGGATCCGGCGTGGAGCCCAGCGGTCTCGACCGCTCTGAACCCACGGCGGTGCCTGAGCGCAGCGTGCAAGCGCCTGAGCCGGCCGCGGTCCAGGAGCCGCAGCAAGAGGAGAAGCCGACCGAGCTGCCGCCCGTCACGATGGCGAACACCGGCGACATGGACGCCGACATCCTGGCCCTCGTCCAGGAGAAGGTCGCCGCGGTCACCGCAAAGCCGGGCGACGTCGACGCGCACGTCGAGCTCGGGATGACGTACGAGGCGAATACGTACTGGATCCAGGCCGAGCTGTGCTACAGGAACGCGCTCGCTCTGATGCCGGTGACGGACGACAACGAGCAGGCGCGGACGCAGTGGCTGTTCCGGCTCGCCGTCGTCCAATACAAGAACGGCGACCTGCTCGAATCGATCGGCAACATGCAGGTCGTCGCGGGGGTCTTCAAGAACACGGCCGTCGTGCAGGCGCGCCTGGGCGAGATGCTCTTCCGCACCGGTCGCATCGACGACTCGATCGCGGCCTGGGAGCGCGCGATCGCCTCGGAAGAGAAGTCGCAGCAGGGCCCGTGGCCCGCGAGCCGCGTCGGTCTCGCGCAGGTCAAGCTCTACCAAGAGGACGCCGAAGGGGCCCTGAAGCTGCTGGACGAAGCGCTCGCCATCGACCCCGGCTTCCGCGCCGCCCACTACCAGCGCGGCATCGCCCTGTCCGACCTCGGCCGCGACGATGAGGCCGACCTCGCGTTCTCACTCGGCGTCAACGCGTTCGTCTCCTATCCGCCCGACCCGCACCAGTTGCGGCTCAATGGGCTCGAGCGCGGCTACAACCGGCAGATGATGAACATCGAGAACCTCGTCGCCGGCGGCCGCGCGCAGGAGGCGGTCACCGCGCTCGAGGAGATGCGCGGCAAGCGGCCCGAGGACCACCGCGTGCTCAACCTTCTCGCGAAGGTCTTCAGCACGAGCGGCCAGCTCGACAAGGCGCTCGAGACGTACGCCGAGAGCGAGCGCGTCGCCCCCGAGGATTACGTCGCCAAGGTCGAGAGCTCGTACGTGCTCTTGAACCTGCAGCGCTTCGACGAGGCCCAAGCAAAGGCCCAGGAGGCGATCCGACTCGCCCCCGGTATCGGCCGCAACTACTACTACCTCGGACTCGCGCAGTACTTCCCCAGCGTCGCGATGCTCCAGCAGGCCCAGGACCCGCAGCAACAGCAGCAGGCGGGACAGATGAAACAGCAGGCGCTCGCCTCGCTACAGGCCGCGATGGGCCACGGGTGCACCGAACCGCAGCTCTTCCAGTACATCTCCCAGATCTACGCGGAGATGGGGCGGATGAACGAGATGATTCGCTTCGGGGAAGAGTTCGCCAAGCAGCACACGAGCAACCCGTCGGCGCACATCTTCCTCGGCAAGGTGTACTTCACGGTCTTCAGCCAGTCGCAGTCCGCCGACGACCTCGCCAAGGCCGAGCAGGCGGTGAAGCGCGCGCAGGCGCTCGGGCCGCAGCACCCCGAAGTGCAACAGATCGGCCCGCAGATCCTCGCGGCGATCGAGCAAGCGAAAGCCGCACTCTCGGACCCGCAGCAGGGACCGCAGCTGCCGGACAAGCAGTAGTCGCCCAGCTCCGTACACGATCCTCCGTCCACCCGTCACTGAATCCGTCACCGGGTCCATCGCTGGCCCCTTCACCCGCACTTGGCATGAACCTCGAGCGCTCGATCCCCGCATCTGTCCTCGGCCTCCTCGCCGCAACCGTCCCCGCGATCGCCGACGAGAGCCCTTGGTTCGAAGAGGTCGGCGAGCAGGCCGGCATCGACTTCCGGCACCAGAGCGGCGCAGCGGGCGACTTCCGCTTCCCCGAGATCATGGGCGGCGGCGTCGCGTTGTTCGACTACGACGGCGACGGCGACCTCGATCTGTACTGCGTGCAGTCGGGCGACCTCTCCGCCGAGGCAGGGACCAACCCGCCGAACCGCCTCTTCCGCAACAACGGCGACTGGGTCTTCGAGGACGTGACGGAAGCCGCGGGCGTCGGGAATACCGCCTACGGTATGGGCGTCGCGTGTGGCGACTACGATCGGGACGGTGACATCGACCTCTACGTCACCAACGTCGGGCCCAACGCCCTGTACCAGAACCAGGGCGACGGAACGTTCAAGGACATCACGGAGAAGTCGAAGACCGGTGACGGCCGCTGGGGCACGAGCGCGGCCTTCACGGACCTCGACGGCAACGGCTTCCTCGACCTGTTCGTCGTCAACAACCTGTCGTGGACGCGCACGATCGAGACGTCGTGCAACAACTACAACAACGAGCGCGACTACTGCAGTCCGAACAACTACAACGCGCGCAGCACCGACGCGCTGTTCCTGGCGAACTCGCGTGGCGGCTTCTCCAACGCTTCGGCACGGGCGGGTATCCAGGTGGTTAGCGGCAACGGGCTCGGCATCGCCTGCGGCGACTTCGATCTCGACGGTGACGTCGACGTCTACGTCGCCAACGACGCGACCGAGAACGTGCTGTGGAAGAACGACGGCAAGGCGAACTTCACGAACGTCGCGCTCGCAAAGGGCTGCGCCGTCAACGGCAATGGAACGCCGGAAGCAGGCATGGGCGTCCAATTCGTCGACGTCGACATGGATGGCGACCTCGACCTGTTCATGACGCACCTGCGCCGCGAGTCGAACACGTTCTACCGCAACAACCGCGGCCGGCGCTTCTCGGACCGCACGAACATGACCGGCACGAACCTGACGAGCCTCAAGTTCACCGGATTCGGAATGGGCTTCCAGGACTTCGACCTCGACGGCCACCTCGACCTGTTCGTCGCCAACGGCGCCGTGCAGTCGTGGAAGCAAGAGGATCGCTTCTCCGACGATCCGTACGCGGAGCCGAACCACCTCTACCGCGGCCAGGGCGGAACGCGCTTCGAAGAGGTCGCCGGGGCCGGAACGGCAAAGCCACTGATCGGGACGAGCCGCGGCGCCGCGTTCGGCGACATCGACAACGACGGCGACGTCGACGTCGTCTACATGGACCGCGACGAGCGCGTCAAGGTCCTACGCAACACGGTCGAGCGCAAGGGCAACTGGGTCGGGTTCTCGGTCTCGGGCGTCAAGGGCGGCAAGCTGAGCGCGATCGTCGGTGCCTCTGTGCGCATCCAGATCGATGGCCGCGACATTTGGCGCGACGCCGATCCCGCGTACAGCTACCTCTCGAGCAACGACCCGCGCGCCCACTTCGGCGTCGGCGCCGCCGAGAAGGTGACGGGCATCCTCGTGCGCTTCCCCGGAGGTCGCGAGGAGACCTACCCCGACGCCGAGCCGGGTGCGTACCACGACCTGCGGCTCGGACGCGGCACGCTCGTGGAGAAGCAAGAGCCGAAGTGAGCTCGAAGTTGGCCGAGCTCTTCGCCGCGTGCTACTGCACGCTGCTCGACGAGCTCGACTGGACGCTCCTCGGTCGGCTGTACTGCTACGAGGGCGGCGAGCACTTCTTCGACGAGGAGCGGCGCGCTCGCATCCTCGAGGTCGGACTGCACAGTGCTGGCGAGCTCGGTGAGTCCCTGCAGCACATCGATTCCGGCGCCCGGGCGAGCCTCTACATCGGCGCCTCGATCGCCGAGCTCGGCCCGATGCTGTTCGAGACCCTGGTGTCTGGTCGCGCGGTCGACGCGCGCAATCTGCCCGGCGCCGAGACCGACGAGCTGAACCGAGCACTCGCCGCGACCGAGGAGCGCACGGGGGCCGCGCTGCCGCGCATCCTGGGCGAGCCGCTCGCGAGCGCGACGGATGCCTGCGACCACGTCTGGCTCGTCAGCGTCCTAACCGACCCTACGGCCTTCCCCGCCCTGCACGACGAGCTCTACGAACGCCACGGGACGGCTGAGGCGACCGGAGCCGGCGATCTGGACCTGGAACGCCGTCGGGCCGAAGAGCTCGTCCGAGCGGCCCTCGACCGGGCGGCCGCTCCGTTCCTTTGGACCAGCTCCACGGACGAGCTGGGCCTCGTCGCCGCGCAGTGCACCTCGCGTGGCGTGGGGCTGGAGGCGCTGGAGGGATGCTGGACGTCGCCAATCGTGCGGGATGACGTGCGGGTCCACCTGGCAGCCCGTGGTGAAACTCGCGATGCACTGGGAGCCGGCAGGATTCGTCCTGGCAAGGCGCGCTGACGACGCGTAGCCGGTGGCTCCTCGGAGGAAGCGCAACGCCGCCAGGGCGGATCCTGTCGGTTTCCAGTGCATCGTGAGTTTCACCGCGGGCTGCTGGGCCTCGAGCCGCCCGGAAGGGCTTAATGGGAGTCTTGAACGACCCTCTGCGCCACTGCCCTTACGGTGGCTTGCGGGGCCCTTCCAGAGAACCGAGAAAACGGGGCTCACGGTGATCGAAGAGGTGGACGAAAACAACGTCAGGACACCGGGTCTCCCCACGGGATCCGCCGCCTCGATGACCGAACACACGCAAGACCTCCTCGACCCCGAGCTCTACATCAACCGCGAGCTCTCGCTGCTCGAGTTCAACCGGCGCGTGCTCGCGCAGGCGACGGACGAGTCGATCCCGCTGCTGGAGCGCCTGCGCTTCCTCACGATCTCGTCCTCGAACCTCGACGAGTTCTTCGAGGTCCGAGCCGCGTCCCACAAGGAGCGCATCAACTACGGCGCCCCGACGCGCACGGTCGACGGACGCACGTCGCGCGAGACGCTGACCGCGATCGGCAAGACGGCGCGCCGTCTCGTGCGCGACCAGTACGCGACTCTGAACGAAGTGCTGATTCCCGCGCTCGAGCGCGAAAAGATCCGCCTGCTTCGCCGCTCGCAGTGGTCGGAGGAGGCCTCGCTCTGGCTGACGCGCTATTTCCGCAAGCAGGTGCTCCCCGTCCTGACGCCGATGGGACTCGACACCGCGCACCCGTTCCCGCGCATCCTCAACAAGAGTCTGAACTTCGTTCTGCTCCTCGAGGGCGAGGACGCGTACGCGCGCGATACGCAGACGGCGATCGTGCAGGTGCCGCGCGCGCTGCCGCGCGTCATTCGCGTGCCGAAGAAGGTCAGCGGTGGGCCCGACGACTACGTGATGCTGTCGTCGATCATGCACGCCAACATCGACGAGCTGTTTCCGGGCATGCAGACGCTCGGCTGCTACCAGTTCCGCGTCACCCGCAACGGCGAGCTGTGGGTCGACGAGGAGGACGTCGACGACTACCTCATGGCGCTGCAAGGCGAGCTGCCGGAGCGCAAGTACTCGGAGGCCGTGCGCCTCGAGATTGCAGGCGATTGCCCCGCCGAGCTGTGCACGTTCTTGCTCGACAACTTCGAGCTGACCGAGGAAGACCTGTACTGCGTCGATGGCCCGGTCAACCTGCACCGACTCGCCGAGCTGCACGAGCTCGTCGACCGCCCCGACCTCAAGTACGCACCTTTCGCGCCGCGGATTCCGCGGCGCGTCATGCGCGGCGAGAACCTGTTCGATGCGATCGAGGCGGAGGACATCGTCCTCCACCATCCCTATGAGTCGTTCGTGCCGGTGCTCGAGCTCGTGCGCCAGGCAGCTGCCGATCCCGACGTTCTGGCGATCAAGCAGACCTTGTACCGGACTGGCGGCGACTCCCAACTCGTCGAGTCGCTGATCGACGCGGCTCGCGCGGGCAAGCAGGTCACGGTCGTCGTCGAGCTCCGCGCGCGCTTCGACGAGCAGGAGAACATCGAGCTCGCGATGCGCCTGCAGGAGGTCGGCGCGATCGTCGTCTACGGCATCGCCGGCTACAAGACGCACGCGAAGATGCTGATGATCGTGCGCCGCACTGGCCGTGAGCTGCGCCGCTACGTCCACTTGGGCACGGGCAACTACCACGCCGGTACGGCTCGCGCGTACACCGACATCGGCTTCCTGACGGCGAACCCCAAGATCGGCGACGACGTCGACAAGATCTTCATGCAGCTCACCGGCCTCGGGACAGCGCGGGAGCTCGAGCGCCTGTTGCAGAGTCCGTTCACGCTGCACAAGGCGCTGATCCGCATGATCGACGAGGAGGCTCGAGCTGCTCTCGCCGGCGCCCCCTCGGGGATCAAGGGGAAGATGAACGCCCTCACCGAGCAGACGATCATCCAGGCGCTCTACCGCGCGTCGCAGGCCGGCGTCCCGATCGAGTTGACGGTGCGTGGCGCCTGCTGTTTGCGCCCCGGGATTCCGGGCATCTCCGAGAACATCCGCGTGCGTTCGGTCCTGGGCCGCTTCCTCGAGCACAGCCGCCTCTATTGGTTCCACGCCGGAGGCGAAGAGAAGGTGTTCTGCTCGAGTGCCGACTGGATGTCACGCAACCTCCTGCGCCGCGTCGAGACCTGCTTCCCGATCGAGGACGCCGGCATCCGCCGACGCCTCGTCCGTGAGGTCCTGGAGATCGGCTTCGCGGACGATGTCCGCGCTTGGAGCCTGACGCCGTTCGGGACCTACGAGCCGAACGCTGCGCCCGAGGGCAGCGCTTTGCGCGACAGCCAACAGGCCCTGCTCGATGACATCGCGACGTCAGACGACCTGCAGTTCGAAGCCGAGGGCCGTGAGGAGTTGCGCCTCGTCTTCGACGTCAGCTCGGGTAAGCGGATGGGCCGCGAGCCATCCCGCCGGAAAGGAAAGACGAAGAACCGATCCCGCGACAAGAAAGGTCGTGGCGGGAAGGGTAAGGGTTCCTCGATTTCGGTGAAGTCGAACGGCGAGCCGAAGAAGGACAGCTAGGCGCCGCATCGTCTTGGCCCGGGATGGCGCGAACGCGTCGAGAATCTCGCGCCGGAACTTGCGCCGATGGCAGTGCACCAGCGCGGCGATCTGAGCCTGCTCCTGACGCGAGAACCCCGGGAGGTCCGCGTTCTCCACGAGGTAGGCCCCGTGCCGATGGTGGCCCGAGTACGAGACCGAGAGCCCGACCGCGTGCAGCGTCGCCGACCATTCGAGTAGACGCCGTGGTTTCTTGCCGAGCCCCCACGTGTCCTTCGTCGCTTGCAGGAGCTCGAGCGCCGTACGCGCGACCCGCTGGGCGTGCGCCTCGTCGACGCCGTGGCGGCGTGCGAAGTGGCCCACGCTGCGGTCGCGGACGTCCTCGTGGTGGATGCGGCCCAGGAGGTCGTAGAGCAAACCCTCGCGCAGCGCCCCCGTCGACGTGGCCATGCGCTCGATCTCGAGGCTCGCGAACGCGCCGCGCAAAATCGCGACACCCGCGACGATCACGCCGCGCCGGTCGGGCTTGAGCCCATCGAGCTCGATCTTCTGGAACTGCTTGGCGCTCAAAACGGCGTCGCGCAGCGCATCGAGCCCGTCCGAAGTGATCTCTCCCTGCGTCCAACCCTGCCGCCGCAAGATCTCGCTGATGGCGAGGATCGTGCCCGATGAACCGACGCACTGCTTCCACCCGCGGTCGCGGTAGGCCGCCTCGATCGTCTCGAGCTGCAGGCGCGCGGCGGTCTCGGCGCGTTCCAGCGCCTTGCGTGTCGCTTCGCCCTTCTTGAAGAACTGCTGCGTGAACGTGACGCAGCCCATCGAGAGGCACGCTTCCGACTCCGACTCGAAGCGCTTGCCGAGGATGCACTCGGTGCTCGCTCCACCGATATCGATCACGAGCCGGCGCCCGACGTCTTCGGCCAAGGAGTGGGCGACGCCGAGGTAGATCAGCCGGGCCTCCTCGCGACCGGCGAGCACCTCGATCTCGTGGCCGAGCACCTCCTCGGCCCGTTCGTGGAACTTGCGCCCCTTACGGAAGCGCCGGAACGTCGCGGTCCCGACCGCGCGAATCCGGTCGGGCGTCAGTCCGGCGAGTCGCTGCGCGAAGCGCTCGAGACAGTCGAACGCGCGCTGCTGCGCCGCGTCGTCGAGGCGGTGGTCGCTCGTCAGCCCCGATGCGAGCGCGACCCGCTCGCGTAACTTGTCGACCTGGCGCGGCTCGCCGTCGACGTCTTGTGCGACGACGAGGTGGAAGCTGTTCGAGCCGAGATCGACGGCGGCCAGAGCCCCATCCGTCGAGCTCGATGCTCCACCCTCCTGCGTCTTCGCGTCGAGGATCGTCACTCCTCCTGGCCCAAGAACAACCGGGCCACTCCTTCAGCGCACCAAGGTACGCAGGCGTTCGAGAACTTGCATCGCCCCACCGTCGTCCAGCGCTCGAGTGGCTGAGTCGACGCCTTCCGCGAGCGTCAAGCAGCGGCCGGACGCCTTCAACACCAGCGCCGCGCCGAGCAGTGCGGCGTTGCGCGCGGGACCCATTTCACCGCGGAGCAGGTTCATCGTGATTTCACCCGCAGCCTCGACCAGGGCCGGGTTGTCCGCCGTCCCGTAACCCTCGTCGGGCGGGCCGAACATCGGCAGCTCGGGCTCGGTAGCCGATTGCAGGCCAAAATCCTCCGGCTCGACGGTGACGGGGACGAGGTGCTTGTCGACGAGCTCGATCCCGCGCGTGCGACGTCGCACAGATGGAATGATGCCCCCGTCGAGTCCCTGGATCGCGATCCCGCGCGGGTGCCCCAAGCTCTGAATCACCTCGACCGCGGTGCCGAGGACGGGGCCGACCTGCGCGCCGAGCACGACCGCCGACGACGTCGGCGCCATCAGCTTCTCGAGCGTCGAGAGCGGCGTGCGCACCGTGATGTCGCCGCGCACACGCCGCAGGTTCAGGATCGGCGGGAGGAGCCCGGCGATCGAGATCGCCGCGAAGCGTCCCTTGGCCACCCAGTCCTCCGCCTCGGAGGGATCCCAGGTCATCGAGATCCCGAGCGCCTCGAGGACATTGGCCGCCGTCAGTCCGCGGCGCGGCGGAACGCAACGATCCGAGATGATCATCACCCGCGCTCCGGCCGCCGCCGCCGTCAAGGCCGCGGCGACGTCGAGCGGCGGGTATTGGTCGTGGCCGTCGTGCGGCGGGCACAGCGTGACGAGACCTGCAACGCCCTGGCACGGGATGTTCGCCTGGTCGCGCGCCGCGCGAGCGAACCCCATCAGCTCCTCGACCGTGACGCCCTTCCAGCGCAGAGTCGTCAGGAAAGCCCCGATGAGGATCTCGCTCTCACCCCCACCCAAGATCGAATCGAGGGCCCGATAGGCTTCTTCGTGAGTGAGATTTCGTGCGTCCTTGCGGTCGGAACCAAGGACGCGCATCAGGTTGCGTAGGACCATCCGGCGCGGCGTTGTGCCGCGTTCGTAGTGTAAGCAACGTCGGCTGCGGGCCGAAAGAAATAGCGATCAGCCCTCGCCGTCGCCGCCTCCGGAGCCCTCCTCTTCCGTGCCTCCGTCACCGTCGTCACCGTCGTCACCGTCGTCGCCGTCGTCGCTTCCTTCGCCTTCGCCTTCGTCGCCGCCCTCTTCGACTTCTTCGGGCGCTTCCTCCGTCTCACCCGCATCGAGCTTCGTCTCGGGTGCGAGCGCCGCCTCGGGACGCGGCCGAATGTGCGCGAAGTAGAGCTCTTCTTCCTTGTCGTAGACCAGGTCGCCGTGCACGACCGCCCACTGCACGAAGGTCTCGTAGTGCAGGAGCTCGCCGTCGGTGACGATCAGGTCCGCATCTTTGCCGACCTCCAAGGTTCCCACGCGGTGGTCTACGCCCAGGATGCGAGCCGGAACGGTCGTGATCGCCTGCATCGCCGCTTCCTCGGACAGGCCGCCACGCACGGCGAAGCCCGCCTCGATCGTCAGGTGCATCAGGTCGCGGCCCACGATTCCGCCGAGACTGATGCCGGCACTGCCCGGGATCACCGCGACCTGAACGCCGGCCGCGTGCAGGATCGCAGCGTTCTCGATCGACGAGCCGCCGTCGCGGGCGAAGCGCTCGTCCTTCGGCCGGCGGTCGCGCGGCGTGATGACCGCGGAGGCGCCGGCGCGGCCGAGCTCACCCGCCACCGTCCAGCCCTCGCGGCAGCCGCGGATGATCGGTCGGAAGCCGTACTGCTGAGCCAGGTGCGCGATCTCGAGCAGATCCGTGCGGTCATTGGCCGAGAAGGTAGGGCGCTTCTCGTGGCGCAGGACGGCGAGCGCCGTCGAGTCGATGCCCTTCTTCGAGGGCTCCTTCAGCGTCTTGTCGCTCTTCTTGTCGGTCTCGTACTGACGGTACTTGCGTAGGTACTCGGCCGCCTTGGCGAGCTTCTCGCGCAGGCTGCGCTTACCGGCCGGGTTCGACTTCGCGAAGCTCAGCGACGTGAAGACGCTGGTGTTCATCACCAGATCGTCGATCGCGCGCCGCTTCAGCTTGGCGACCTCGCTGCCGTTCACCGCCGTCGTGATGCCCGCGGCAAGGGCGAGGGTCATGTTGTTCGAGAAAGGATCGACCGTGTTCTTCAGGTCGGCGCTGCCGCCGAACAGGCCGAAGGACGAGATGGCGATGAGGCCCGGATACACACGGTAGCCCGTCGCGTCCAGGACCTCTGCGTCCTCGGGGACGAACAGGTCGTAGCCGATGTCGGTGATCACGCCGTCCTTCGACAGGACCGTCGCGCCGCGCAGGATCGATCCCGTGCCGGTGTAGACGTCGCCGCCGGAGACCGCGAACCACTCCGGTCCCTCTTCCTCTTCGGCCTCGGCGTCGGCGTCGGCGTCCTTCTTCTTCTCATCCTTGTCCCCGTCCTGGGCGGGGGCAAAAGCGAACGAAGCCGGCGCGCCGGCCCAAGACAGGATTGCGACCAGCCCGATGAGCCGGAACGTGTTCAACGTGACTTTCACAGGTCCACCTCACCAGAAACGATCTCACCGCCGAGCATCACCGCGTCGATCTCCGTCGCCGGCTCGAACGGGTCTCCACCCAAAATGATCAAGTTGGCCACCTTGCCCTCCTCGAGGCTGCCGTGGGACTCGCCGAGGCCCAGGAGCTCCGCGGCCTCGAGCGTCATCGCACGCACGGCCGTCTTGCGTTCGAGACCCGCCGCGATGATGACGCCCGTGTCGCGCAGCCACGACTTGACCGAGGACGTGCTGTCGGTGCGCGGCACGAGGACCAGCTTGGCCCCGGCGCGCGCGAACTCGGCCGGCAGGTTGCGCTGTCGCATCGTGTTCGGATGCAGGGTCAGGAGCGGCTCCATGACGACGCGCCGCTCCGTCTCGGCGATCTCGTCCTTGACCTCGTAGAAGTTCGAGGTGCGCGTCAACGGCATGCGCAGGTCCCAGGCGAACTCCTCGTCGTCGATCGCGTCGATCAGGTGCAGGTAGGACGCGGCGTTCGAGATCGAGAAGAGCGCCTTGAGCTCGCCGTCGCGCAAGTCGAGGAACGCCTGCGCGCGCGGGTCCGGATCGATCGGCTCGTACTCGGCCTTCTTGGACTTGGAGGAGCTCTTCGAGGAAGACTTCTTCTCGTCCTCTTCCTTCTCGTCGTCCTTCTTCTCGTCGTCCTTCTTCGACTTCGAGCTCTTCTTCTTCTTGGCCTTCTCCTGATCCTTCTCCCACTTTTCGCGGTTCTTCTTCTCCTTCTCGAGCCACTCGTCGGCCTTCTTGAAGCCATCCGAGATGTAGCGCTTCAGGGTGCGCGAAGGGCGCAGAATCGCTTTGAGGTAGACGTTGTCGCTCAGGATCATGTCACCCGCGTCGTCTCCGTGGGGCTGCACCGCGACGGCCTGCCCCGGGATTCCGTTGCCCGCGGGGTAGAGCCCGAGGGTCGTGACGCCGGCTTCGAGCACCTCCTTGAACGTCTCGTTCGCGGGGTAAAGCTCAGCGGAGGCGAGCACGTACGGGCGCGAATCGTTGTAGCCGCTCCCGCTCATCCCCAGCCGCGAGTACGCGACGACGAGCCCGGGCATGACGACCTGATCGTCGTCGAGCTCCAGGACGGGAATGCCGCGCTCGATCGGCAGGTCTTCTCCGATCGTGACGATCTTGTCGCCCTCGATCAGGATCACGGCGTGTTCGAGCGTCTCGCCGTTGCCGACCTCGACGCGCCGCGCCTTGATCGCGAGGAGCCCGGGCTGAACAACGGGCGCCGCGGCGGAGCCGGCGAGGCCGGGCTCCTGAGCCGGCAGGAGCGACGTCAGGGATAGCAGGATGGGTGTCAACATCTTCGTTCCTCGTCCATGGAACCGGTGCACTCGGAATCCCCCGTGGAATCACGGGGAATCACCAGCGCCTCCGGTCGTGTTCAGTGTCGTACACGATGACGCCACCAATCAATACGCGCGTCACGGCGCTGCGCGGATCAGCGGGGTCACCGGTCGTGATCAAGAGATCGGCGTCTTTGCCGACCTCGATGCTACCGACGCGGTCGGCGATTCCCGCCGCGGTCGCCGGAATGATCGTCAGGCCGCGCACCCCCTCCATGGAGGAGTCGTCCAGCCCGTAGCGAACGCTCATCGCGGCCTGGGTCGAGAGCTCTTCCTGGGCGACCGTGAAGCTGCCGAGGCCGACGGCGTCGGTGTTGAAGCCGATGCGGTCGTGACCCTCCTTCTGGAAACCCCACGCGGTGCCGTGCGCCTGGCCGTCGGTGCGATAGCGCGGCGGCCTGGGCCACATCACCTCGCGCGGACCGAGGATCGCGGCAACGCCGAGCGGCTTGGCCTGGTCCGTCGTCAGATAACTGTCGAACGAACCGTGATCGATGTAGGTGTCGAGCCCGAACTCGCCGGCGAGCATCGCGATGCTCATCATCACCAGCTGGTAGTACTGCGTGTGGGTCGACACCTGGGTCTCGCGGGCGAAGAGCGAGCGGAAGAGATCGCGCTGGATCTCGCGCTCCGGCTTCGGGCCGCGGCCTTCCTCGTACGCCTTCCAACGCTGCGCGTAGGCGCGCCCCTTGCGCAGGGTCGTGCGCAGATGAAAGTTCATCATCTGCCGCCCCATGCCGTAGCCCCAGCGCGTCGGGTTGTCGCCCTGGGCGACCTTGAGGGATCCGGGATCCCGTACGCGGCCGGCTTCGTAGCTCTCCGCGTCGGTCTTCATCAGGATCCCCTGACCCCCCATGTTCGATCCCGAGCCGGGGATGAACAGGACCGTGGTCACGCCGCCGGCGACGGCGCGCTTGAGGATCATGTTGTTCGGCACCACCGCGGACGAGATGCGCAGGCCCGGGTTGATCTGGTAGACGGTTCCGTTGAGGTCTCCCGACGGTCCGCCCACGTGGCTGTGCAGGTCGATCATGCCGGGCGAGATCCACTGGTCGCCCGCATCGATCAGCTCGTAGCCGTCGGGGACCACGACCTCGTCGGCCGCGCCGACCGCCACGATGCGGCCGTCCTCGACCAGCACGACGGCGTTGTCGAGGAACTGCCTCCCATCGAGCTCGGCCAAGAGCACCTTGCGCGCCCGAATCGCGAGACCGTCCGCGTGGACGGCCGCGCAGGGCAGCACGGCGAGCAGCGCCGGGACGAGTGCGCTGATTCTCACCATCGCCGCCCCTCGCGCGCGTCGTACACCTTCTGGCCGACCTGGAACACCATCTCGACGGAGGTGCGCGGGTCGATCGGGTCGCCGGTGATGACGATGAGGTCGGCCTCGAGGCCGACGGTCAGCGCACCGACTCGGCCCGCGAGGCCGCTCGCGAGCGCCGGAACGCTCGTGACGCCGCGCACACCGCCCATGTCGGAGTTGTCGTAGCCGTAGCGCACGCCCATCGCGGCCTGGAGCGAGAGCTCCTCCTGCCCGATGCCCCTGCGCCCGATCGAGTCGGTGTTGAAACCGATCTTGCGCAGGCCGCGCTCCTCGTAACCGGCCGCGACGCCCTGGATCTTTCCATCGGTCCGTGTCGAACGGAAGTACACCTGCCGCGGGCCGAGGATCGCGGGCACGTCGGCTTCTTCGGCGAGCTCGCCCGCGAGGTAGCCGTCGAACGTGCCGTGGTCGATGTAGACGTCGAGCCCGAGCTCTTGGCGTACCATCGTGATCGTCGTCATGACGACCTGATACATTTGCGTGTGCGTCGACACCTGCGTGCGCTTGTCCGCGAGATGACGGAAGATCTCGTACTGCGGGTCGATCGCGGGCGCGGTGGTCCCGTTCTTCTCCGCGGCAGTGAAACCCGCGGCGTACGCGAGGCCACGCACGAACGTGCCGCGCGTGTTGTAGTTCATGAACGCGCGGCCCGGGAACCAGGGCGCGCGCCGCTCGGGGTTGCCCGCTTGCGCGAGCTTGAGCGAGCCGGGGTCGCGCAGCAGGTTCTCCTCGAACGTGCCGAAGCCCGAGCGCAGGAGGATCCCGTGACCGCCCATGTTCGAGCCCGAGCCCGGGATCAAGAGCACGCTCGTCACGCCGCCCGCGACGGCCGTCTTCATCAGCGGGTTGCCCGGAGTGATCGTCGGCGTCGCGCGCAGGCCAGGGTTGGTCAGGTAGACGACGTCGTTGAGGTCGGACAGCGCGCCCGCGACGTGACAGTGCAGGTCGATCATCCCGGGCGCGACCCACAGGCCCCCCAGATCGAGCACCTCGTAGCCGTCCGGAACCGTAAGCTCGCCGCGCGCTCCGACCGCCTCGATCTTGCCGTCGCGCACCAGCAGCACGCCATTGTCGACCGTCGTGCGCCCCTCGAACTCCGCCGTGAGGAGCTTCCTCGCGACGACCGCTAGGCCCGGTCCACCCGGCGCTCCCGCGGCGGGCGCTCCTCCATCCTGGGCCGCCACCGGCGCAATGGGCACACACAGGATCAGGGCCGCGAGCGAAGCTCGCGTACCCGTGTGCCGAAAGCGGGGGGAGCGCGGACGGGGTTTCATCGACTAGAAGCGACGCATGTCGGTCTTGGTGTCATAGATCTTCTTGCCGCCCTGGAAGACCATCTCGACGCAGCAGCGCGGGTCGTTCGGGTCGCCGGTCGTCACGATCATGTCAGCGAGCTTGCCAACTTCCAGGCTGCCGAGCTCATCGTCGAGCCCCGCCGCCATGGCGGGCACGATCGTCACGCCCTGCACGGCCTCGGCCTGGGTGTTGCGGAAGCCGTAGCGCACGCCCATTGCCGCCTGCAGCGCGAGCTCCTCTTGGCTCGGACCGCCGGGCCCCATGAACGAGACCGCATCGGTGTTGAAACCGACCTTCTGGTGTCCGCGCCTCTGGTATTCGGCGGCGACGCCAAACAGCTTGCCGTCGTGGTCGATCGTGGAGAAACCGGGGAAGTTGTACGCGCGCGAGATCTGGCGCGGCCCGAGGATCGCCGGCACGTCGAGGTCGCTCGCGAGCTTGGCCGCGACGAAGCCGTCGAAGGTGCCGTGATCGATGTAGACCGGCAAGCCGAACTCCTTGCGCACCATGCTCAGGGTCATCAAGACGACCTGGTAGATCTGCGTGTGCGTCGACACCTGCGTGTCGCCCTCGAGCAAGTGCGGGAACACGTCGAACATCAGGTCGCGCTCGACCGGCTCGCCCTTGCCCTCGGCAGCAGCCTTGCGACGCTTGGCGTAGTTCACGCCGCGGCGAAAGACGCTGCGGGTGTTGTAGTTCATGAACGAGCGCCCCGAGTACCACGGGCCGATCCGTTCGGGGTTGCCGGCCTGCGCGAGCTTCAGGGAGCCCGGATCGCGGATCAGCATCTCCTCGTACGTCTTGCCGCCGGTGCGCAGCAACACGCCTTGGCCGCCCATGTTCGTCGCGCTGCCGGGAATGTAGAGGACCGTGGTCACGCCGCCCGCGACCGCGTTGCGCAGGTGGATGAACTCGGGAACGATCAGGGTCGACGAGCGCATCCCCGGGTTGGCGAGGTACGCCGTCTCGCTGTGGTCGCGGCCGAAGCTGCACGCGACGTGGCAGTGCAGCTCGATCAGACCAGGCGAAAGCCACAGCGGGCCGAGGTCCAGCTGCTCGTAGTCCTCGGGCACGGCGGCCTCGTCGCACCCGGCGACGGCTTCGATCCGGCCGTCCTTGACGAGCAGAACTGCGTTGTCGACCGCAGCCCGGCCTTGGTACTGGCCCGTGACGATCTTCTTCGCGAAGACCGCGAGGCCCGGTCCACCGGGAGCGCCCGCCGCCGGAGGGGGTGCAGGTGCTGGATTGTCGCCCGCGAGAACGGTCGCCGTCGTCAGCCACGTAGCCGCCGCGAGGGCGGCGATCGACGAGAGAATGGAGCTTCCGAAGATGCGCTTCATGCGTTTACCAACGTCGCTGCTCGGTCCGTGTGTCGTAGACGGCTTCGCCTTCGATGAAGACGATCGAGACGGTCGTGCGCGGATCCGCGGGATCGCCGTCCGTGATCAAGAGGTCGGCGTCCTTGCCGGGCTCCAGGCTTCCGACGCGGTCGTCGATTCCCGCGGCGATGGCGGGCACGATCGTGAGGCCCCGCACGTGCTGGGCGCGCGAGGTGTCGAAGCCGTAGCGCACCGCCATCGCGGCCTGCAGCGGCAGCGCCTCCTCGGGGATCACCGGCGCATCGGTGTTGAAGCCGACGAGCTCGTGCCCCTGGGCCTGGTACTGCGCGGCCATCCCGTAGATGCGGCCATCGGTGTCGTTACCGATGAACATCCCGGGGCGGTACTCGATGACGATGTGCGGCGCGATCTGACGCGGCCCGAGGATCGCCGGAACACCCTTCTCCGCGGCGAGCTTGCCGGCGCGCCAACCGTCGAAGGAGCCGTGATCGATGTACACGTCGAGCCCCAGCTCCTCCCTGATCATCGTAATCGTCATCAAGACGACCTGATAGATCTGGGTGTGCGTCGACACCTGCGTCTCTTTCGCAAGCAGGGACCGGAACACCTCCCACATCGGGTCTTTCACGGGCGCGTCGCCACCTGCCGCGGCAGCCTTGGCGAAGCGCACCGCATACGCCAACCCGCGCTGAAAGGTGTTGCGCGTGTTGTAGTTCATGAACGAGCGGCTCACGCCGACCGTCCAGCCCTCGGGGTTGCCGGCCTGGGCGAGCTTCAAGGAACCCGGGTTGCGGATCTCCATCCGCCCGTACTCGTCGAATCCGGTCTTGAGCAGGACCCCCTGCCCCCCGATGTTCGAGCCCGAGCCGGGGATGTAGAGCACCGACGTCACGCCGGCCGCCAGACCGTTCAAGAGGTGCCGCGTTCCGGGCACGACCGAGGTCGACGCGCGCAGACCAGGGTTGGTCAGGTAGACGACGTCGTTGAGGTCGTTGACGAAGAAGTTCGTCGAAGCGACGTGACAGTGCAGGTCGATCAGACCCGGAGTCACCCAACGATCACCGACGTCGAGCACCTCGTAGCCTTCGGGAATCTCGAACGACGCGCGCCGATGAACGCCCTCGATGCGACCACCCTTGACGAGGACGACTGCGTCGTTGACGACCTGCTCGCCCTCGAGCGGGACGGTGACGGCCTTCTTGGTCAGGATCGCGAGACCGTCCTCGGACGCGGCCGACCCCGGGCCATCGCCGGCGAGTGCCGGCGTGCACGGGATCACGGTCGAGAGAGTGAGAATCAGCGTTCGCATGGGTGACCGCGTCTAGCGCACTTCGCGCCCGTTGACCCAGGCGCGCAGAACGCTCGTCGCAGGATCGAGCGGCGCACCGTCGAGAAGCAACACGTCCGCGTCGAGACCCACCGACAGTCGGCCGACGCGATCGTCGATCGACAGCATCGCGGCCGCTCCCGAGGTCAGTGCGCGCAGCGCGTCATCGGGACTCATGCCGCGCGCGACGGCCCACGCCGCCGCGGCGGCGAGCTCGACCGCGCCCTCTTCGGCATTCGAGTAGAAGGCGATCGGGATGCCGGCGTTGGAGATCTCCGCGTAGCGGTTGCGTTCCGCCGTACCCGTCTTCGCCGTCGTCGTCGTGATCGTGCGCGACAACAGCACGCCCGCGACACGACCCTGGAGGTCGCCGAGGACCTTGTGCGCGTCTTGGGCACCGCGCAGGACCGGCTTGATCCCGTACTGCTCGAACGTCTCGACGCAGGCGAGGATCTCGTCGTCGCGCTCGACGCTGACGATGACCGAAGCATTGCCGAACATCGCTTGGCGCAGCGGCTCCAGCTCGGGGTTGATGCCCGGGGAGCGCGGCTTGCCCTTGGGCGGCTTCACGTCCTCCGTGCGCCGGCGCTCGGGCCGCTTGGCGATCTTGTAGTCGCCCGAGACCTTGGTCAGCTCGATCGCGTACTCCGCCTCGCCGTGGAAGCCCTTGCCGACGAGGGTGTCCTTCTCGTCGTCCTCGTCGCGCCCGAGCTCCGCTTCGACGCGCAGAACGCCAACCTCCGACAGGCCTTCGAGCTTGACTGTGTACTCCTCGCGCGCACCCGTCAGGTGCACGAGCTCCGGCAGGTCAGCCGTGCGCATGTTGCCCGCGAGCTCGCCCTCGTTGTCCTGCAGCTGCAGCCGCAGCGCGGTCGCGCCCGTGGTCAGCGCGACGGTGCCCTCCCAGACGCCCGTCACCGGGCGCGCGGGCATCTTGTCCTTCTTCTTTTTCTTCTTCTTCTTCTTGTCGTCCTTTTCGTCCTCTTCTTCGGCGTCCTCGTCTTCCTCGTCGTCTTCCTCGTCGTCCTCGTCAGCCTCTTCCGCCTTCGGTGCGGGCGGCTTCCAGGCGGCGATCGCCTTCTCGTACTCCTCCCACTTGGTCTTGTACTCGAGGGCCTTCTTGAGGGCGCTCTTCACCTGTGCGCCGGAGGTCGTGCGAATGGGCGCCGTCCACTGCATCAACAGCGCGTTCGGCGCTTTGATGACCATGCGCTCGAGGTCTTCGCCAGCCGGCTTGTACGCCATCGTCGGCGACCCGCTGCCGGGACCGACGCGGGACGCGAGGTTGACGGTCGTGACGCCGGAGCGAGCGACGCGCTTGTCCGCGTAGTCACCCGGCTCGACGATGCGACGCAGGTCGAAGCGCGTCGAGAAGCTCTTGCGCGAGCCCTCGAGACCGAGGTGGCCGAGAGCATCGATCATCCCGGGCATCGCCGCCTGGCCGCGGACGACCGTTGCGCCGCGCGGGCGGCCGACGCGCCGCCCGAGGGCAGCGATGACGCCGTCCTCGACGAGGATCTCGCCCGGTGCGATGACTTCACCGTCGCCCAGGTAGAGCTCCTCGACCTGAATCACGACCGCCGCAGTCTCATGTGCCTTCCAGGCGACGTCACCGTCGACCCAGGTCGCAACCACGTTCGTCCCGGAGTCGAACGGCGCGCCACTCAACACCGCGAAGTCCGCGTCCTTGCCCATCGCGATCGAGCCGACGCGGTCGGCGACGCCCAGCAGCTCGGCGGGCGTCAGCGTGATCGCGCGCAGAGCAGCCGTCGCGTCCATGCCTCCGCGCCGCGCACGGCCAGCGGCGAACAAGAGGTCCAGCGCCGGGGCGTTCAAGGACGGCTTGATCGCCACCCGCACGCCACCGGCGACGAGCTTCGAGATCGTGTCGTGCTGGGGCCAAGCCGCGTCCTCGCCCTTGCCGAAGTCGCTCGTGCCGCGGCTGTAGGGGGCGGCGATGACTCCGACCTTGGCGGCGGCGATCGTCTCGGCGATCGCGGCGGCGCCCGAGGCACCGTCGATCACGAGCGGCAGCTGGTGTTCGCCAAAGAACTGCAGCAGCGCGCGGACCTCGGTCTCGGTCTCGGCGCCCATGCGCCAGGTCGTCTTGGCGTCGATCAGCTCCTTGAGCTGCGGGCCGGTCTGAGCGCCGTACTCCTCCGCCAGGTCGCGGCCGTCCTTGGCGAAACCGAGCAGCTCGCCGAGGGCGATCACGGCGCCCATCGTCGTGCGCGGCAGCTGCGGCTGTTCGTAACCGAGACCGACGTCGACCGTCGCGGGCACGGGCGGCTCCCAGTACCCGGGCGTGCTGCGCGCATCGCGCGAGATCGAGCCGTGCAGGCCCGCGCTCGCGGACACCACGCGTTCGCCGTCGGCCTCGCCGGCAAGCTTCACGACCGCGCCCTGCCCGGCGATCAGGCGCCCGCGCGCGGGCGCGATGTAGCCCGTCGTGACGCCGTTGGTGACCGCGGTCCAGTAGTTCGAGTACGGATCGAAGTGGTCGATCGCGCGCAGCGACGGATCCGCCGTGCGCGGCGCCGCGTTCGCGCGTCCGTAGCTGGTGTCCGCGGCGACGAAGCCGGGGGCGATCACGGCGTCAGGACCGTAGTCGACGACGCGCACGCCCGCGGGGACCTCGACGTCCGTGCCGACGGCCGTGATCTTGCCGCCCTGGATCAGGATCGTCGCGCCGCCCTCGAGGACACGGTCCCCGGCGACGGTGTAGACCGTGCCGGCCTGCAGCGCCACGTCCTGGGCGAGCGCCGCCTGGGCGCTCAGCGCGAGGGCGGCGAGCAAGAGGTGGCCCTTCATCAACGGCCCCCTTCTTTCGAGTCGTCGTCCTTGTTCTCGTCGTCCTTGTTCTCGTCGTCGTCTTCGCCGCTCGACCCGTTGTGGTCCGTCGGCGCCTCGTCCAGCTCGGCCGCCGAGGCGGTGTTCTCGGGGGTAATGCCCTCGAGCAGGTATTTGGTGCGCACGTCCTTCGAACGGTCGTAGGCGAGCTTGCCGTCGATCAGCACGTACTCGACGAACGAAGTGACCGAGAGGGGGTCGCCGGAGAACAGGACGACGTTCGCGTCCGCGCCCTTGGCGAGTTGGCCGACGCGGCCGGTGAGGCCGAGTATCTCGGCCGGCGTCGTGGTGACGGCCGCGAGCGCCTCGGCGCGCGTCATGCCGTGTCCGACGCAGACGGCCGCTTGGTACCAGAGGCCGCGCGTCGTGTTGTCGACCGGGCTCAGGGCAAAGGGGATGCCCTTCTCCTCGAACACGCCGGGCACGAACGTCTCCTTCTCCTCGCCGGAGACCGGGTCGCGCTCGATGTGCACGAGCGTCGAGTTCAGGACGACCGAAACGCCGGCGGCCTTGATCGCGTCGGCCGCTTTCCAGCACGACGAGCCGAGCACGAGTACGGTGCTGGACAGGAAGCCGTTGTCGCGCGCGAGCTCGATCGCGTGCGGCACGTCCATCGGCACCGAGCAGTTGATGTAGACGGCCAGCTCGCCCTCGACCATCGCCAAGAGCGGCTCCTGCTTCTCGTCGATCTCGCCGCGCGGCACGAGCTCGAGGCCATCGACCTTCCAGCCCTCGCCCTTCATCGCGCGGCCCTTCGCCTTCTCACCGTCCAGCTCGCGACCCTGGTACAGCGCCTCGCGCCGCGCCGTGTCGTCGCCGTCCTTCTTTTGCTGGATGACGCCGTCGAGGTAGCGCTTCAGGTCGCCGAACGTCTTGCGCAGGATCTGCATCTGCGTCGCGCGCGACTTACCGCTCTTGGGGCTGACGCACACCTTCACGCCCGAGCGCGGCTTGACCAGCATCGCGTCGACCGTCATGCCGTGCGGCTTGACCACCATTCCGACCGCGCCGATCACGCAGTTGGTCGAGTGCTGGACGTTGATCGTCGTCACGCCCCAGCGGATGCACTCCTCGAAGAAGAAGGCCACGGGGTCGATCGAATCGCTGATCTGTAGGAACGGAGCGACGTCGATCGTCTCGTTGGAGCGATCCATTCCGCCCGTCGCGTGCGCCTGAACGAAACCGGGCATCGCGACGAGGTCCGGCACGTCGAGCACCTCGGCGTCCCACGGGATCTTGACGTCCGCCTCGGAGCCGACGGCCGTGATGCGGCCACCCTCCATCACGATCACGCCATTCTCGATGGACTCGCCGTTCATCGTGACGATGGTGCCGGCCTTGACGGCGTACTTGTCGCCGGCCTCGGCGGTCGCCGCCAGGAAGGTCAGGCTGCAGAGGGCAGCGCGAAGGAGGGTCTTCATCATTGCAAGAGGTGGCAGGGAGCCAGCGGGGGGATGTTCCGGTTCGTCTCAGCGCGGATCGTGGACCAGGACTCCGTCCACCAGCACGCCGGATACGCGCGCGGTGGCTTCGAACGGAGTTCCGCTCCAGAGAACGAGATCGGCGTCCTTGCCGACCTCGACGGTGCCGACGCGTCCCTCGATACCGAGGATCCGCGCCGGGGTCGTCGTGACTGCGGCCAACGCTTGCTCGAGGGTCAGGCCCCCGCGCATCGCGAGGCCGGCCTGAGCCGCGAGTCGCTCGCCCGCGTCACGCGCACCATGGCTGGAGAGCGCGACGGGGACACCCGCGTCGACGAGGACCTTCGCAGTGTTGATCGACATGAACGCGCCGTCGCGCGCGCGTCCGCTCCCGGGGTGGGGCGGAAGGATCACCGACGTCTTGGTGCGCACGAGGAGTTGAGGCTCTTTCCAAGCCTCGGCGGCGGCATCGATCACCAGATCGATCTCGCCAAAGCCCTCGCGCATCATCTCCTCCTTGAGGAAGACGGCGGTGCGGATGTCTTGCGTCGCCCAGGCCTGGATGCACAGCCGGACTTTGCCGGCGAGGATGTCGCGCATCACGTCGGCGCCTTCGAAGTCGCGCTCGGGCAGGCGCTGCGCGGCGACGGCGTCGTAGAAGGCCTTGCGCCACTCCCACTCGACGCCCATGCGCGTCGTCGGGCGACGGTTGAAGAAGCTCGTCGGACGCCCGAACGCGGCTGAGTTGCCGCCGCTCGGATCGGTTCCGATCGCGCCGCGCACGATCGGCTTGCTCTCGAGCCGCCGGCCGTCGACCGAATCGGCACCGGCCGTCTTCATCGCGACGCCGGTGCCCCCGACCACGTTGCGGTCGAGGGGCGCGATGTAGACCGTCGTGACGCCACTGCGCGCGGCGCGCAGCCAGCGGTAGTCGAAGACGTCGATCGAGTCGGCGACACTGCGTTGCGGCTGCACCTCGGTCGACTGTTCGACCGACCAGACGCCCGCGTTGATGCGCACGCTCGCATCGATCATGCCCGCCGTCACGGCCTCGACCGACAGGGAGTTCTGTGGCGCACTGCGGCCCGGCAGGATCGCGGCGACCTTGCCGTCCGTCACGCGGACGATCGCATTCTCGACGACGTCGCCGGAGCCGGTGTACACGCGCTTGGCGTGCACGGTCCAGTCGTTCTCCTGCGCGAGAGCAGCGCCCGCCCAGAGCGTGGTGCAGGCCCAAAGGCCCAACTGAGTGAAGCGGTGAGTGACTCGGTAGGCCACTTGGCGTGTCGCAGTGATTCGCAGCATCAGTTCTTGCCTCCGTCGTACACGTGGCTGCCGTCGACCCAGACCGATTCGACCCGGCTCGCCAGCTCGGTCGGTGCGCCGCTCCACAGGACGAGGTCGGCGTCCTTGCCAGCGGCGATCGTGCCGACCCGATCAGCGACACCCGCGATGCGCGCGGCGTCCGCCGTGACGGCGCGCCAAGCGACGGCCGCGTCGAGTCCGCCACGCATCGCCGCGGCGACCGACAGGCGCAGCGTCACAGGGTCGCGGCCGGGCGACTCGGTGGTGAACCCGAAGGACACGCCCGCCGCGCTCAGGAGCGAGGCGCTCGCCAGGGAGCGCGTCGTCTGGCCGGCGCCGAAGCCGACGAGGATCACGTCGAGCCCGGACGCCTTGATCGACTCGGCGAGCTCTCCCGCGAGCGACGGCCCGAGCAGGCTGCCCTTGAGCCCGTGGCGCTTGGCGAACGCGACCGCGCGCTGCACCTCGGCCTTGCCGCGCGCTTCGATCAGTACCGGCAGCTCGCCCTTCTTGGCCGCTCCGATCGCGCCGCCGCCTTCGCCGAACAGACTGTCGAGCTCGGCGATCGCGGACGGGTAGCTCGTGGGGTAGCGCAGGGTGCTGAGACCCGAGGACGAGAGCGACACGTGCAGGTGCGAACGACGCTTGACGATGTTCTCGGTCGCGGGCTTCACGACGGCCGTGAGCCCGCCGATGAGCGACCCCGAGCGCGGGACGATCACGACGCTGGTGACCCCTTCGCGCGTCAAGCGCTTCCAATCGGGGTGCTTGGGATCGAACGCCCACGCGAGGTCGGCGTCGGGCATCACGTTGCGCGTCCGGTCGAGGCCTTCGGCGCCGACGCCAGCCGCGTCGCGCAGGCTGACCATGCCAGCGCTGAGATGCCCCTCGTGTTTTTGGACAGCGTGACCGTCGGGGACGAGGTCCGCGCCGCCGACGGCGGTGATCTTTCCGCCCTCGACGACGACGACGCCGTTCTCGAGGATGGTGCCGTCACCGACGTGCACATGGCTCGCGCTCAGGTACGTCTTGTGATCCGCGGGAGCTGCGAGAACGCAGGCCAGGGCCAGGGATGTGAGAGGGATGGGGATCATGTTCGGCACGCCTCCGCTCCAAGAGACGACTGTTCGTTGAGGGGGAGACGACTGTTCGTTGAGGGAGACGACTATTCGTTGGGGGAGACGACGACACGACCGGCGGAGAGGACGTAGCGCACCTGGGTCGAGGAGCGCAGCGGATCCCCACTGAGAACCAACAGGTCGGCGTCGCGTCCGCGCTGCACGCTGCCGATCCGATCGGCGACATCGAGCGCGCGGGCCGCGTCGTAGGTTATCGCCGCGAAGGCAGCTTCCGCGTCGAGCCCGTGCCCCACCGCGAGTTGGGCGAACAGGGGCAGGTCGCGCGAGTTCGCCGATCCACCGCTGCCGAGCAGGACCTTGACGCCCTTCGCCCGCAGCTGGCCGGCGAGGGACAGATCGTGCCCGTCGAGCTCGTCGCTGACGCTCGTGCCGAGCGGCGCGGGCCAAACCAGGACGGGAATGCGGCGCTCCGCCAGCTCATCGGCGACGGTGAGGGACTCGGTGCCGCCAGCGACGACGAGGCGCAAGCGCCCGAACGGCTCGGTGACCTGCAGGAGCTCGCGCAACTCGGCGACGCGGTGTGCGGTGACGACGAGCGGAAGCTCGCCCTCCACGACGCGTGCGAACATCGACTTGTCGGCGTCGTACTTCGGGAGACGGGGCTTCTTGTCCTCCTTGTACTTCTTCTCCTTGAACTCCTTGCCGTCCTCCTCGGCGTCCTTGACCTTCTTGTCGCGGGCCTTCTTCGCCTTCTTGAAGCCCTTCTCGAGCTTCTCTTCCTCCTTGGCGATCTCCTCCTGCCAGGCGGTGAGCTCGTGCCGGTACTCGACCTCGTCCTCGCGGTACTTGCGCGCCGCCTCGAGGGTGTCGCGCAGCTTGTCGACCTGCGAGATGCGATCGAAGACATCGGTCGCGCGGCCGCGGCTGGTGACGCCGATGGCCGCCGCGGCGTTCGAGTCGGCGAGGACGACGGCGGTCGCCGAGCCGGCCTCGGGGTCGGTGCGGACGACCGCTCCCACGCCCCCGATCGGGCTCGACATCCCGGCCTGCACGCGGACGCTCGTCACCCCGGTGCGCAGGCACTCGCCGAGTGCGTGGGCGCTCTGGTAGCGATCGAAGGCGTCGACGCTGCGGGTGGCCGGACTGGTGTTGCGGTCGGTGATCGCGGACGAGCTGAGCCCGAGGCCCGACCACGGGTCGATGAACCCGGCGCAAACGACCGCGCCCTCGATCACCTGTGCGTCGGCGGGCGCTTCGAGCGCCGCACCGACCGCGACGATGCGGCCGTCCTCGACGAGCACCTGGGCGTTCTCGAGAACCTTGCCGGGCCGCACGATGACCTTCTCGGCCTTGATGAGGATCGTCTCGTGATCGACGGTCCCGAAACGGGTCGGTTCAGCCGCCGCTGTGGCGACGACGGGGCCAACAGCGGCAACCGACAATAGGGCCGCTCCCAGAGCGAGCCGCGAGCCGTGGCGGGTCTTACGAAGGTGCATTTTGACGCGTCTCCAAGTACGTCCCCTGTGCCCGTGGCGCACCCCGGTCCGTGCCCCCATCCGCGCAGGGAGATGGTTCCAACAGGCGTCGCCGACCCCGCTCGGGGTCGAGACGTGCGTCACTATAGTGACTTCTCCTCACGGTGGGCCAAAGAAAGACCCCTATGCCTTTGTCTGACAATGGCTTACGACCGGTTTACCGAGCGGCTCGCGAACGCACGGCGGGCGCGCCGCGGGCCGCGGCGGCTCCACAATGGGATCCACGATCCAGTAACGCGGATTCTGGCGTTTTTTGCGTTCGGCACGCCTCCGAGTTCGGGCTCCTGCAGCGACGTGATGCGAGCGCCCAAGTCCCTCCATCCACTCCTCCTGGAGCCCGAGTACTGGCGAGATCGGCTCCGCGGTCTGGAATCGGAGAATCAGCAACTGATGGTCACCGACCGTCGAGACCTCTCGCGACCTGGTCGTGACGTGGTCGAGTTCCGTATGCGAGCTCACGACGGCGCGCAGCTGTGGGGCCTCTTCGCACGCCCGTCCTGGCACACAGGTCGCCTCCCGGCGCGCATCCGCTCCGTCGGCCCGGCCCAACGGCCCGAGATCGACTCGAAGACACTCGGCGAAGGCTTCGCCGAGTTCGTTTTTCAGGAGCCCGCCGGACGCCGGCTCGAGGACCGCGTGCTCGACGTCGTCCGCATCTGCCAGATGGCCTTCGCGACCGAGGGTATCGACCGCCTGCAGGTGAGCTTCTCGGTCCCGAACGAGACACGCGAGCCGGACGAGTACATCATCGCGAAGCACCTCTTCGCCGGGAAGTTCTGTTAGGCGCCGGGCGCCTGACAGAACTTCCCGGCGAAGAGGT
>JAAELL010000532.1 GCA_024226735.1 bacterium | reverse complement strand
TTTCGTGTGGGGGCAAGGCGCCGGGTTCTGTGCGTAGCCTCTGTGCTACTCACACCAGGGATAGATACTGTCTTGGGGCAACGCCGCCACCGCGCGAAAACGGCCGGACAAATGCGCCGAACTTTCGACTCACACCACTAGGTCGCAGCCCGAGATGTCGACCGAATCGAAGGACGAGCCCGAGCTGTCCGGGGGCTCGATCGTGACCGTGCGCTCCAGCGTCGCGTAGCTCAGGTCCAGCTGAACCAAGTGCGGGCCGACGGGTGTCGGCGCGCCATGGTAGATCTCCGCTGCCGTGATGTCGAATGCGAGCTGCGCGGTCAGGCCATAGTCGAGCGTCTCCTGGGCGGTGGCGCCGGGGAGGACCGCGGCCGAGACGAGAACGGTCGCTAGGAACCGTCGGCGCGACCGCGTGTCGAGGGGGAAGGCGTTGTTCGTTCGTGCTGTGCTGGCTTGGTGGTGCATGGGGGGCTCCTGTTGAAGGGCCAGATCGCGGCCCGGGACAACTGCTTGGCACCGTTTCTCGGAGCGGCGGGCGCAGATCTCTGCCGCGAGTGCTTCCGTGCTCGTAAGTGCACTCTCCTGCAGGGGGGTACGTTGGCGGGCGCGGCTGGCGTCTGCGGGCATGGGCCCAGGGACGCCCCGTGCGATGCGGGTTAGGCTTTGGGAATGCGCCAACCGGGCGCCGGAGAGCACTTCTCTTGGTCGGCGTCGTTTCGTGCCGCAAAGGTCTCTCTCACCGCTACTCCTACTCATGAAGCACTTCCAAACGATGCCTACGGCGATCGCAACGGCGCTCCTCGCGCTCGTCGGGAGCGCCCCTGCCAGCGCCCAGTCCGGACGGATTTTCGCCGCCCACGACGTCAACACGCTCTCGACGTCGGTTGCGGGACCAGAGGAAGTCACGTACGCGGTGAACCTGGCGACCTGGCTCGTCGGCTCCTCCTCGGGCTCCATCCTCGCCATCCAGTCGGGCACCGACGCCTTTCGCGACTACTCGGTCGATGTTCGCAACGCCCTGGCGTCGGCTGGCTTCCAGGTGACCCATACGGCCAGCTACAGCTGGACGCTGGCGCAGCTGCAGGTCCACGACGCGGTCTTCGTCGGGATCTCCTTCCCGAGCGCGCTCTTTCTCGACCCCGACGTTCTCGCGCAGTACGTCCAGGGTGGGGGCAGCGTGTACGTCTTCGGGGGCGTCGGCAATTCCGCGGTGGGGGAGGCGTCGATCCTGAACCCGTTCGTCTCCCAGTTCGGGCTGATGTACGACAGCCTCTACAACGGACTGATCAGCAGCCCGATCTGCAGCCTGCACCCGGTGTTGGAGGGGGTCACCTCGCTCGGCTCCGGCAACGGCCAGACCCTGCGCGAGCTCGGCACGACTCCGTTCACGCGTGGCGTCGAGCGAGTCCTGGACGGAGTCCTCTACGCGCTCTACGACCCCGCGTTCCAGCCGCTCGCTCCCAGCTACTGCCCTGCGGTCGCGAACTCGACCGGGTCGCCCGCGATCCTCGATGGGTGGGGCAGCGCCTCGACGGCAGCGAACTCGTTGCGCCTCGTCGCTTCCGCGCTTCCTGCGAACCAGTTCGGGTACTTCCTCGCGTCTCGCACGCAGGGTTTGATCGTCATGCCCGGCGGAAGTCGCGGGAATCTGTGTATCGTCGGCGCGATCGGACGCTTCAACGCCCAGATCCAGAACTCCGGCTTGTTCGGGACGTTCTGCATCGACGTCGATCTGACCTCTGTTCCCCAGCCCGTGGGCTCCGTCGCCGTCCAGGTCGGCGAGACTTGGAACTTCCAGTGCTGGTACCGCGACAACGACCCGGGGCCGACGAGCAACTTCACGGATGCGGTGACCATGACCTTTCTGTAGCTGCCGCACGTTCGACCTCACCGCCGGCTCAACCCTCACGACCTGCAATGATGATCAATGCTCTCGCGCTTCGTTCTTGCCGTCTCCTCGCCATGGGCTCGTTCGGGCTGCTGAGCGTCCCTCCGCTCGCATTCGCACAAGGCGTTCTCGTGGACACCTTCTTCGTCGAGAGCAGCTCTCCGTCCGGCGCCGCCGGCGCGACCTCGCTCCAGTCGGGCGCGACCTATCGGGTCGTCGTCGACGGCACGTTCAGTTACTGGGACGCAATGACCTGGCAGATCGGTACGCCCTGCGGGAATCCGGAGGCGACGCCGATCCATCCCTCGGCGCCGACGGATGGGCTCGTCGGCACCGATCCGGAGTGGACGTTTGCCGCCAACTCGCAAGACCCGCTTTGCGGTGGCACGCTGCCGAGTCCGGGGCCCAACGTCGAGTTCGATCTCGGAGTGGGTCAGGGCTGGACGACGATCCCCACGACGACACCCCTCTACGCGCCGGGGCACGAGTACGAGTACTCGATCGTGGGTGAGGGGGCTCCCCTTCGTATCCACGTCGCCGACGGTGTCTACGCCGACAACTACGGGCAGCTGCGCGTCCGCGTGTTCGTTCCGGGTGACGTCATCGACAATCCGTGTCTGCTCGATCCAGGCGCGACCCTCGTCGACTTCGAGCTCTTTCCGATTGGCGCGACGAGCAACCCGCTCACCGTAAGTGATGTCACGTTTTCGGCTGGCCCGGGTCTCGGGATCGTCAGCGTCGAGCCGTTCGGCGCGAACGGCTCGGAGGTGGAGGGCAAGGCCTTGATCCCGTTTGCGTCGGGCTCGTTCCCGAGCGGCGGGTACAGCACCATGACCCTCACGTTCATTCCTCCCGTACGCCAGGTCGGCCTCGGCTGGTGGGATCCGAACTGGGCCAACAACATGCTCGTCGTACGCGATGCGGCCGGCACGGTTCTCGCTACGGCTTCACCGCCGCAGTTTCCCCCGTCTGGATGCTGCGCGGCGTTCCTCGGTGCAGCCTTTGGCGCGGACATCATCGCTTCCGTCGAGGTCGTGCCGCACAGCGGCGGCGACTGGTACGCGATCGACAACGTCGCCTACTTCCGGGGTCAGCCGACTTCTCCGCTGGGTGCGAGCTACTGCGCCGCCGCCGCCAACTCGACCGGTGTCGCAGGGACCCTGCTGGTGAGTGGAAGCGACGTGGTTGCGCAGAACGATCTCCGCTTGTGCGCCTACGACCTGCCCGAAGATCAGTTCGGCTACTTCCTCGCCAGCCGGGCCCAGGCCACGCCGCCGATCGCGCCTCCGGGCTCGCAGGGCTTGCTCTGCCTCGCGGGGAACATCGGCCGCTTCAACGCGCCGTTGCAGGTCGTTCGCGGACCGGCGGACTCGATTCAGGTCGACTTGACCGCCGTTCCGGTCAACCCGGTCCAGGCGGCCCAGCCGGGGGACACTTGGAACTTCCAGTGCTGGTACCGAGACGTGGGCAACACGAACAACTTCACGGACGCCGTCTCGGTCTTGCTGCAGTGAGATCCGTGCCGGTCGGGAAGGACCTGCCGGAAGGCACCGTGAATCGGCCTCACGCACGTCCTATTGGAAGGGTCACCCCAACACTCGGGTCACGCCATGGAGCTCAGCTCGGTCCTCCTCGCATTTGCGGTTCCTTGTCTCGTCGCCGGCATCGCCCTGATGCTGGCGATGGTGAGTGCAGTGCAGGAGCGCGGTCAGAAGATCAACTGGTTCCTGATCCGGCTCTTGGTGCCGAAGTACGTAGCCCGGTACCGTGAGGTCACCATCGAGGAGTCGGGGCGTCCCGGGCCGCTGTTCTATCCCTTCCTGATCGCGATGAACCTCGCGCTCGTCCTGACGGTGGTTGGCCTCGTACTTCGGTGAGGGCTCGCGCTCAAAGCGGTTTCTAGGGAGCCAACCGTCTCACTGGACCCGCTCCAGAAAACCACCCAGCCGCGCCTGTACAGCGCCGATTCGCTCGATCTCGTCCGACGCGAGCCCCGCCGCGTCCGGGTCGAGCAGCTCGGCGAATCCGCGATGCTGGCGCGTGCGGAAGACGGTGCGTCGCGCGCTCGACGCCGTACGCTCGCCCGCCTGCACCTCGCGCTCGACTCCATCGAAGGAGACCGCGAGCCATTCGAGCGCCTTGCGCCGCCAGCGCCTGCGCTCCTCGTCGTCGACCTCGCCCGCGCGTCCGGCGGCGACCTGAGCCGCGGCGAAGGCGCCGTTCCACGCGTGGTCGGCCGCTGCTTCGGGGTCGCGGGCGTGGAGCGCCTCGAACAGCTCGGCCCCGAGCTGGTGGTGGCGGCGGTAGTGGCAGTACGCGGTGTAGCTCATCAGCTGCTCGGCCGACTCCGACTGCCAGCCGCCCTCTCGCAGGCGCTCCTCGCAGCCGCTCGAGGCGATCATCTCCCGTACTTCGGCGATGCGGTTGTCGGTGTGCAGCGGGTAGCGGCGCGAGCTACGCTCGTTGAGCTCCGCGCTGCGCTCAAATGCCGCCACGGACTCCTCGAACCGGCCGAGCCGCTTCAGCATCTCGCCCTGGTTGTAGGGGCTCACCGGATGATCGGGCGCGAGCTTCTCGAGCTCGACGAACTCGGCCAGCGCTCCCTTGGGATCACCCATGTCCCCGAGCAAGGTCGCCAAGTTGCCGCGCGCCTTGAGATAGGAAGGGCGCAGCTGCGCCGCCGTGCGGTAGTGTTCGATCGCCCCCTCGTAGTCGCCGACGTCCTTGAGCGCGTTCGCGAGGTTGTAGTGATCCTCGGGCCTGTGCCCGAGCTCCGTCATTCGCCTGCGCGCCGCGATCGTCCCCTCCAGGTCGCCTTCGATGCGTAGCACCGCGGCGAGCATGGCCAGGTCGATCCAGCGCGCCTGCGGGGCCTCGGCGGCGCGGCGGATCGCCGCGAGCGCCTGTTCGTAGTGCGCGTGACGCAGGTCGTCCGCGAGGTCGAACTCGGGATCGAAGTCGCGGCACCGGGCGACGGCTTTGGCCACGCGGTACGCGGTCGCCGGCGCCTCGGGCCAGAGCTGCAAAGTCGCCCGGATCAGCTCGCGCGCGCGCTCGGTGTTGCCAGCGCGCACAGCGGCCTCGAGCGCGAGGTAGTGGTAGCGCGGCTGAGCGCGCGGCGCCAGCACGATGGCTCGCAGCAGCGGATCGAGCGCGCGCTCGACGGCGGCGTGGTCGGTGGCGCGCGCGAGCTTGAGCCTGCTCGAGCCGATCACGTGGAGGGCGACGTGATTGTGGGCCAGCGGGATCGCGTCTTCGATGGCCTTGGCGCGGTCGGGGTCGCCGCGGCGACGCAGCGACTCGGCGCGCAGGAGCTCGAGCGCCGGGTACTCGGCGACGATCGCCCCATGTGCGTCGAGGGCGGCGAGCGCCGCCTCGTGATCGCGCGAGCGCTGGTGTGCCACGACGAGGCCGATCAGCGCCGTCGGGTTCGAGCCCTCGTGATCGAGCGCCTGGACGAACGTCGCTTTGGCTTCGGCGTAGCGCAGCTCCTCGAGCTCGAGCTCTCCACGCTGCAGGAGTGATTCGACCAGATCCGCGTGCGCCCGGTGCTCGGCCGCCGCGACTTCGTCGCGCGTCGTCAGGTAGTAGGTCGCCAGGACTCCGACGAAGGGGAGCGCCACCAGGACCGTCGCGGCGAGCGCGCTGACGGCGCGGTTGCGCGCGACCCACTTGCGCAGCTCGACGATCGCACCGGTGCCGTGCGCGCGCACGACGCGCCCCTCGAGGTAGGCGCGCAGGTCCCGCGCGAGCTCCGCCATGCCGGAGTACCGCGCGCCCGGCTCGCGCGCCATCGCGCGCTCGCAGATCGAAACGAGCTCTGCGGGCCCGTCGCTCAGGGCGCGCGGCCGCCCCTCGCAGATGCGCGCGAGCAGCTCGTAGGGACCGGGCGTGGGCGGCCGATCGAAGTAGGGAGCGTGCCCCGCGAGCAGGTGGTACAGCATCGCGCCCATCGCGTACACATCGGCGGCGGGACCGAGCTCCTCGACGTTTCCGTAGGCCTGCTCGGGCGGCATGTAGGCCGGCGTGCCGACGACGTCGCCGTCCATCGTCACGAGCGGCGACTCGTCGCCCGTCGCTGATTCGCCCTCCCGGCGCGGCGAGCGCAGTTGCCGCGTCGCGAAATCGTCGACGCGCAGCCGGATGTTCTTGACGTCCTTGCGTCCCAGCACACGTGCGAGGCCCCAGTCCATCACGAAGACCTCGCCGAAGCGCCCGACCATGATGTTCGCGGGCTTCAGGTCGCGGTGGATCACGCCCTTGGCGTGCGCGTACGACATCGCCTCGCACACCTTGGAGAGCACGCCCAAGACGCGCGCCAGCGACCAGTCCGGATCGCCTTCTTCGAAGCGCTCGAAGACGACCTGCAGCGTCTCGCCGCGGACGAGCTTCATCGTGAAGAACACGTGCCCGACCGCATCGACGCCGAGCTCGTGCACGGGCACGACACCGGGATGGTCGAGCTGGCCCGTGATGCGTGCCTCTTCGACGAAGCGAGCCTTCCGCCGCGCGTCGGCCTCGGTCCCGTCGCGCAAGAGGATCTTCATGGCGAGGTCGCGCTCGAGCTGCTCGTCGCGCACGCGCCGGATCGAGCCCATCGCGCCACGCGCGAACTCCTCGCCGACCGTGTAGCGCGGCGCGTCCGGTTCGCCGGCGATCTCGACGTCCGCGCCCGGCGGTCCGGGTACGGGCAGCGTCGAGGCGCCTCCCCGCAGCGCCGCCATCCCGGACATCCAATCGCCGATCAGCTCCTCCAACTCCTTCTCGAGTTCGGGATGGGCGAGGAGCAGCGGGTCGAAGTCTGCGCGGCTCGCCGGCCGGCGTTCCGCGACGAACGCCGCGAAGGTGTCCATGGCGAACTCGGGATCGCGGCTCGCGTCGCTTTGGGATTGGTTCATCTCGCGCCGCGGATTGTACCGCAGGCGCGGTGCGGGCTGCGGGCGAGGAAACCTCAGCGGTCGCGGTCGTGGCGCGCCTGGTCGGCTTTGACGGCATCCCGCCACTGCACGAGACGCTCGAGGACGTGCTCACGAGTTGCATCGACTGGCTCGTGGCGTCCGGGGACGAGAGGGTTCTGGGCGCGATCGGCTTCACACGCGAAGCGGACGTCGTCGACATCGATCGCCTGATGGTCGACCCCGACTTCGCGCGGCGCGGGATCGGGCGCGCGCTCCTGGAACGAGCGATCAGCGAGTCGTCGGCGATTGTGTCGACGGGGCGCGACAACGTGCCGGCGCTGGAGCTGTACCGGTCGCTGGGGTTCGAGGGCATCGCGGATCGAGAGGTCTCGCCGGGGTTCTGGATCAGGTGCTTGCGGTGCCCGGCTCGATCCTCGGGCGGGTAGGAGCGGCGAGCATGACCGAGCGCGGTCCTGCTCGAGATCCATCCCAGGAGACCCATGGTGCTCAAGTTCCGCTCTGCGACGACCGCGCCGCCGGGACCTACGGCTCGAACGTCAGCCGCACATCGTCGGTGCCGTTGGATCCCGCGTTGATCGCTCCGCCGGGCGGGCGCGTGTCGAGGTTCAGGGCAAGGTTCGCCAGCCCCGACCCATCGGTGGTCGCCAGCGAAACAGACGGTGTATCCCCGGCGCGAACGGATCGACGCACAGGTAGCCGTCCGCGTGGAGGCGCGTGTCGTTCACGGACACGCTCGTGCAGTGCCTCCCGCAACTTGCCACGGTCTTGTACGCGCGCTCCTGGCCCCGGCTCATGCCTTCGTGCTCGCGGGCGAGACGTGGTTCTTCCAGTGCTGGTACCGCGACAACAACCCGGGGCCGACGAGTCACTTCACCGACGCAAGTGAGCGTGACGTTCTTCTGGAAGCGCCAAGTGGCTGCGGGTCCTCGCCGACGATCTGGCAAAGCGGTTAGCATGGGCGAGCCATGATCAGAGCCATACTCGCTCCTTTCTTGTTGCTCATCTCGGCAGTCTCGGTGCAGGGGCAGGCCCCGGACTTGGCCGTTTCGAACGTCGGCGGTGCAGATGGCATGGGCTTGCTCGGTCAAGCGGGAGGAGTCCATGCGTACTCCGTGGCCGTGACCTCGTGCAACGTGGGAGACACGCCGGTCTCGTGGTCTCCGCCGTTCGACATGCCCGTTACGGGACAGAACGCGTACCGCATCGTCGACGGACGCATCGAGATGCTCGGGTACTCGTTCCTGAAGGCGGGCTTCTGCGCGATCAACGAGGCGAGTTGCGGGACGTGCGAGCCGACGCCGTGTTCGTCGCTCGGCGTCGGTTGCGCGAGCACGAACGTCGCGACGACGATGGACGGCGCGTTCGGCTGGGCGAAGTGGCCAATCGACGCCGCGCGCGGAGCGTGGAGCGTGCTGCCACCGGACCCGACGGGCGACCCTGGACCGATCAACGGCCGTCTGCAGATCGCATCCGCAGCACTCGGCGATCCAGGCTCGATCTACGTCGTGGAGATTCACCACGTCTCGGGTCACGACCATCTCGCGGGGCTCGCGCAGAACAATCAGTCTTGGCGGTACGTCGACCTCATGCAGCCCGCCCAGCCGACCCTGATCGGTGGGACCCGTATGTTCGAGCCCGCGATCTTCGCGTGGAGCGACACGCACGCGGGCGTGATGATCACCGAGGCCAACATCCTGCACGAGGGGGGGCCCGGAGTGCACGGCCACGTTTGGGTCGGTTCGCGGGCGACCGAACTCGGCGGAGGGCAGTGGCGCTATGACTACGCCGTACAGAACCAAACCTCGACGCGAGCGATCGGGTCGTTCCGCGTGAGCACGCCCTGTCCCGGGACGACGGTCACCAATCCGCGCTTCTTCGGTCTGCGTCACCACAGCGGCTCGCCCTACAGCAACGCAGACTGGAGCGTGGCGCAGACCGTGCTCGACATCACGTGGTCGACGGAGGACTTCGGAACGAACCCGAACGCCAACGCGTTGCGCTGGGGCACGCTCTACTCCTACTCGTTCGTAGCGAACCTGCCCCCGGTCGCGGTGGGCGTCGCTGAGCTCGGGCTGTTCGCGCCCGGCTCGCCGGCGTCCGTGACGGCACAGGTGTTCGTGCCCACAGCCGGAGGGTTCACGCGCTACTGCACCGCTACGAACAACTCGACGGGGGCACCGGCACGGCTCACCGCGACAGGCAGTCCTTTCATCGCAGCGAGTGACATCGACCTCACCGTGACGTCACTTCCGCCGAGCAATTTTGGCTACTTCTTGATGTCTCAAACCCAGGACTTCGTGCAGAGCCCGCCCGGGAGCCAGGGCAACCTGTGCCTCGGAGGCAGCATCGTGCGCTTCTCGGGCGACATCCTGAACTCGGGCGCGGCCGGAGTCGTCTCGTTCCACCCCGACCCCCTCGACCTACCCGGGGGTACGGTCTGGATGCCGGGAGACACATGGAACTTCCAGTTCTGGACCCGCGATGGCCAAGGGCCGTCGAACTTCTCGGACGGCGCCACGATCATTTTCTGTCAGTAGCGACGAGCTTCGGCCTCACCCTGCGGGAGCTCCTTCGTTGCGGAATCCCCATGCGGCACGCAGGCTGCACTGCACAGACGACTGCCGGCTCTTCAAATGGGTCCTATGCGCATGGTTCCGAATCACCCCGCCCGAGCGTTGATCGACGAGTGCACACGCTCGCACGTCGGCGACCGCGGGCAGCTCATGGCCTATCGGTCAGCCCTGAGAGAACAGCTCGACCGGCCGCGGGACGAGCGTAGCCTCGACCTCGCGGGCGCAGGACATGGCGCGCAACAGGCGAAGCTCCTGGCAGGTGCGGTGGCGCTAGCTGGGCTTCCGGGGATCGAAGCGGTCGAGCTGGGGCTGGGGTGCCAGGGCTATGGCTTCTGTCAGCACTACGCCCTCAGCCGCCTCTTGGGTGTACGAGGGCAGACACCGCCCGTCTTCTTCGGGCGAAGTGGACCGCTTGCCTTGGAGCGGCTCCTAGAGAGCGTGTTCCGTGAAGTCGAGGAGCCGCTGGCTGGAGATGTCGCCGTGTACGTGGAGGCTGGCGAGGTTCCGCACGTCGCACTCGTGCGCAGCGTCGACGGCGACCGCGTGACCGCGGAGTCGAAGTTTGGCTTCTTTCCCGTGGTTCTTCGGCATGAGCTTGGCGCTGTACTGACGGAGTACGGATGCCGAGTGGCGTTCCATCGACTCGTTGAGGGGGCGGCGCTCAGAGACGTGCGCGCAGTCTTGGATTCGCCGCTCGCAGACGAGCCGGGATCGGTCGAGGGGTAGCCGCCCGGGCGCCGCTGCCTATGAGCGGCATGAGTGCGATTGCGGCGTCGCCACGCACAGAGCGACGACGTAGTCCAGAGCTGCGCTGGTGCAGTGGACGCCTGCCACCGTCAACACCTGCGCACCGTGTCGTATCGCTCGATCGGCTGCCTGGGGAGACGATCACGGTTTGTCGAGACGGCACGCGTGTCCAGACGCGCGAGAACCCGGGAGGAAACGATGGTGCAGTGGCATGCAGTGACGGCGTTCGTGTTGATCGAGCTCGGAGCCGGCCAGGCATCGGGCCTGCCGCAATGGGACCCGCCGACTGGCTTACGCGCCGTACTCGCACCTTCCGGCGTGGAGTTCACGATGGGGGAGGGGAACGACAGCTGGAGCGTCGCAATGGTGCTGGAGGAGTGGGGTCGAAGCGGCGCGCTCCGACCCGCCGGCGCTGCCGGGCGCGTGGCGACGGAGTCGTACGTCGAGTTCGAGCGGGGAGGGCTCGGCGAGTGGTACCTGTGCGATCCGCGTGGCATCGAGCAGGGCTTCACCATCGCTGAGCGGCCGGACGGATCCGGATCGAGCGTGATCGAGATCCGGTTCGCCCTGGACGGCACGCTTTCACCCGAGCTCGATGCGGCGCGGCGCGATCTCGTGTTTCGCGATTCGAGCGGAGCCTCGGTGCGGCGTACGTCTTCGAGAAGGTCGCCGGTGTTTGGACCGAGACGGCCAAGCTGTCTCCCAGCGACGGTGCCGATGCTGACGCGTTCGGCTTCTCCTTGGCGATCTGGGGCGAGACGGCGGTGTGTGGGGCCATGAGCGACGACGACGCCGGCACGAGCTCGGGCTCGGCCTACGTCTTCGTGCGAAACGGAACGAGCTGGACTCAGCAGGCGAAGCTGACGGCGAGCGACGCCAACATCGGGGACCAGTTCGGCAGGGGCGTTTCGATTTGGGGCGATACGATCATCGTGGGGGCACCGACCCATGACGACGTCGCATCCAACTCGGGTGCCGTCTACGTCTTCACGCGATCGGGGACCACCTGGACCGAGCAGGCCAAGCTCACGGTGAGCGATGCGGGTTTCTTCACTGCGTTGGGCGGCTCGATCGCGATCTTCGAGGACACGATCGTGGCCACCGCAGACGGGGGCGTCTACGTCTTCATGCGCTCCGGCGCGACGTGGACCGAGAAGGCCAAGCTGCAGCCGGATCCGGCGACGGACAGCGAAGGCTTCGGCTTCGACGTCGCCGTCATGGGAGACACGGTAGCCGCTGGCGCGCGGCTGGCCAGCGATGCGGGCAACTTCTCCGGTGCGGCCTACGTCTTCTCGTGGACTCTCGTCAGCGACCCCGGCCTCGCGTCCTGCTTCGGTGCGGGTTGCCCGTGCGGCAACGACTACCCCACCGGGGGCTGCACGAATCGACTGGGCAACGGAGCCTCGCTGTGCGCGGACGGGACCGCGAGCATCGCCGCCGACGATCTCGTGCTGATCGCAGGGCAAGTGCCCGCGGGGACCTTTGGCTTCTTCCTGATGGGGGACGCGGCCGGCGCGCAGCCGCTCTTCGACGGCGATGACTCCCACGGCGAAACCTCCGGGGAAGGTCATGATCGGGATCCCGTTCGGCAAGGACTGCTAGTCGACGTCAGCGGTCAGCTCGAGCCACGAGCCAATGTCCTCCACTATCGAGGTCCGATCGCCGCCGACCGTGAGGTCCGCCGCATCGCTGTCGGCGATGGGATCGGCCAGCATCAACAGACCTGCAGCGCTCGTGATGCCGAGGCTCTTCCCCTTCCAGCAAATCTCGGCTTGGACGGAGCCGCCGAACCGATCGACGACCCTCAGCAGACCGTTCTCACCGGGCTGAAGGGGCACGGTGATCGTCCGTCGTTCGGTTTGATCTCCACCTGCTGCGATCACGGCCGAGGCGTAGCCCGGGCAAGAGACGACAAGCTCGAGCGTTTCGCCCTCGACGGCCTTCACGGTGAGCTCGTCCTCCTTGCTGGATGCCGCCAGCAGCTCTGGGCCCGTCGGACGCAATACCCAGACGTCGCTGTTGGCGATCAGATTCGCACCTGCAGGATCCACCACCTGGACTACGTACGCCGCAAGTTCGGCGGCGTCGAGTCGCAAGAAGTCCAGGCTCCGCTCCCCGCAGGAACACCGCGCAGAGGAAGGGTCCCACGGATACGGGGAGTCCTCGACGAATACATCGAAAACGTAGGCGCCGCGCGGCAGCTCGATCTCGAACGACGCCGGAGCGCCCCCCGAGGTGGTGCATTCGACGTGGTCGACGTAGTCACCCTCCAGGGTGCGTGCCATGACGGCGGCATCGAACTCGTCGGCCGACTGAGATCTCACACGTCCGACGAAGACACACTTCTCCGCGGGGTACAGGACCGCATGAACGTCGAGGCGCGCTCCTCCACCGATCGCGGCCACGTCGGTGTCGGTTTCGAAGGGCAACGCTGCGTACTCGAGCATGTACGCCCCCGGAGTCAGGTACACCGGCCCCCAGCGACCCCGCGAGTCGGCGGCGAGGGTCTCGATCGTACGGTGCGTGTCGGCTTTGCTCGCGATCCTGATCCTCGCTCCGGGTATCGGGCTGTCACCAGGGTCGACGACCACCCCCGCCAGGGCGCCGAGCGAGCGCAGCTCCACGTTGATGCGAGTGAAGAGCATCTCGGCGTCGATGCGCCTCCACCCTCGAATGAAGCCGTTCTCCGATTTCAGCTCGATCCAGAACGGATCGCGTCTCAACTCGGGGACAGCACAGGGGTAGTCAGGGATCCTGGCCTTCGCGGACCCTCCAGCTACGGCCACGGGGAATTCCATCCAGGACTTGGAGCCGGTCGGTGGGCCGAAGTCGTCGTAGTCATACAGGCCGAGCACGAAGCGACAAGAGAGTTCGGATCCCCCCGGCAGAGCTCCCGTCAGCCGGAGTCGAAGACTCAGCTCCTGCCGAACGCGGTACTCGACTCTCACCAACTCCTGCGAGACTGCCTTGGCTTCTCGCGACGAGTTGACGAACCGAACGACGGACGCATGCCGCGGGCTCGAGAAAGCGACGGACGGCAGGTTCGACACATCGGTGATCACGAACTTGCCGTTATGATCCGTGGTCCCTCGCGAGTCGCTCGCTGCACAGGACCAGGACAGTCCCGACAGCGGGCCTACGAGGCAGCCCGCTGTGACGACGCCCTCGATCGTGAACGTGCCGGGGAGATCGCTCTCGCTCGTTGGCTTGGCCTCACGCTCGGGAACGACCGGAGAGCGCGGGGAGGCGCGACCCTCCTCGAGAGACAGGTCGCCGACGGGCGCCCGCCCTTCACCGCGGTCAGAGGACGTTGCGGCTTCGGCCGTGAATCGATCGCGTGCGTCTGGCCTTGGTGATGCGCTCCCTCCTGCGAGCCGAAACATGAGCGCGAGGGAGCCGCAAGTTACTGCGAGAGCCCCGAGAACGAGCGCGGCCCACCTTGCCCGGTTGGCGTGTCGCATGGCAGCAGCGATTCTAGGTCCGCCAGGCACGGGAAACTGGCGTAGTTGGCTGAAGATCGTTCCCCTTGGCACGTAGCGCCCCGCTCAGCTCCAGGCTACCCCCAAACGAGCTACCCTCGTTCACACGAGATGCCGACCCCACTCGGCCTCATCTTCCTGCTCATCGCATTCGGCCTACGCCTCGGTCTTGCGGCGATAGTGCTCTCGGCGATCTACCATCCGCGCCCGCCTGCGATCGACGACCTCTTCGCCGAGTGGGCACACCGCGTCCCGCGTCTCAAGGAATTCGATGCTGACCGCGAGTTCGCCGAGATCACCAAGCGCGACAACCGCAATCGAACGGTCTGCCGCCACTCGCCTCGAGCGACAGGCTGTACGGCGCTCACCGACGCCGGCGCGCCTTCAGCCCTGGTGTCCGCCTGGATGCGGCACAAGGGCGACACACTAGCGGAACGCCCTTGCACCGACCGCGCGCTGCTCGACACCGTCCGTTGGCCCAACCGCTTGCTGCCGATCGCTATGCGCGTAGCAGGAGTGCTTGCCCGAGAACCTGGGGATGCGTGCCGAAACCCGAGTACGGATGAGACAGACAGCTCCACCAAGTCCGAAGCTGCGATCGACGCAAACCCCGCGCAGACCATGCCCCAAGGCCAACTCCACACTGGTCGGGGAGAGGGGACTCGAACCCCCGACTCGTAGCACCCAAAGCTACGCCTCTACCAACTGAGGTACTCCCCGATGCGAGAATCAAGGGAGCCTAACCCAGACCAACCCCCAGGACGACCCCGCCCAGGGCGGATTTCCTTGGGGTTGGGGGGGGGGGCAGCGGATACCTTCCCCGGCCCCCCGCGCAGTGTGAATGATCTCGTAGACCCACATGAAAGTCCTCGTCGTCGGTTCGGGCGGGCGTGAGCACGCCCTCTGCTGGAAGATCGCACAGTCGAAAGACGTCGAGGAAGTCGTCTGCGCGCCCGGCAATGCCGGGGTCGCGAGTGTCGCGCGGACCGTCGCGATTCAAGAGGACGACACGAGCGGGTTGCTCGAGCTGGCCAAGGCCGAGCACTTCGGCCTGATCGTCATCGGCCCCGAGGGGCCGCTGTGCAATGGGCTCGCCGACGAGATGCGTGCGGCGGGGCTGCGGGTGTTCGGGCCGGGCGCGAGCGGCGCGCGGCTCGAGGGCTCCAAGGTCTTTTCCAAGGACCTGATCGATCGCCACCGCATCCCGACCGGGGCGGCGCGCATGTTCGGTCGCTCCGGGCTCGCCAAGAGCTACCTCGACAGCTGCACGGCCTGGCCGCAGGTCGTGAAAGCCGACGGGCTCGCGGCGGGCAAGGGTGTCTACGTCTGCCGTGATGCGACCGAGGGACGCGCCGCGGTCGACGCGGTGATGGAGGAGCGCCGGCACGGGCGCGCGGGCGACAAGATCCTGATCGAGGAGTTCCTCGAGGGCGAGGAGGCGAGCGTCTTCGCCGTTACCGATGGGCGCACGATCCTGATCCTCGAACCGGTGCAGGACCACAAGCAGGTCGGCGACAACGACGAGGGACCGAACACCGGCGGGATGGGCGTGTTCTCTCCGGTCGACACGCTCAACAAGCGCCTGCACAAGCAGATCGAGCAGCGCATCCTCATCCCCTCGATCCACGCGATGCGCCAGGAGGGAATCGACTTCCGCGGCGTCCTCTTCGTCGGGCTGATGCTGACCGACAGTGGGCCGCGCGTCATCGAGTACAACGTGCGCTTCGGCGATCCCGAGATCCAGGCGCTCGTGCGGCGGCTCAAGAGCGACATCGTCCCGATCCTCGTCGCTGCCGCCGACGGCGAGCTCGAGAAGATCGAGCCGCCCGAGTGGGATTCGCGAGCCGTCGTCGGTGTCGTCGCCGCGGCGGGTGGCTACCCCGGCGAGTATCGCAAGGGCGACGTGATCGACGGGCTGGATGCGATCGAGGACGAATCGGTCGTCGTCTTCCACGCCGGCACCAAGCTCGAGGATGGCGACATCAAGACCAACGGCGGGCGCGTGCTCTGCGTCACCGCTCTCGGGCAGGGGCGCAGCGAGGCCCGCGAGCTCGCCTACGCCGCCTACGACCAGATCCACTGGGACGGCAAGTTCTGCCGCACCGACATCGGCAACCGCGTGCGCGCGCGCTACCCGGTCGACGACGGCATCAACGAGTACTGATCGATGGACGCTGGGGGGGGGCAGGCTCGAGCTCAGCGTCGCCGTTCCGACGTGGAACGAGGCGCGCCTCCTGCCCGGCCTGCTCGAGCGCTTGTGCGACCCCGGCGACGCCGCCGACGAGGTCGTCGTCGCCGACGGCGGCAGCCAGGACGGGACCGTCCGCCTCGCGACCGATGCGGGCGCGAGGCTCGTGCGCTCGCGGCGTTGCGGACGGCCTACGCCGATCCAACGCTGCTCGCGACCGCGATGCACCAGCGCATCGAGAAGGACGGCTGGTTCTACCGTTGCGTCGAGCGTGCCGCCAACGCGCGTGCGAGGCCGTTGGCGGGTTCCGCCCGGTCACGCTGTTCGAGGGCGTCGAGGACGCGCGGCGCCTGCGCGAGGCGGGGCGGCTCGAGCGCGCCGACGGTGCGCAGCTGCGCGTTTCGCCGCGGCGCTGGGAGCGTGAGGGAGCCTTGCGCTGCACCCTGCGAGATTGGATGCTGAGGGCCATGTACCGGGCTGGTGTCGATCCCGCGCGCCTAGCAGGCTGTCGGAGTAGTCACGATTCGCGAGGCAGCGATCCGACGTGAAACAGACCGCGATCATCAAGCGCTTCGAGGCGTACCTCCGCGAGCGCTCGCTCAAGTTGACGCCCCAGCGGCGTCGCATCTTCGATCGTGTCTTCGCGACGCACGAGCACTTCAGCGCCGAGAGGCTGTACGAGTGGATGCGCACCGAGCATGGGCCCAAGGTCTCGCGCGCCACGGTCTACCGCACGCTCGACCTCCTGGTGAAGGGCGGCTTCACCGAGTCCCTCGACATCGGCGGTGACGAGCTCGTCTACGAGCACGTCATGGGGCACCACCACCACGACCACATGGTGTGCACGAGCTGCGGCAGGATCGAGGAGTTCCAGGACAAGCGCATCGAGGAGCTCCAGGTCGAAGCGGCACGCAAGAAGGGTTTTGTGATCGAGAGCCACGTGCACCGGCTCTCCGGCCTGTGCCGCACGTGCGTGCGGGACGGGCGCGGCCAACGCGGCACCCACAGCGCCGCGGAGTAGCGTCAGCGACCGAGCGCCGCGCGCAGGAACGCCTGCACGTCGCGCGCCATCGCTCCGCTCGTCTCGTGCCCGACCCCTTCGTACAGCCGAAACTCGGTTCCGCCGCCGACGCCCCGGGAGAGTTCGAGCGCCCGGTCCCAGCGCGCGATCGGCGTGTCGCCGAACAGCTCGAACACGAGCTCCTTGTCGACCTCGTCGTACCCATCGCCGTAGATCACCGAGTCGTTGTCGTCGCCGTTGCCCATGAAGATCATCTGCGGCACGCGCGCCCAGGCATCGGCGTCGAAGGCGCGCCCGGTCAGCTGCGCGAGGTCCGCGACGCCGACCGGATAACGCAGCGGCCGCTCGTCCCACGCCGCGACTGGCGCGATCGGCCAGCCGCCGGGCGATCCGGCACACACCACGAGCACGCGCTCGGGGTGCAGCACGGTCATGCGGTTCGCGAACATGCCGTTCGCCGAGAAGCCCTTGAGCAGGATCTTCTCGCCGACCTCGATGCCGCGTTCGGCCAGGCGCTCGCGGGCGTCGTCGACCATCGCGAGGAGCTGCAGCTCGAGCCGCGCGAGCGGGAGGTCGCCCGTCGTCAGCACGTCGCGGTCGAGCGCGTGCGTGTAGGTGCGCCAGCTCGACGACGGCCTCGGGAAGACCGGCACGAGCGCCGGCACGCCGAGGTCGTCGGCGAGCCCGCTGTCGCGCAACGTGCGCATCCACGCGGCGCGCTCGTGGACCGTGAAGTCGTCGTCGCCGCGACCGGTGTTGTTGGGCAGGACCAACAGGTGCGCGGGGGCGACGACCTCGTTGGGCACGTACAGGTTGTACGGCCAATGGAACCCGATGCCCGGATCCGCGGCGACCTCGGTGATGCGGCCCGCGGGGTAGAACCAGGCTTCGCCCGTCCCGGTCACGGTACCGACGCTCTTCTCGATGATGACCGCAGTGCCTTCGTCGATGCCCACCCCGCGACGAGCGAGTGTGCGGTGCGCGCAGGGTAGGCCTCGAGCCAGCGCTCGCGCAGCACGAGCGTCCCGTCCCGCTCGATCGCCAGCGCGATCAGGTCCGGGCTCTCCTCGAGCGCCGCGACGACGCGCGGGCGGTCGCGCGACTCTTCGTATTCGGTCGACACGATCGCGCCCGGGATCCAGCCAAGTCCGGGCGCCGGACCGACGAGCCGTCTGGCGCCGGCCGCGCGAGCGATCGCGGAGGCCCCCCCGAGGACACCGCCGCGCTCGAGCACCTCAGCTGCGAGCCTACGCGCGGCTTCGAGCCCGTCGACCTCTTCCGCGAGCGCTCCCGCCGGGTCGACGACGAAGAGCCGCGCCGCGCTGTTCCCCGCGCGCTCGGCGAAGTGTTCGAGGGCCGCGGCCGAGGTCGGGCCGCCGGCTAAGACGACGCTGCCGCGCGGCCACGCGATCGGTTCGGGGACCTCGGGCGCGGGAGATGAGGAGACCGCGACGAGCAGCAGGATCGCGGTCGATGCGTAGTGGGCCGGCATCGACCCACTTCAGGATCTATCGCAGCTCGCGGCGGATGCGGTTGAGGATGTCGTCGGCCAAGTCGGCCTGGTAGAAGCCGTACTTTTTGGCGCCGACCGAGAGCTTGGTCTGGCCGTCGTCGAATGGCTCGACTCGCACGGTGACACGGGCACCGTTGACGTTCGCGCCCGCGGCCGTGATCTTCTCGTCGGTCTCGATCGGGTCGAGCGCGAGCCGCGTGAGGACGGACTTCGACGCGATCCAGACCTCGGCCGTCTCGGCCTCGAGGTAGGCGGAGTTCGCGTTGTCGATGAACTCCTGGCTCACCGCGACGCCCGTGACGGCGGCGGCGGTGACGATGCAGCCCGAGCCGATCGCCAGGAGCAGGGTGGAAGCCAGCACGGACGTGGCGGTCTTCATGTGTTCCCTTAGCGTCGCAGGTCGGTCACGATCCGGTTCATCACCATCTTGGCGATCTCCGGGCTGTAGACGAGCAGCTTCTTCGCGGTGACGCGGATCGTCACGTTCTCGGTGTCGAACGTCTCGACGTGGATCGTGACGACCGACTCGTCGACCAGCGTCTCGATCGCGCGGTAGTCGTCGTCGACGTGCAGCAGGGCATCCGTCATGTGCGCGAGCGAGCTCTTGGCGCTGCGGTAGACGTACTCGACGTTGCCCGGAACGGTCGCCACCTCGGCGTTGTTGCGGAAGTCCTCACCGACGACGACGGCGCCGAGCGTGACTGCCGCGACCGCGCACGACGACAGGATGAGCGCGGGAACCGCGGCGAGTGTGAAGAGAAGAGCTAGCAGTTTGGACATGGACGACAACTCCGTTTTCGGGCCGACCGGCGGATCATACGCAAGCGCCGGAGGCCACTTCCACCATGCGGCGATAGAAGGCGAGCCCCTCGCCCGCCTCTCTTTTGGGTATCCGCGTCCAGCGCGGATGGCTCCAAGGCCACAGGTTGCGTTCGGGGTGCGGCATCAGGCCCAGGACGCGTCCCGTGGGATCGCAGATGCCCGCAATGTGCTCGATCGAACCGTTGGGGTTCGCGGGGTACGGATCGGCCCCTGTGCCGTCGACGACGTAGGTCAGCGCGATCTGCCGGTTCTCGCGCAGGCGCGTGAGGGCGCCCTCGTCGCGCACGACGAAGCGGCCCTCGGCGTGCGCGATCGGCGTCGGCGTGTGCTCGCCGGGCGTGAGCCAAGGACAAGCGCAATCCTGGCTCTCGAGGACGACCCAGCGGCACTCGTAATGATTGGACGCGTTGTCGTAGAGCGCCACGCTGCGCTCGGCAGGGGGCGTGTCGGGCTCGAAGATGCCCGATTCGACCAGCACTTGGAAGCCGTTGCAGACGCCCAAAGCGATGCCGCCGCGGCCGACGTGCGTGCGTAGCGCGTCGCGCAGGCGCGTGCGTAGCTCGAGCCCCCAGACGCGTCCGGCCGCGACGTCGTCACCGTAGCTGAAGCCGCCCGCGAAGACGAGGATCCCGTACCCGTCGAGGCGGCCCGGCTGCTCCAGGACGCGATCGAAGTGCAGGACGTCCGTCTCGGCGCCGCCCATCTCGAGCGCGAGCGCCGTTTCGGCCTCGCAGTTGGTGCCGGAGGAACGCAGGACGAGGGCTTTGGGGTCGGACATGGCTCGTTGTCGCTATCCCTGGAATCCGGACTGGAGCGCGGCGCGCATCTCGTCGATCGTCGCCTCGAGCAGCGGGCGCCCGTCGGTGCCCTTGACCTTCATCTTGCCCGAGGTGTTGAAGCGGCCTAGGGGCGTCGCCGCCACGCCCATCAGCTTGGTCTGCAGGTTGAACTTCTTGCCGGGCTGGACCTCGACGAGGAAGCGCGTCGTGCTCTCGGCGTAGAGCAGCGTCGTGTTCTCGTCGTAGCCCGCCGGGAAGGGGTCGTGGTCGATCACGGCGAGGTCGATGTCGACGCCGAGTCCGCCGGCGATGCACATCTCGGCCGCGGCGACCGCGAGTCCACCCTCGGAGAGATCATGGCACGATTCGACGTACTTCATCTTCATGGCGCCGTGCAGCTTCTCGAACACCTTCGGCGCGGAGTCCAGGTCGGGGCGCGGGACCGTGCCGCCGTCGAGGCCGAGGTGCGTGAGGTACTCCGAGCCGCCCAGCTCGGGCCCGGTGATGCCGACGAGCATCAACAGGTTGCCGGCCTTCTTGGCGTCCATCGTCACCGCGCTCTGGGCGTTCGGCACGATCGACAGGGCCGAGGCGTAGAGCGTCGGGGGGATCGACAGCGTCTCGTCCCCGACGCGGTACTCGTTGTTGAGCGAGTCCTTGCCACTGATGAACGGCGCGCCGTACGCCATCGCCGCCGCGTAGCAGCCCTTGGCCGCGTGGACGAGCGCACCGAGCTGCTCGGGCTTGTTGCAGTTGCCCCACGAGAAGTTGTCGAGCAGCGCCGTGCGCGACGGGTCGGCGCCGACGGCGACGACGTTGCGGATCGCCTCGTCGATCACGGCCTCCGCCATCGCGCGCGGGTCGAGCCGGCCGTAGCGCGGGTTCGCGCCGACACCGAGCGCGACGCCCTTCTTCGATTCGACGAGCGGCTTGATCACGACGCCGTCCGAGGGCGCGTCCATGCCCTCGCCGCACATCGGCTTGACGACGCTCATGCCCTGCACCTCGTGGTCGTACTGGCGCACGATCCACTCGCGCGACTGCACGTTGGGGCGCGAGAGCATCGCGATCAACGCGTCCTTGCCGTCGGGCGGCGCCGGGCAGCCCGGGTCCTCGATCGCGGGCGGCGTCCAGCTCGCCTGCCGAGTCGGCCGCGGGGTGCCCTCGTGCAGGAAGTGCATGTCGAGCTCGCCCATGACCGTGCCGTCGAAGCGCAGAACGAGCTTCTTCGTATCGGTGAAGTGGCCGATCGCGGTCGCCTCGACATCCTCGGCGGCGAACGTGGCGATGCATGCGTCGAGGTCCTCGGGCGGAACGGCGAGCACCATGCGCTCCTGCGCCTCGCTGATCCAGATCTCCTCGGGGGACAGGCCCGGGTACTTGAGCGGCACCTTCTCGAGGTCGACCTCGGCGCCGCACTCCGCGCCCATCTCGCCGACGGCGGACGACAGCCCGCCCGCGCCGCAGTCGGTGATCCCGCGGTACAGGCCCGCGTCACGCGCGACCAGCAGGCCGTCGAGGACCTTCTTCTCGGTGACCGGGTCGCCGATCTGCACCGCCGACGCGGACGTCGTCTCGCTCTCGGAGTGCAGCTCGACCGACGAGAAGGTCGCGCCGTGGATCCCGTCGCGGCCGGTTCGGCCGCCGACGACGAGGATCACGTCGCCGGGATGGACCTCCTTCGTCGCGCAGGCGCGCGGCAGGATGCCGAGCGTCCCCGCGTAGACCAGCGGGTTGCCGACGTAGCCCTCGTGGAACCACAGGCCGCCGGCGATCGTCGGGATGCCCATGCGGTTGCCGTAGTCGCGCACGCCGGCGACGACGCCGCGCAGGATGCGTCGCGGGTGCATGCTGCCCTTGGGCACTTCGCTCGCCGGCAGCTCCGCCGGCCCGACGAAGAACGCGTCGGTGTTCGCGATCGGCTTCGCCCCGAGGCCGACGCCGAGGATGTCGCGGATCACGCCGCCGATGCCGGTCCCCGCGCCGCCGTAGGGGTCGATCGCGCTCGGGTGGTTGTGGGTCTCGACCTTGAACGCGAGATCCTGGCCCTGATCGAACTCGATGATCCCGGCGTTGTCGTGGAAGACGCTGATGCACCAGTCCCTGTCGAGCTCGTGGGTTGCGGCGGCGATCGTCGACTTCAGGAGGTTGTCGATCACCTCGCCGTCCATCTCGATCAGGCCGCGGAACGTCTTGTGCTGGCAGTGCTCGCTCCAGGTCTGCGCGATCGTCTCCAGCTCGCACGCGGTCGGCTCGCGGCCGATCCCGGCGTAGTGCGTCTGAATCTCCAGCATCTCGGTCAGATTGAGCGAGAGCTGGCCCTCCTCGGAGATCGTCAGGAGCGCCTCGTCGTCCGCCTGCGCGAGCGGCACGGTGACGACGCCGTGCTCGGGCGTGGCGGCGGGGAAGCCGTAGGTCAGCTCCTCCGAGTCGATGCGCAGCTCCTCGATCACTTCGTTGGCGAGCGTCGTGCGCGCGAGCAGCTCGAGCGACTCGTCGGAGACGTCGCCCTCGAGCTCCCACGCCGAGAACGTCTGCACGTGCAGTGCGGCGTCGGCCGCGACGAGCTCGGCCTTGCGCAGGATGCGCTCGACGGTGAGCGCGACCGGATCCATCACCCCGGGCTTGCGTGCCACGAGGACGCGCCGGCCCGTGCTGGCCTCCGGCGCCGCGCCGGGCGCGATGACGCGCGCGTCCTCCAGCACCGGATCGGCGCACAGCTCCTTCGCGATGCGCCGCACGTCCGCCTCGGACAGCGCCGAGGGGAACAGGTATCCCCGACCACGGCGCGCGCCGCCCAGGCCATCGACGCCCAGCTCGCGGGCGGCGTCGAGGAGGTGGGTACCGTCGGGATCGTCGAACGCAGCGCGCCGGAAAACCTCGACGCGCCAGGCGTCGGGGAGGACCGGGGCACCGGCTGCGGCGGTGGGGGGCATGTCGTACGTCCTGGAGAGACGGGGCCAGGCGGGAGAGCGCGTGGGCGAAGGCCCGGATTCTAGGAAGGTGCGAGGGCGAGACCCACCCTCTTGTCCGAGTAGGCTCGCTCATCGGAGTCGACTCGCCGGCCCATGACGTCCCAGGACCTTCTGCGTGAGCTTCCGCCGCGCTCGATGTGCATCGAGACCGCGGTTCTCGATGTTCGCCTCGACGATCCTCTCGAGGTGAAGCCGCGCTCGTACCTGCGCATCGTCGTCCTCAAGATCTGCGAGGCGATGGGCTACGCGCACTCGAAGGGCGTCGTGCATGCCCGATCCACGCACCGGTCGACACGTTCGTGGCGAACGGTTTCGGCCTCTACAACGTCACGGGCAACGTCCTGGAGTGGTGCGCCGACGGCTTCGGCCTGATGACGCAGCCGGTGCGCGACGGTGATGGTGCCGTCGTCGGTGCCAACCTGCGCTGGAGGATCACGCGCGGCGCGGCCTATGCGTCGAGCCCACGGCGCGCGCGATCGGCGGCGCGCTCGCTGAGCCCCCTCTAGTGGTGTGAGTCGAAAGTTCGGCGCATTTGTCCGAGCCGCTTTCGTGTGGGGGCAAGGCGCCGGGTTCTGTGCGTAGCCTCTGTGCTACTCACACCAGGGATAGATACTGTCTTGGGGCAACGCCGCCACCGCGC
>JAAELL010000531.1 GCA_024226735.1 bacterium | reverse complement strand
GTCCTGCGGATCAGAAAGTCGGCGAGCTCCTTCGTGGTCGTGTTCTTGCCCTCCCCGTACACGAACGGCCCCGCCGGGACGTGGACGAAGTCCTCCCCGATCTCCGCCTCGGTGAGGAACCGCACGCTCCCCTGCCAGTGGCGGCCCCGCGTGATCTGCACCGGATAGCGCACCTCCCGGTAGCCCTCCTTCTTCAGCACGCACAGGTAGCTGCCCATCGGCAGCGACACAGCGGCCACGGGCGTCACGCCCAGCGAGCGCTCGTCGGTCGCCACGAGCACGCCGTCCTGGTCCTCGAAGCGCGACAGCAGCACCTCCGCACCCGGCGGATCGGAAGTGAGCTCGAGCGAGCCCTCGCCCGCAAGCCACGGCGCGAGACGCCCGTCGTCGTAGCTCCGCACCATCGACTCTGCGTACGCCACCTCGGCGCGGTTGCCCTCGCGCTCCGCGTCCTCGAGCCGGCCCTTCCAGAGGTCCGCGAGCGCGGCCCCCGCCGTCTTGTTGTCCGGCTCCGCAAGCAGGGCGCCATCGAGCAGGCGGGTCGCGGCGGCGAACGCGCGCGCGACATCGACCCCCAGATGCTCGACGCGCCTCCTCACGTCGAGCAGCGCACGCTTCTCGGAGAGCGGCTGCCAGGGCTTGAACTCGGCCGCCTGCGCCTCGGCGGCGGTCTCCGCCTCGCCGAGTTCGGCGACGGTCTCGCGGTAGCGCCGGGCCGCCTCCTTGCCCTCTGCCGCCAGCGCCTCGGCCTCCCTGTGCTTGCGCTCCCGCTCCGCGCGACCGTCGAGCCACGCGCGCAGCGCGTCCCCGAACTCCCGCGCCGTCGCCGGACGCTCGGCGGGCGACAGCGCCATCGCCCGCGTGCAGAGCTCGGCCAGCGGCGGCGGCGGCGGGCGCTTGGCATTGCGCGTCTCGACCGCCGGGATGTCACCCTCTCGGACGCGCTGAAGCAGCGGCGCACCGCTACCCTCGAACGCCGCGTGCAGCGTCAGGATCTCGTAGAGCAAGCAGCCCAGCGCGTACACGTCGCTGCGACGATCGAGATCCGCGGTACCGTGCGCCTGCTCCGGGCTCATGTACGGGACCGTGCCCTTGAGTGATCCGGCCTGTGTGTGTGTGCCCGCGTCCGTCTCGGCGGTCTGGACCGACACC
>JAAELL010000530.1 GCA_024226735.1 bacterium | reverse complement strand
TGCATGTAGTCCAGGTCGTCCGCGCCACCCGCGAGATGCGAGTCCCGCTCATGTCCGGTGAACTGGAGCGGGTTGTACCTCGATTCGGCCTCTTCGCCGTACGGGAGGTAGTCGTAGCTCGCGACGACGTCCCTCTCCCCGTTGGTGATCTGACGCACCGAACCCAGATGGTCGAGGTGGTAGTGGCGCACGTCCCCCGCGCTGTAGTCAGCGAGCAACGCTGCGCCCCGGTAGGCGTAGCTCGTTCGCACCGACCATTCCGGCTCGCAGAACGCGGGCGGCTCGAAACCGCCTGCGCCCCGACGGCACTCCTCGGGCGGCTCGGTCAGCGGCTCGAAGACGCGCCGGCGGCAGCTGCCGTTGCTGGCGGAGGAGAGTCTGAGGTTCTCCGCATCGTTCAGGAGTTGGAGCGCCGGGTCGCGCACCTCGAGACGCGTCTCGAGGAGTCGATCGATGCGCGCGAGCGCCTCGAGCGTCAGGTGGCCGCACAGAGCGAGGAG
>JAAELL010000529.1 GCA_024226735.1 bacterium | reverse complement strand
GCCGAGCAGACCGAGGGTCACACCGACGCCGATCAAGGCGAGCGGGATCGACACGGCGATCGTCAGCGGATGGATCAGCGACTCGAAGGTTGCCGCGAGCACCATGAACACCAGCAGCACCGCAAGCGCCCCGGCCAGCTCGAGTTCGTCGAACGTGCGCGCACGCTCCTCCTCCTCGCCGGCGAGGCGCGCCGACAGGCCCGGGGCGAGGTCGATCGATTCCAGGGACGCGCGCGCTGCCGCCATTGCGGACGGATAGTCGCTGCCCGGAGCGATGCGCGCGGTGACCCGCGCGACGCGACGCTGGTCGCGGCGGAAGATCTCTCTCGCCCCTGCTTCGGGCCGCACGGTCGCGACGTCGCCGACCAGCACACGGACGCCGGCCGCGGTGGTCAGCGGAACGCGCAGCAGCTTCTCGCTGCGCACCCGCGGCAAGTGCAGCACCACGTCGCGTTCCTCGTCGCCGGCGCTGAGAACGGTCACCTCCCGGCCGTCCAGCACCGTCTCCAGCGCCAGGCTCACCGTGTCGAGATCGACGCCGAGCCCGTCGGCCAGTGTGCGATCGAGCAGGATCCGCAGCTCGGGCGGGCCGCCCTCGAACGAAG
>JAAELL010000528.1 GCA_024226735.1 bacterium | reverse complement strand
GACGCTCCACCTCCAGGCGTTTCGCCCGGGCACCTGCGAGGTGAGTCGGCTCGCGCTCCACCCCGTTCCCTGACGCGGGGCACGCGAAGAACAGCCGGCGACGCTCACGGACCGTCGCGGAATCTGGCACCGTTCGCCTCCGCCACGGCGATGACGGACCCCGCCCCCCACAGCCCGGAGCACCCCGCGAACGGGGAGCTCGTGCGACTCGCCCGGCACGAGCTCGGCGCCCGCGTACGCATCGAGAACGTCTCGCGCGGTTTCGGACGGCCATCGACCGTGTGGCGACTGACCGGCGAAGACGGGTCACGGGCCTGGCTGAAGCGACACGCCAGCGCACTCTTGTACGAGCGTGAGCGGACCGGGCTCGAGCGCTTCGTGCCGGCGCTCGGGGAACAGGTCGACTGGTCCGCACCGTCGATCTTCTCCCGGAGCGATCGGCTGCGGACTCTGCTGCTGTCCGAGGTGCCCGGGGAGATGGTCGAAGCGAGCTCTCTCTGTCGCGCTGAGCACGAGGCGCTCCTGCGCCGCGTCGGGCGCTTCGCCCGCCGGCTGCACGACCTCGAGCTTCCGATCCCCGGCGGGCTCGCCGCGACGCAGACGTTTCGGCAGCGCCTCGAGCACGATCTCGCCCTGGGGGCACCCGCGACCGATGCCGCGACCGTGCGCTGGGCGCGCGAGCGCATCGCGCTCGCCTGCTCCACGCCGGCCCTGCGACGCGTGCCGTGCCACATGGACTACTCGCCGCGCAACTGGCTCGTCGCACGCTCCGGGGACGGTCTCCAGCTCGGCGTGATCGATTGGGAGCGCGCTCGCTGGGACGTCTGGATCCACGACGTGCAGCGCATGGAGTACGACCACTTCCACGACGCGCCGTGGCTGCGCGCGGCCTACTTCGACGGCTACGGGCGCGATCCCAGCGCGTCCGAACGCCTGCAGCTCGACGCCCTCTGCCTCGTGAACTCGATCAGGAGCATCCCCTGGGCCCTCGAGCACGACGATCCACGTTTCGCGGACCTGAGCCGCCGCAGGATCGAGCGCATTCGTGCCCGGATTCCGGGCGCGCCGCCCGGCAGTTGACCCCCATCGGCGAGTTTGCCTACAAGGGCACGCATGGGAGACGAACCGAGAAGCGGAGTCCGCTACCAGGACGTCGAGGACGGCTACTTCGAACGCCGGGGCCTGCGGCGCTACGCCGGCGTCTGGTCGCTGTGGGCGCTGGGCGTCGGTGCGGTCATCTCGGGCGACTTCTTCGGGTGGAACTTCGGGCTCGCCGCGGGCGGCTTCGGCGGACTGCTGATCGCCACCGGCATCGTGACGCTGATGTACATCGGCCTCTGCGACTCGATCGCGGAGATGTCGCCGGCCTTGCCGCACACCGGAGGCGCCTACTCGTTCGGGCGTTCGGCCCTGGGGCCGTGGGGCGGCTTCGTCACCGGACTCGCCGAGAACATGGAGTACGTGCTGACGCCCGCGGTGATCGTGGTCGGCATCGGCGGCTACCTGGGCGCGGTGTTCGGGACTCCGGCCGCCTTCGAGCCGGGGTGGTGGGTGATCGCGTACACGCTCTTCGTCGGCCTCAACGTCTGGGGCGTCGAGGCGTCGTTCCGCTTCACCGTCTGCATCACGTTCCTCGCGCTCGCGATCCTGGTCGTGTTCTACGTCGGCGCGATCGCGCACTTCGACCTCGACCACGCGCTCGACATCGCACCGCGCGAAGGGGGCTCGCGTTGGCTCCCCTTCGGGTGGAAAGGCGTGCTCGCGGCGACGCCCTTCGCCGTCTGGTTCTTCCTGGCGATCGAGCAGCTGCCGCTCGCGGCGGAGGAGGCGCACGATCCCAAGCGCGACATGCCGCGCGGCATTCTGCTCGGGCTCTTCACGCTCATCCTCTGCGCGGTGCTCACCCTGTTCCTGAACGCGGGGATCCCGCCGGGCGCCGCGGCGGTCGGGGCGAGCGACGAGCCGCTCTTCCTCGCTTTCCAGACGATCTTCGGCGACGGCATCGGCTCCAAGCTCCTCGCGCTCGTCGCGGTAGCCGGGCTGATCGCGAGCTTCCACACGATCGTCTACGCCTACGGGCGCAACATCTACTCGTTGAGCCGCTCGGGGTACTTCCCCAAGTGGCTCTCGGTGACGCATGCGTCGCGCTCCACGCCGCACGTCGCGCTGATCGCCGGCGCTGTCGTGGGCTTTGTGGTGGCGCTCGTCCTGCATTTCCAGCAGGACGGGCTCGTCGGCGCGGCACTCCTGAACATGGCGGTCTTCGGCGCCGTCATCGCCTACGTGATGCAGATGATCGCGTTCGTACGGCTGCGCCGCGACCTGCCGCACATCGAGCGTCCCTACGTCAGCCGCACTGGCGTGCCGGGCGCCGTCCTCGCGGGCGTCATCGCGACGATTATCCTCGTCTACCTGCTCTACGACGAGAGCTACCGGCCGGGCATCGTCGGCTGCCTCCTCTGGTTCCTGGCGGGGATCGGCTACTTCGCCGTGCGCGGCCGCCACGGGCTCGTGCGATCTCCCGAGGAGGAGTTCGCGATCGAGAGCCAGCGGCGGCGTTGATCCCCGCCGCGGTCCTCACTGTTGAGTGCGGCCCGCTCCCCACCTAAGCTCCGCCCATGGCCGAGCCCCCTGGAGTGCCCGCCACACGAGCGGGCATGCTGAGTCGAGCCGAGCTTCAGGAGCTCGTCCTCGAAGGCGAGATCGACACGATCGACGTCGCGTTCACAGACCTCTACGGACGCCTCGTCGGCAAGCGCTACGACGCGGGTTTCTTCCTCGAGGATGCGCTCGAGAACGGCGTCCACGCCTGCGACTACCTGTTGACGGTCGACATCGGCATGGAACCGGTCGCCGGCTACGCCTTCGCGAACTGGGAGAAGGGATACGGCGACGTCCACCTCGTCCCGGATCTCACGACGCTACGCCGCCTCTCCTTCCGCGAGCGCACGGCTCTGGTCTTGTGCGACGTGACCGATGCCAGCACGCACGCGCCCGTCGGCCAGGCGCCGCGCTCCGTCCTGCGCAGGCAGGTCGCGTCCGCTGCGGCCGCCGGATTCCAGGCACTGGGGGCCTCCGAGCTGGAGTTCTACTCGTACGCCGACACCTACGGCGAAGCGACCGAGCGTGGCTGGGCCGGACTGACGCCGACGTCCGCGGTCATCGAGGACTACCACCTCTTGCAGACCGCACGCGAGGAGCCGCTGCTCGGTGGCGTGCGGCGTCACCTCGCGGCCTCGGGCGTGCCGGTCGAGAACTCGAAAGGCGAGTGGGGACGCGGCCAGCACGAGGTCAACGTGCGCTACACCGACCTCTTCGAGATGGCCGACCGCCACGTCGTGCTCAAGCAGTGCATCAAGGAGGTCGCCCACGCCAGCGGCGTATCGGTCACCTTCATGGCCAAGCCGCACACGGGCCAAGCGGGGTCGAGCTGTCACATCCACGTCTCGCTCTGGCGCGACGGCGCCAACGCGTTCGCGGGCGACGAACGCTTCGAGGGGATCGACTGCACCGACACGTTCCGCTGGTTCCTCGGCGGTTGGATCGCGCGCGCGCCGGAGCTGATGGTGCTGTACGCCCCCACCGTGAACGCCTACAAGCGCTACCAGAGCGAATCGTGGGCGCCGACCGGCGGCGCCTGGAGCTACGACAACCGCGCGACCGGGTTCCGCGTCGTGGGTTCCGGTTCCAGCCTGCGCATCGAGTGCCGGCTACCCGGCGCCGACTGCAATCCCTACCTCGCCTTCGCGGCCGCCCTGGCATCGGGTCTCGACGGGATCGCGAACCGCACCGAGCCGCCGCCGATCTTGCGCGGTGACGGCTACCGCGCGCCGGACGGGCAAGCGCCCTTGCCGCGACGACTCAGTGACGCCGCGGCGACGTTCGCGTCCAGCCGCTTCGCGCGACAGGCGTTCGGTGACGAGATGGTCGATCACTACGCGCACTTCTTTCTCAGCGAACAGGCCGCCCACGACGGGGCGGTCACCGACTGGGAGAGAGCTCGCTACTTCGAGCAGATCTGAGGCTCGCGCGTGCCTGCCCCCCTGATCGGAATCACGACCTACGGCCGCGACGAGCGCGGGCGCTTCACCCTGCCAGGCGAGTACGTCGACTGCGTCCGACGCGCCGGCGGGCTCGCGCTCTGCCTCGCGCCGGGCGAGCCCGATCCCGCGCGCTGGCTCGCCCGGCTGGACGGCATCGTCTTCTGCGGGGGCGGCGACCTCGCGCCCGAAGCGTTCGGGGGAACCTCCTCGGAGATCACGCGCGACCCGGACCCCGAGCGCGACCGGACCGAGCTCGAGCTCGCGCGCCTCGTGCTCGATGAGGAGCTGCCGAGCCTGTGGATCTGCCGCGGCCTTCAGCTCCTCAACGTCGTCCGCGGCGGAACGTTGATCGAGCATCTGCCGGACGCCGTGGGCACGCGCGTGACCCACGACCTGCCGCCGCACGAGCCCGTCGTGCACGAGCTGGCGGTCGACGCGGGCTCGCGCCTGGCGCACACCCTCGGTGCGACCGCGCTCGACGGCGTGTCGTGGCACCACCAGGCGATCGAAGCCCTCGGGAGCGGGCTGCACACCGTCGCGCGCGCCGTCGACGGCGTCATCGAAGCCGTCGAGCTCGCGGACGCGCCGTGGTGCCAGGCGGTGCAGTGGCACCCGGAGCTCTCGGCGGCCGAAGACCCCGTCCAGAGGCGGCTGTTCGACGCGCTCCTCGCGTCGGCGACAGGCCGTTGTTGAAGGAACCGATCGGAGCAGCCCCATGCGTCTCGCAAAGCACGTCGCCCTCATCACCGGTGGAGCGTCCGGAATCGGCCGGGAGTCCGCTTTGCTCTTCGCCGCCGAAGGTGCCGCCGTTGTCGTGTGCGACGTCACCGACGAGGCCGGTGAGGGCGTCGCGGCGGAGATCCGCTCAGCTGGCGGCCGCGCGGTCTACCTCCACGCCGACGTCTCCCTAGACGCCGACTGCGCCAACATGGTGCGCGTCGCGCAATCGGAGTTCGGCAAGCTGACCGTGCTCTTCAACAACGCCGGCATCATGATCGGCGACGATGGCGACGCCCAGACGACGACCGAGGACATCTGGGACCGCACCATGGCCGTCAACCTCAAGGGCGTGTTCCTCGGCTGCCGGCACGGCATCCCCGCGCTGCGCGAGGCCGGCGGCGGCTCGGTAATCAACACCGCTTCATTCGTCGCGCTGATGGGCGCGGCGACGCCGCAGCTCGCCTACACGGCGAGCAAGGGTGGCGTGCTGGCGATGACACGCGAGCTCGCGGTGGTGCACGCGCGCGAGAACATCCGCGTCAACGCTCTCTGCCCCGGCCCGCTGCGCACCAAGCTGCTGATGGATTTCCTCGACACCGAAGAGAAGCGCGAACGGCGGCTCGTGCACGTCCCCATGGGACGCTTCGGCGAAGCGAGCGAGATGGCGCGCGCCGCCCTCTTCCTCGCCAGCGACGATGCCTCGTACGTCAACGGCGCGACGTTCACCGTCGACGGCGGGATCAGCGCGGCGTACGTCACGCCCGAGTGAGCCCCGAGTGAGTCCCGAGTGAACTCGGGCCGCCCGTCTCAGGCCCGAAAGTGGATCGCCTTGCGCTTCGTCAGATGGTGGAAGCCGTGCACCGAGAGGGTCGAGCCCTTCCCGCTGTCTCGGAACCCTGTCCACGGCAGCGCCGGATCGAGCGCGTCGCAGCGGTTCTGGTAGATCGTCCCGGCGTCGTGGCGCGCCGCGAACCAATCCGCGCGGCCGCGATCCGCCGTCCAGACCGACGCGGTCAATCCGTAGCGCGAGTCGTTCATCAGCGCGAGTGCCTCGGCGTCGTCCGCGACGCGCGCGATCGGCACGAGCGGGCCAAAGCTCTCTTCGCGCATCACCGTCGTCTCCGCGGCGGCGCCGTGCAGGAGCGTCGCTTCGAAGAAACGCTCGTCGCGCACGCCGCCACCCGCGAGCACCTCGGCCCCGCCGGCGCGCGCCTCCCGGACTTGCTCGCTGAGCTCAGCGAGAGCATTTGCGTTCGCGAGCGGACCGAGGGTCGTGCGCTCGTCCAGCGGGTCGCCCGTGCGGTAGGCCTCGACCAGCGCACGCGCCCGGTCGAGCAGCTCGTCCGCCACGGACGCGTGGACGTAGACGCGCTCGACCGCGCAACACGACTGGCCGGCGTTGAAGCAGGCGCCGTCGACGACGCCAGCCGCTGCCACAGCGAGGTCGGCGTCGGCCGCGACGTACGCCGGGTCGTTGCCGCCTAGCTCCAGCCCGGTGTCGATGAAGCGCTCGGCCGCAGCGCGGTGGATGTGCCGGCCGCCCTCGACCGATCCGGTGAAGGCGACGTGGCCGACACGCTCGTCGGCAATGATGCGCGCCGTCGTCCCATGGTCGAGCACGACCTGTGCGACGAGCGCGCCGAGCCCGGCCGCCCGCGCGGCGCGCTCGAAGTGCAGGCCGCACAGGGGCGTGCGTGCGCTGTGCTTGAGCAACACCGCGTTCCCGGCCAAGAGCGCGGGAACGACGACGTTCACGGCGATCAACAGGGGATAGTTCCACGCCGCAATGTCGAGCACGACGCCCATCGGGACGTGCTCGATGCGGCGCGTGAGCCCGTCCTTCGGAGGCAACACCTCGGGCGCGAGGCTCGCGGCGGCGATCGAGAGCAGGTAATCGGCTCGCTCGACGAGACCGGCCACCTCGGCGCGCGCCTGCGCGAGCGGCTTGCCCATCTGCAGCGTCACGTCGCGCGCGATCTCCTCGGTGTTCTGCGTGAACCACTCGACGAGCTTGCGCACCCGTTCGACCCGCTCGTCGACGGCGACGTCGCGCCACGTGCGCTGGGCGTCGGCTGCGGCCGCGAGCTTGGCGAGGGCCGCCGCCTCGTCGTCGAAGGGGACTTCCGCGACGACCGCGTCGTCGTAGGGAGACTGGACTACGAGCTGCATCGGAAGCGGAGTCTAGCCGGGATCCGCACCTGGAACGACGGCCGATATCGACGGATTCCACGCACGGTCGCCTACGCCGGCGCCTACCATCGCCCGCTCGCTCGTTCCCGCGATCGCCCAGCTCCGGACCCCGAGAGGACCGTGAAGCCCCGCCTCAAGATCGGTACCGCCCACTCCCCCGACGGCTCCCTGCTCGAGCTCTTCGAGCACGACGGCGAGCACGAGATCCGCGTCAACGGAACCGGGCTGATGGCCTCGCGCGCGCACCACTCCGAGCAAGAGCTCGCGCGTCTGGCGTGCGTCGACCTCCCGCGCGGCGCACAGGTGCTGATCGGCGGCCTCGGCATCGGCTACACGCTGCGCACCGCGCTCGACCTCCTGCCGGAGGATGGCCGTGCGGTGCAGGTCGAGCTCGTCCCCGAGGTCGTGGAGTGGAACCGCGGACCGATCGGGCATCACGCCGGTCACCCGCTCGACGATCCACGCACCGAGCTGTTGATGAGCGACATCAACGATGCGATCCGAAGCTACCGCGGCAAGCTCGCGGCGATCATGCTCGACTGCGACAACGGCCCCTCGCCGATCGTGAGCGTGCGCAACGCGTGGCTCTACACCCACGCGGGCCTCAAGGCGCTGAATCGCGCGCTCGTCCCCGGAGGCCGGCTCGCGATCTGGTCGGCGGAGGACTCGCCGCCGTTCCCCGCACGCATGCGTTCCAATGGCTTCGACGCCAAGCGGGTCAAGGTCCACGCTCGTCCTGGGCGCAAGGGCACCCGGCACTCGGTGTTCGTCGGGGTCAAGCAGGGCAGGTGACGCGTCACCCACGCCGCTAGCGCTCGATCCCCTCACGCCGCCTCGTGCGCCTCGAACCAGCTCCACACGGCGTCCCACGTCCGGACGGGAGTCGCCCACGGAGGCACCGGACCGCCATCCGTCGACCTCTGCCTCGAGCCGAGCCGCCCGCCCGAGATCCTGTTCCACGGCACGGTCGCGCGCTTTCTCCGCTCGATCGCTGCGCAGGAACTCGTGAGCTGCGGGAGGCAGTTCGTGCACCTCTAGTGGTGTGAGTCACTCTTGTGCGGCATTTTGGTCGGCCCGTACCCGCCCGCTGCTG
>JAAELL010000527.1 GCA_024226735.1 bacterium | reverse complement strand
TGGGGAAGTGGGAGCTGTGGCCGGCAGAGCCGCCGGTGTTCGAGGATCCGGACTGCTAGGTTCGGGACTACCGCATCTAGTGGTGTGAGTCACTCTTGTGCGGCATTTTGGTCGGTGCGTACACGTTCGCTGCAAGGCGCAGCGACGACGCGACTTCGCTGCAAGTCTCGGAGGAGGCACAACGCAGCAGCGGGCGGGTACGGGCCGACCAAAATGCCGCACAAGAGTGACTCACACCACTAGTAGACCCGACGCTGCTCGAGCGCGTTCCAAGAGCGGAACGCGTCGAGTGCGGACTCGCGCAGGAACGGTTCGACGGGTAGATCGCGCTCGTCGCTCGGTTTGGCGATCTCCTCGTAGAAGCGCGCGTCGTCGAACCCCGCGGCCGCCGCGTCGGCGCGCGTCGCGGCGAACCAGACGCGGTCGAGGCGTGCCCAGAAGGCAGCGGCGAGGCACATGGGGCACGGCTCGCAGCTCGTGTACAGCTCGCATCCCGAAAGGTCGAAGCGCCCGAGGTGAGCGCTCGCCGTGCGGATCGCCTCGACCTCGGCGTGGGCGGTCGGGTCGTTGGTCGAGAGGACGCGGTTGTGGCCCTCAGCGACGATGGCCTCCCCGTGGACGATGACGGCGCCGAACGGTCCGCCTGTTCCGTCGCGCACGGCCTGCTCGGCGAGCTCGGCGGCGCGCCGCATGTAGTCGGGGATGGGGCGGTTGGACATGGGACCATCAAACAGGAGATTGGTGTCGGAAGGGAAGCTTGGCTCGTGTCCAATCCTCGGCATGACGGTCGAGATCCATTTAGCCGAGAACCTGGAGTTCTTGCGGGGAATCCCCGACGGCTCCTTCGAGTTGATCTACATCGACCCCCCGTTCAACACTGGGCACGCCCAGAGCCGCAAGCGCCTCAAGACCACACGCGTCGACGAGGGCGGCGACCGGACCGGGTTCGGCGGCAAGCGCTACGTGACCGAGGTGCTCGGCGAACTCGCCTACGCGGACCAGTTCGACGACTACATCGAGTTCCTCGCGCCGCGACTGATCGAAGCCAAGCGCGTGCTGGTCGACACCGGAAGCCTCTTCGTGCACATCGACCCCCGCGAGGTGCACTACGTCAAAGTCTTCCTCGACGGTCTGATGGGCCGCGAGTCGTTCATGAACGAGATCGTGTGGTCGTACGACTATGGCGCGCGCTCGAGGAAGCGTTGGTCGAGCAAGCACGACACGATCCTGTGGTACGCCAAGGATCCGAAGCGCTACACGTTTCGCTTTGATGCGATCGATCGGATTCCGTACATGGCACCGAAGCTCGTCGGAGCGGAGAAGGCGGCGCGTGGGAAGACCCCGACGGATGTGTGGTGGAACACGATCGTCAGCCCGACCGGCAAGGAGCGCACGGGGTATCCGACGCAGAAGCCCCTGTCGGTGATCTCCCGGATCGTGGAGGTGCATTCGAATCCAGGCGAGCGCGTGCTCGACTTCTTCGCGGGGAGCGGGACGACGGGGGTGGCGGCGGCCGGTGCGGGACGGTCGGCGGTGCTCGTGGACTCGAACCCGGGGGCGGTGGGGGTGATGAGGGAGAGGCTGGGGGGGGGCTCTACCGCGAAACCCCCGGCCGCAGACGCCCGGGCGTCGAAATCCGCGTCAACAACCGATACTCCGCCTGCTTGATACTCGCTTTCGTCCACCCGCGACGAACCAGCTGCTTCTTGAGCCTCCGGATCCTCCGTTGCCGGTGCTCGAACGCGATCCGCGCCCGCGTGCGGCTCCCCGGAACACTCCGCGTTCCGATCAACCCGAGTGCATCCGCGGCGCGGACGTCGGCGTCGAGGAGCATGCGGAAGTTGTCCTCGCGTTCGTCGGTGACCCTCTCGAGCTGTGTGATCCGCAGCGTCTGCGGCGATGGGGTGATGCTCGGGAAACCAGCGTGCTCGACGGCGACGCCCCAGGCTTCCAACCGGACTTGCAGGTTCTCGGTCAGACGGCGGTCGAGGTTGCCGGAGACGCGTAGCTCTTCGGATTCGGCATGGCGCAGGACTTCCTGCACTCCGAGGCCGAGCATCTGGATCATCCCCTTCTCGACGTCGTCGATCTGGATCAATGCCTTGCGCACGTCGACGATGCGATAGACAAGGTTGGCGTCGACGTGGTAGACGAGCCCCTGCATCGTCGCGACGCGTTGGGCCGGTAGGTCGAGGGTGCGCGAGCGGGTCGGAAGTCGCTTGGCGCTCTGCAGGAACGGGATCATGAAGTGGAACCCGGGGTGCATCTCGCGGCGCGCGCGGCCGAAGCTGAACAAGAGGCCCGTCGTTCCCGTCTCGATCGTCGTGCCGGCGGCGCGCACCAGGGCGGCGATCGCCCCGGCGATGATGAAGAGCAGGTCGTCCTTGATGCTGTCGAAGAGCTCGAGGAGCAGGCGCAGCCTCTGGTTGTTGCCCTTCTTCTTCGACTGCTCGCGCCGGCGTTCCTCGTTCTCGGCTTCCTCGGCCGGAACCTGATCGGGATCCTGGATCACGGGCGTCGGGTCGTGGCGCCGGGTTCGTCGTCGTCATCGAGATCGAACGGGTCGATCTCTTCCTCGGCTTCCTTCGGCCGGGTCTGGCCGCCCTCCTCGAGCTCGTCCTCGATCGCGCCGAGCAACGCCGCGTCCTGGGAGCGGCGGCGGCGGCTCATCGGTTCGGGGGAGTCGGGGTGCACCGAGACGACTGCGCCGGAGATCAGGGCGACAGACGCTTCTTCGCTGAGGCCCTCCTCGCGCAGACTCCCGTAGAGCTCGAGCTTCTCCCTGGCGAGCAACTCGAGCTGGGTGATCTCCAGTGTCGTCGGGGAGGGCGAGATGTTCGAGAAGCCGAACTGCAGGATGCGTACGCCCCACTGCTCCTCGACCGCGCGCAGCTCCTCGCGGATCTCGGCGCACATCTGGTCGACGTCCGTCACGGTCGTGCGGTCCTTGCGCGACACGATCTGCTGGACGGCGATCACGACCCGGTTCTGCAGGCCGGTCACGAGGTCGTCGATCTCGATGATCGCCTTGCGCAGGTTGACGATCTGGTACACGACCTTGCAGTCCACCTCGTAGACCAGGTTGTCGTTGAGCTGGATCACCTGCGGCTCGAGGTCGAGCGTCGTGTGCTTGGTCTCCTCGACCTTGAAGGTCTGGAGGAGGGGCACCTTGAAGTGGATCCCGGGGCCGACGACGGCCTTGGCACGCCCGAGGGTGAAGCGCAGCGCGTGCTGGCCGTCGTAAACGATGACGAAGAGGCCCGTGAGGGCGCCGAAGATGTCGAGAGACATGGCCGACATGAAACCACATTGGGTGGGCGTTGGACGAGCGGAGGATCGGCCTTTCTCTTGTTCCCATCGCCAGCCGAGCAGTAGCATCCCGCGCCTCCGGCCATGCCGCCCCGCCCCGACGATTCCCGTCTGCCGCGCATTCCCCGTGAGCGCGGCGAGGACCACGCGCCCGACGTCGTCGCCCGACGCCGACGGCTGTGCGAGGGGGTCCGTGGCGTCGAGCTGCCGCACCTCGCGGGTGAGCCGGTGCCCAGCGAGATCGCGGCGGGCAACATCGAGAACATGATCGGCTACGCCCAGGTGCCGGTCGGAATCGCCGGGCCGCTCGTCGTCGACACGAGCGACGGCGTCCGCGAGGTGTACGTGCCGATGGCGACGAACGAGGGCGCCATGGTCGCCTCGTACTCGCGCGGCATGCGCCTCTTGAGCGAGGGCGGGGGGGCGCGCGCACGCGTCCTCTCCGAGGGCCTGTCCCAGCACCCGATCCTGGTCTACGCGAACGCGAGCGACGCCGTGCGGGCGGGTGAGGCCGCCGTGTCCGCGATCGAGGAGTGGCGCGTGCTCACCGCCGAGATCACGCGCCACGGAGCGCTCGTGCGCGTCGAGCCCCAGGTGCTCGGCCGGCGCCTGGTCGTGCGCCTGGTGTTCACGACCGGCGACGCGATCGGCATCAACATGGCGGCCAACGCGACGGACAGGATCGCGCGTATGCTCGCCGAACGCACCGGCGCCCTCGCGCGCTACGTGCACGGGCAGGACGTCGAGAAGCGCGCCAACGCGCGCGCGCTCGTCGAGGGGCGCGGCCGCAGCGTCGTCGCCGAGGCCGTCGTGTCGCGAGCGGCGCTAGCGAGCGTCGCGCGCGTGGCGCCCGAGGACCTCGTCCAGATCGCGCGGACCTACGCGGTCGGTTACGCACAGCTAGGCACGCAAAACTGGACGGTGCAGAGCGCCAACGGCCTCGCCGCCGTTCTGCTCGCGTGTGGCCAGGACGTCGCCTACGTCACCGAGTGTGCGACGGGGTTCCTGGACTTCGACGTCGATTCGGGCGGCGATCTCTACGCATCGGTGACGTTGCCCTCTCTGCTCGTCGGCACGGTCGGCGGCGGCTCGGGCAAGGGGACGGCGCGCGAGTGTCTCGAGATCCTCGGCTGCGCCGGTGCGGGCGCAGCGAACCGTTTCGCGGAGATCCTCGCCGCGACGATCCTCGCCGGCGATCTGTCGCTGATGGCGGCGTTCTGCTCGCACGAGTTCGTCTCCGCGCACGAGCGCCTAGGACGCAATCGACCCGATGGCGGCTGAGGAGCGCAAGAGGCTCGCCGAAGCGCTCGGCCTCGGCCCGGACCGATCGACGGACGATGGCCGACCCCGGCGCGTCGAGTGGTGGTCGATCGCCGCGTTCATCCTGTTCGGCACGCTGCTCGTGATGCTCTAATGGGGCGAGGGCATCCCATGGTCCTTCCACGACTACGCAGTGGCCGGAGAGCCGGTCGAGCGCGGCAGCCCGCGTGGAGGCTCCTGGGCCGAGCGGGTACGGCATGCCCCCCCGGCGTCCGAGATTCCCCCCCAAGGTCGATAGAACGTTAGCCGCGGGTTGACGGCTGCGCTGTGGGGGGTAATCTGAATGGCTTCTACATCGGTCCGCAAAGTCTCCGCGGACCCTCTGATCGCCCCTTCACGCCCAGTGTCGAGGGGCTCCTTCCAGCCCTGATCCGCCCCTCTTAAGCCACCCCTAAGGGGGGCCGTGCGCCCTCCCTACCCATGACCGCCCTTCTCAAGAGCGAATCTCCCCACGTCACGCCGGCCAAGTCCAAAGGTCCCAAGTTCAAGCGCAACATCGGGATCATGGCGCACATTGACGCCGGGAAGACGACGGTGACCGAGCGTGTGCTCTTCCTCGCCCAGAAGATCCACAAGACCGGCGAGGTCCATGACGGGGCCGCCACGATGGACTTCCTGGAGGAGGAGCAGAAGCGCGGCATCACGATCCAGTCGGCGGCGACGACGTGCGACTGGAACGGCTACACGATCAACATCATCGACACCCCAGGGCACGTCGATTTCACGGCGGAGGTCGAGCGCTCGCTGCGCGTGCTCGACGGGGCGATCGCCGTGTTCGACGCCAAGAACGGGGTCGAGGCCCAGTCGGAGACTGTCTGGCGCCAGGCGGACCGCTACGGGGTGCCGCGCATCTGTTTCATCAACAAGATGGACAAGATCGGCGCGAACTTCGACTTCGCGGTGCAGACGATGCGCGACCGCCTCGGTGCGCGCCCCGTCCCGATCCAGATGCCGGTCGGTGCCGAGAAGGACTTCGCGGGCTTCATCGACCTGATTCGCATGAAATTCGTCACGTTCCCCGCCGACGGGGACGGCCGCGCGTACTACGAGCAGGAGATCCCCGAGGAGCACCTCGACGAGGCCAAGCTGCGGCGCCACGACATGCTCGAGGTCGCCGCCGAGAACGACGAGGAGCTCTTGGACCTCTTCGTCGAGGACGCCGTAATCCCCGAGAAGATGGTGATGTCGGCGCTGCGCAAGGCGACGCTCTCGCTCGACGCTTGCCCGGTTCTCGCCGGCTCGGCGTTGAAGCACAAGGGCGTGCGCTTCGTGCTGGACGCCGTGATCGACCTCTTGCCGTCGCCCGTCGAGATCACCGAGATCGAGGGCCACGACCCGGCGACCGACGAGACGATCACGCGCAAGCCGACCGTCGACGAGCCCGTCAGCCTGATGGCGTTCAAGACGATCGCTGAGCCGACCGGGGACCTGACCTTCGTGCGCGTCTACTCGGGCAAGCTCGAGAAGGGCACGAAGCTGCTCAACCCGCGCACGCGCAAGACCGAGCGCATCGGCCGCATCGTGCGCCTCCACGCCAGCAAGCGCGAAGCGACCGATATGGTGCCCGCCGGCGACATCGCGGCGATCATCGGCCTCAAGAACACGGTGACCGGCGACACGCTCTGCGACGACAACGCGCCGATCATGCTGCAGAAGATGGCCTTCCCCGACACGGTCATCTCGATGTCGCTCGAGCCCAAGAGGTCGCAGGACCGCGACAAGCTCTCCGAGATCATCGGGCGCATGATGCGCGAGGACCCGACGTTCCGCGCGCAGACCAACGAGGCGACGGGCCAACTCGTCATCTCCGGCATGGGCGAGCTGCACCTCGAGGTGTTGATCCACCGCATCGAGGGCGAATTCAAGTGCATGGTGCAGACCGGCAAGCCCAAGGTCGCCTACAAGCAGCGCCTCAGGAAGGGGCTCGAGACCGAGGCCCGCTACGTCCGCCAGTCCGGTGGCCGCGGCCAGTTCGCTGTCGCGCACGTGCGCTTCGAGCCCGTCGAGACCGAGGACAACGGCTTCGAGTTCGTCGACGGAATCAAGGGCGGCTCGGTGCCGCGCGAGTACATCCCCGCCGTCGGGAACGGCCTGCGCGAGTTCCACGACGGGGGCGGCAACACCGGCTTCCCCTTCATCAACACGCGCGCGACGCTCTTCGACGGCAAGTCGCACGAAGTCGACTCGTCCGAGCTCGCTTTCCATGCGGCTGGCGTGCTCGCGTTCCGTCAGGCGGTCGCGAACAACACGGTGCTGCTCGAGCCCGTCATGAAGGTCGAGGTGCGCGTGCCCGAGGAGTACCTCGGCTCGGTCGTCGGCGACCTCAACTCGCGCCGGGGCGAAGTCTCCGACGTCGACTCGCAAGGCGACCTGCGCGTCGTGCGGGCCATGGTGCCGATCGCCGAGATGTTCGCCTACTCCTCCGCGTTGCGCGGCGCGACCCAGGGCCGCGGCCAGTACTCGATGGAGCTCGCCGTGTACCGTGACGTACCGGCGTCGATCGGCGCCAAGGTGTTGGCGGGCGAGAATTAGGCACCGCAGCGTTCTCGCTGCGAGGATCGGCGTGGGGGGGGAGCGATTGGATCGCGCCCCCCCCACGAGTACGATAAGGGGCATGCCGGTCCCCACAGCCAAACGTCGTTGGAGCCGCGAGCTCGGTAGCCAAGTCGACGGCATCGCCTTCGGGTCCGAGGGGCCCGTGCTGCTCCACGGATACGACCCGCCCGCGGGCGGCAAATGGGTCGACGACGTCATCCCGGGCAAGCTGGGTGCGCTCGACCGCAACACGGGCGAGCTCCTGTGGATGGCTCCGTGCGAGGTCGGCTACGGACGTGGCTTCGGCGCGGGTGTCGGCATGCGCGGTCAGGTCCTCGTCCTCGGTCCGACCACGAGCGGCCATCGGATGGTACGCATGGCGATGGCTGACGGCGAGCTGATCGACGTTTCGGAGATCCCGGCCTTCGACGAGGCGCACGTCGCCAAGGACCTGTGCCTGTGCTCGGCGGCGAGCCGCATCTTCGCGATCGACTCGACCCAGATGAGCGAGATTTGGGAGTACCGCCGCGAGGGCGAGCGCTTCCATCACGTCAGCCGCGCGGGGGACCGCGCGCTCGTTGCCTTCTCCAGCCGTGACTCAGGCAGGCACGGCGTCGCGGTCCTGGACGCCGAGACCGGCGAGTTCGAGGGCCTGCTCGTCGAACCGACGCTGCCGGTCATCCACGGCATCGCCGTGACGCACGAGACGTGCCTGCTGCTGACCTGCGACATCGAACCGATGCTGCAGACCGACCACGCGCGCTCCCGCTTCGCGATCGAGCTCGCCTCGCACGAGCACGAGGGCACGACGGACACGCTGACGCTGGTCGGCCTGCGCGTCGGCGGGCGGCTCGGGGACGATCCGCTCTGGCACCGCATCCTCGAGACGCGCCCCACGGGCGATTTGCCCGAGGTCTCGATCTCGGCCGACAGCGGCAAGCTGTACCTCGAGCGCGGTGCGCACATGTCGGCGGTGGACGCCCTGACGGGGCGGGATCTGGGGGAATGGACGGTTCCCGGCCTGGACGAGCAGATCGCCTGGAGCGTCGTCCAGGGCGCCGGCCTGCTCGCCGAGGAGACGCGCGTCTCGCTGTTCGAGCTTCCGGCTTGACCCTAGCGGGGCGTTCGGGACAATTCCGCTCACCGAAACCCCGAAGATCATGGCCGACACCAAGGAACAGGAGCTCGACGAGGACGGTCTCGTCGTTCAGAAGTACGAGAGCATGGTCCTCTGCGTGCTGCCCCAGGAGGGGTTCGGCGACCAGATCCTGCGCTACGCGCGCTCGGCGCTGTACAACGTGCACGTCGGGACCTGGTCCGTCTCGCCAACCCCCGATGAGCCGGTCAAGGGGCGCTTGCAGGACGAGTTCCTGGTCGACGCGGGAGTCGCTTCGGTCGACATGAGTCGCTACAGCGGGATCCTGATCGCCGGCAGCGAGGGCAAGTCGTCGCTCGCCGAAGACGCCAAGACGCTGCAGCTCGTGCGCGACGCGGCGGCGGAGGGCAAGCTGATCGCGGCCTGGGGCAACGCGCTCGAGGTGTTGATCAACGCCGGCGTCGTCAAGGGCAAGAAGGTCACCGGCGACCGTGCCCTCGCGGACGCCGCCCGCAACGGGGGCGGCAAGTTCACCGGGCGCCAGGTCGAGATCGCGGGCACCATCATCACGGCGAGCGACGAAGGCGCCGGAATGCGTTTCGGTCAGGCGCTCGCCGAGATCGTGCGGATCTGAAGCATCGGGCGCGCCTGGTCTGTGCTCCGTGGCGTAGGCGATGCAGCTTCCGAAGCCTGGGAATAGGCGACCGGTTGCCGTTTCGAAGCCGCGCTCGAATTCCGGAGCGGATCGGCCGCTGCCCCACATAAAAGCTTCGGATTTGTTATCTCATACTCCCGAATCCACCGCCGCACGCCTCCTCTGACGAAGCGTCGGCTTCCAAAGGCCCCCCGACACCGCAGGGGATCCGCAGTGACAGCCACTAGCATTCTCGAGAACTTGGCCCGCGAGTTCTCCGTCGAAGCCGCATCCGTTCAAGCCGTCTTCGAGATGGTCGACGCAGGCTTGAGCGCCCCCTTCATCGGCCGTTTCCGGCGCGGGAAGACAGGGGCTCTGACTGAGAGTCAGATCCGGCGCTTGCAGAACCGGCGACTCGAGCTCGAGGAACTGGATCGACGCCGCGGCACGATCCTGCGCGCGCTGGAGCGTGGCGAGGGGATCGACGCGGCGAGCCTCGAACCGATCTCCAAGTGCATGGATCGGTTCGAGCTCGAAGACCTCTATGTCCCGCACCGTAGGCCGGAGCCCGAGGTTCAGCTCGCGCTCGACCGTGGGCTCGCCGCACTCGCTGACACGCTGATCAAGCCCGTGCCGCGCACGGAGCGCAAGAAGCCCGCCGCCGAGGGGGCGGCCGGCGGCGACGCCGCGGGAGCCGGGGAGGGCTCGTCCGAAGTGAGGGCTCCGGTCGAGACGCCGAGCGAAGCGAGCTCGCCGGACACCACCGGAGATGCAACTGCGATGGCGCCAGAGGCCACGGTTGAGGCCACGGCGGTCGCCGATCCCGAGGTGCCGGCGGCGCCCCAGGAAGCAGCTGCGGAAACGGCGGCTGATCAGCCTGCGACTGATCAGCCCGCGATTGAGCAACCCGCGATTGAGCAACCCGCGACTGAGCAACCCGCGACTGAGCAACCCGCGACTGAGCAACCCGCGACTGAGCAACCGGTCGCCGAAGTGGCGCCGAGCGCGGAATCGCCGAGCGCCGACACCGCCGCGTCGGAGCAGCCGACCGTGGGTGATGCCGCGGTCGCAGTCGCCGTCGACGCAGCGGCGCCCGAAGCGCCCGCGACGGAGGCGCCCGCGGAGCCCTCCGCGGCTGCGACCGAGCCAGAGGCCCAACAGGCTCCCGCGTCGACGCCCGTGGCCGAGGTCGACCTGGCCGCGGCGACCGCTGCCGAGGAGGGGAAGGCGAACAGCCTGCCGGGTCGCATCCCGGTGACGCTCGAGCTCGCGCGCCTGTGCGAACCCTTCGTCCACCCGGACAAGGGCATTCACACCGACGTCGAGGCGCTCGCCGGCGCCGTGCGGATCCTGTCGGATCGGCTCGGGCGCAACAGCCATCTGCGCGGACTCGTGCGACGCGTGCTCCGCAAGCGCGGCACTCTGCGCGTTCGACCCCTCGTCGACGAGGGCAAGGCCGGCCGCCACAAGCCGCTGCTCAAGATCAACCACCCGCTGCGCCAGATCCAAGGGCACCGCCTGATCGCGATTCGCCAGGCGGCGAAGGAGCGCGTGCTGAGCACGACGCTGCACCTCGAGCCGGACGTCGTCCTGCCGAAGGTCCGCGCCGCGTTCGGTCGGCACACCGACCCCGCGCACGAGGACATTCTGCACGAGGTCAGCCGGCAGGCCCTCGACACCCGGCTCTTGCCCGTCGTCGAAGCGGACGTGCGCCTCGAGCTCAAGGAGCGTGGCGACACCGAGGCGCTGCGGTTCTTGTCCCAGCACCTGCGGCAGATCCTGTTGACGCCGCCGCTCGGTCAGCACGCGGTCGGTGGCATCGACGTCAACGCGAAGGGCGACTGGACGGTCTCGGTCGTCGATCCGAAGGGGGCGTACGTCACGTCGGCGCGCATCGAGGTCGGTGAAAAGGACGAGGCGGCGCTCGGCACCGAGATCAAGACTTTGATCGAGCCCCACGACGTACGCGTGTTGGCCGTCGGCAACGGTCGTGGCCCGCGTGCCGCGATCCCCAAGATCCGCGCTGCGCTGACTGCCGCCGGTCTGTCCCAGCCCGCGACGATCGTCAACGAGGCGGGCCTGTCGTCGTACGCCAACTCCGAGCGCGCACGGCGCGAGTTGACCGACGCGACCGTCCCGCAGCGGATGGCGATCAGTATCGCGCGCCGTCTCCAGGACCCGATGGCGGAGATCCTGAAGGTCGACCCGCGGCATCTCGGACTCGGCGCGGAGCAAGGCCTGGTCAGCAAGGCCAACGCGCGCCGGATCTTCCAAGAGACGGTCGAGTCGTGCGTCTCGCACGTCGGCTGTGACGTCAACCACGCGCCCAAGTCGGTCCTCGAGCATATGCCGGGCATCGATGCCGGGGCCGCCGATCGGCTGATCGCCGCGCGCGAGCAGAACCCCTTCAAGAGCCGCGAGGAGCTGCGCGCCGAGGGGCTGCTCACGGAGGCGCAGTGGACGAGCTCGGTCGCGTTCCTGCGCATCCACGCCGGCGACAACGCGCTCGACCGCACGAGCCTGCACCCCGAGAGCTACGCGCTGGCAGCGCAGCTGCTCGAGGACGCGGGGAGCGGGGTCGAGGAGGGGCTCGGCCGTCCGGGCGTGACCAAGGGATTGCGCCGGGCCAACTACGAGATCGATGAGTCGACTTGGCGCGACCTCATGCGCGAGCTGTCGCATCCCGGCCGGGATCCGCGCCTGCCGCTCGAGCGACCCGAGCTGCTCGATCCGCAGACCGACCTGACGCGTCTGACCGCGGGCCGTGTCGTCGACGGCATCGTGACCAACGTCGCGAGCTTCGGTGCGTTCGTCGACATCGGTCTCAAGAACGACGCGATGATTCACATCTCGGAGATCGCCGACCACTACGTCCGTGACGCTCGCGAGCTGCTCTCGATCGGCCAGGTCGTGCGGGCCCGGATCCTCGATCCGAAGGGCCAACGCATGTCGCTGTCGCTCAAGAACGTTCCGCGCCGGCGCGAACGCGGTCCGGGGCACCAGGGACAAGGCCAGGGCCAAAGCCAAGGGCAGGGGCAGGGGCAGGGGCAGGGGCAAGGTCAGCCGCGTGGGGACCGGCGCGGACGGATCTCCGATCCCGCGGATCGCCGCGGCGGTCGTGGGCGCGGTGGACCGGGGCGCGGCGGACCGGGACGTGGTGGGCCCGGACGCGGAGGACCGGGCCGCGGGCGGCGCGACGATCGCGGCGGACGCATGGATCGCGATGAACGCGAACAGCTCGCCAAGATCAACGCTTCGACCGACAAGGCCGCGGCCTACAACCCCTTCGCCGCCTTCTTCAAGAAGGGCGACGGCGAGGGCGAGGAGGCGGCGCCGCAGCAAGAGGACAGCTGACCGAGCTCCGCGGCTTGGCCAGCGACGAAAAACGGCGCCCCTCCGCATGTGCGGAGGGGCGCCGTGGTCGT
>JAAELL010000526.1 GCA_024226735.1 bacterium | reverse complement strand
CTCCAGCCGGCGGCTCATGCGCCGCTTCTCGAGCGCGTTGCCGACGGTCAGCACCACGCGCTCGAGCGACAGCGGCTTCTCCAGGAAATCGTAGGCGCCGAGTCGCGTCGCCTTGACCGCCGAGTCGATATTGGCGTGGCCCGAGATCACGATCACCGGCAGCTCGTCGTGCTCCTGCTGGAGCTCCGACAGCAGCTCGAGGCCGTTGGCGTCGGGCAGTTGGAGGTCGAGCATCACCAGGTCCTGGGCTTCGCGCGCCAACACGCCACGCGCCTCGCCGGCCGAGCCGGCGCCGGCGACCCGGTAGCCCTCGTCCTCGAGGATCCCGGACAGCGACTGCTGGACGCCTTCGGCGTCGTCGACGATCAGGATCCTGGCGCTCATGCGGGCATTGTACAGCGCCCCGGGGGGCCTTCAGGGCAAGCGCCGGACGACGAGGCGCTCGAAACCCACGGCTACCACCGCGTGGGCACGTAGCTTCAAGACCTCACCCTCACGCTTTTTCAGAACCCCCCGGTAGGCCACGAGTTGCTCCTCGGCCTCCTCGAAAGCCTTCTTCACCGCCTCGAGCTCCATCAGTTCCGCTCGCGGCGTCGCCTTGACGTCCTTGCCGCTCATCTTGAGCTCTTTCAGCGACAGCCTCTTGAACTCGAACAAGAGGTCCCAAAGGCTCGACGCCCGCGCGTCGGAACGGCGCAGCAGACAGAGGTCGGCG
>JAAELL010000525.1 GCA_024226735.1 bacterium | reverse complement strand
GGCATTTTGGTCGGTGCGTACGCGTTCGCTGCAAGGCGCAGCGACGACGCGACTTCGCTGCAAGTCTCGGAGGAGGCGCAACGCAGCAGCGGGCGGGTACGGGCCGACCAAAATGCCGCACAAGAGTGAATCACACCACTGACTACTACGCCGTCTTCTTCAAGGACCTCGAGGGCATCAAGTACGAGATCGTGTGCGACAAGCCGGCTGCGCCCGAGGAGTGAACGCACTCGTCGAGTGACGCCGACTCACCTCCGCAGGAGACCCAGGGCCACCACGAGGACCAGCACCGCTCCTTGCCCCGCGACGACGCTCGGGCCGAGCGGCAAGTCGGCGCCGAACGAGAGCCCGGCGCCGAGCGCAGCTCCGACGAGACCCAACGCGGAGGAGAGTGCCAAGAATGTCGCCATCGACCCCGCGCGGCGGCGCGCGGCGAGCGGCGGCAGCACGAGGAGCGCGAACAGCGGTAGGGGTCCGAGCGTCAGGGTCCCCAGGATCACGATCATGCAGGTCCCCACGGCGAGCGCGAGCTCGCAGCGCGCGGTTCCCAGCCCCAACGCGCGCGCGAAAGCCGGGTCCTGGCCGACGAGCGTCAGGTCGCGCCAAGACCAGACCGTGCCGAGCACGACGAGAGCGCTCGCGCCCATCACGAGCGCCGCGTCGCTCGCGCCGACGGCGAGGGCTTCCCCGTGCAGGAGAGCTTCGACGTGCAGGCCACCGAACGGTGCGAGCTGGGCAGCGATCAACGCCCCCCCGCTCGCGATCGCGAACGCACCCGCGACGCGCGCGCCCTCGGCGTCGGCGCCGGGCCGCTCGCGCGCACGGAGCCAAGCGAGGAGCAACGCGCCGACGGTCGTCACGACGGCAGCCCAGGCGAGCAGCACCGACGGACTCGGCTCGACGCCCCCCGGGAGCTCGCCCGCCGCTCCGGAGCCGCCGAACAGGCGCGGGTGCAGCGCGAACCCCAGTGCGACGCCGAAGGTGGCGAGCTGCGGCAACAGGACGCCCTGGAACGCCGTGCCGCGCCCGTAGAGAAAGGCGCCCGCGAGCGGTGCCGCCACCGCAGTCGCGGCCAGCGCGGCGAGCGCCCAACCGAACAGCTCGATCGCAGTCGCGAAGTCCATTTTCAGCCGCGCCCTCCGCGCATCGAAGGGACCTCGAGGGCCTCCACGCGTCCTTCCGCGACGCGCCACACCTCCGTCGCGGAGCCGGCGACCGACGCGTGGTCGTGGGTCGCGAGCAGAACCCCCGCGCCCGACTCCGCGATCACGTCGATGACCGCCAGTACGCGTGCGGCGGACTCCTCGTCCAACGCACTCGTCGGCTCGTCCAGCACGAGCAGATCGGGTCGGGCGACGAGCGCGCGCGCGATGAGCGCGCGCTGGCGCTGGCCACCCGACAACCCGTCGAAGCGCCGGTGTGTCAGGTCCGCCAACCCGACGTCGGAGAGCGCGCGCTCGGCGCGCGCCCGAACGCCGGTACTCGGTCGGCGCCAGATACCAAGATCGCGCGCGGCACCGCCGAGAACCAGCTCGTCGACGCGGATCGGGTGGCGGGCATCGAGGCGGTCGTGCTGGGGAACCCACGCCGGTCGGGTGGCGTGCCGCTCGACCGCGCCGTCGATCGGCACGAGCAAGCCCAGCGCGGCGAGCAGCAGCGTGCTCTTGCCGCCGCCCGACGGGCCGGTGAGCACAACGAAACGCCCTGCGCCGACTTCGAGATCGACTCCGGACAAGACGGGAGCCCCCGCGTACCCGAGGGCGGCCGCCCGGAAGACGACGACAGTGCTCAACGCGCCTTGCCCCCGCCGCCCCCGCCGCCCGCCGCGCTCGGCTCCTTGGCCGCGTGCTCGCGTACGACCGCATCCGGGTCGACGCCCACCGCGCGCGCGAGCCGCCCGACCGTGTCGTCGATCATGGCGATCCAGCTCGCGTGCTTGCGGCCGTCGCCCAACACGAGGGGCAGCTCCAAGACCTCGGCGCCGGTCGCCTTCGCGACGCTAGCGACACTCTTGTTGTTCGACCACGGCGCCGTGACGATCACGCGCACACCGCGCTCGCGGCAGGTCTTCACGACGTTCGCCAGGTGCGCCGGCGTCGGCGCGATGCCGGGCTTCGGCTCCAGGCTGATGGCGACCTCGAGACCGACGTCGCGCAGGAGGTAATCGAACTCGCGGTGGTAGACGCAGACGGAATCGCCCTTGGCCGCCACCGCTGTCGCGATGATCTCCCAGCGCGTGCGCGCCGCCTCGTAGTCGGCGAGCCAGGCCGCATGGTTCGCGCGATACGCCTTGGCGCCCCCGGGATCGACGCGCTCGAGACCCGCGAGGATGCGCGCCGCCATGTAGCGCCCGCCTTCGAAGGACTGGTTGACGTGGGGGTTGCCCTGCGGGTGTACGTCGACGGCCTCGGAGCGGTCGAGGCGCTGCGGCACGTCGATCGTCTCGAAGTCCTCGCCCGCGTTCACGAAGCCCTTGCCGCCCGGGGACACGTCACGGTTGCGGGCCGTCTCGAGCAGCCCGGGCACCCAGGCGTGTTCGAGGGAAAGGCCCACCTGCAAGAACACGTCCGCGCGGCTGACGGCGACCAGGTGCGAGGGCTTGACTCGCACCGCGTGCAGGTTCTGGCCGGGGCGTGCGAGCGACGTCACGTCGACGCGGTCGCCGCCGATGCGGTTGGCGAGATCGGCCAGGTCCGGGAGCGTGGCGACGACGCGGGTCCCGCCACCGGCCCCCAACATTAGCGAAGCAAGGAGGAAGAGCTGCATGGGAACCTACCAGTTGACGCCGTGCGCGTGCGGCCCGGCGAAGGTCGTGAGCTGGATGAGCAAGCGTGTCTCGTCGCCGCCGTCGTCGGCGTCGAGCTGGCTGACAGCGAAGCGCAGCCGCGCGTATTCCGACAGGTTGCGCGTGTAGTACGCCGTGACCTCGTTGTCACTCGGCGTGCCCTCCTCGGGGTGTTCGAGCTGGCCGTAGAGGATTCCGGCCGAGCTCTTCGCGCCGAAGCGCCTTTCGCCCCACGCATAGAAACCGGATACGTCGTCGTCGAGGACCTCGAGCGCGGTCGCCGCCCCGTTGGTCTCGGCGCCGATGTCGCCCGACTGGATCAAGTACTCGCCGCCGAAGGTCCAGCCCGAGAGCCCGTCCTCGGAGTCGACGCCGTAGGTCAGATCGAGGCCGTAGACGGTGTTCGAGAGCCCGTCCTCCGTCAGCCCGTTCGCCTCGTCCTCGAACGCGAAGTCGGCGAGGTGGAGCGCCGAGAAGCCCCACTGGAACACACCGGTCTCGCCGACGTCCATGAACTGGGTGGCGCGCAGGCTCAGCGCGAGCTCGTCCGCGTCCTTGCGATCGTCGAGCGCGACGGCGGTCCCAGCGTCGTCGTCCTCGTGTCCACGCTCGAGGTCGGCGAAGACCCCGAACGAGGCGCGCAGCGTCGACGCGTCCCCGCTCACCCACCAGTGGTCGATCTGCGCCCCCGTCCCGGGCAGCTCGTCACCGAGGTACTCGGCCAGGACACCGGGACGTTCGGGGTAGGGAAGGTCGTGCACGTGGGCCTGCATCTGCTTGCCGAAGTCGGCGAAGAAGCGGCCGAAGCGCAGGGTCGTGTTCGAGTCGAAGCCCGTGAAGTGCGAGGCGGCCTCCTCGAGCTCGATCTCCTCGTCCTCGTCCGCGTACACGACGGTGGCATAGAGCCACCAGTCGGGATCGACACGGCCGTTGATCGACGCCTCGAACGAGCGCACCGTCGCATCGAAGCCGTCGTCGGCCATCTCGACGTCCGTGTCCAGGTGATCGACGATCGCGTCGATGACGACACCGATCGCGGGATTGAATTCGTTCGAGAACCGGTCGGTCTGACCGGAGCTGGCACGCGCGGGCATGCCTGGGGTACGGAACAAGGAGTCCTGTGCGGACGCCGGTGCCGCGAGGATGCCGAACATCCACGCGACGCGCAGGGAAGGGGAACACATGAGAGGTATCGGCTCGACGTGGGTCGCAGGGCACGGATGGACGAACTCCGTGGAGCTCGTGCAGTCGTTCGCTCCACCGTCAAGGCCGAAGCGATCGCGTAGGTTGCACCACCTCGTCACGAGGCGGCGCCTTGTCCCCCTGGGTCGGGGCTCGATCTACGCGGCGTGCGGCGGCGACTGCTTGGGTGCGAGCCGATACAGCGGAATCCGAATCCCAACATCCTGCGAACGCAAGACGCGGACGACACTCACGCACTTGGCGGGCTCGGTCGCGACCGGAGCCGACCCGAGGAGCCCCTTGCGCTCCTCGCGCGGATCCGGGACCGAGCAGTGCTCCCCGTGCTTCCGGTCGCTGTCAGTCGTTAACGCGACGGGCTGGTCGTGGTCGCGCGGGTCCGCGAGGCCGTGCTCGTGATCCCCGTGCGCGACCTGCCCATCCACCGGGCAGACGCTGTGCTGGACGACGCAATGGTGCAGGTGGGCGTACGCCTGGCCCAGCACGAAGAGGACGAGGAGCAGCACGCCCCGCGCCCTTCGCTTGCGGCTCGTCGCCGCGGACCGACGGTACACGTTCGGGGTCACGGAACGGACCGTGACACCGGCATGGGTCCACGTCAAGTCAGTTGCGTGTCTTCGCTCTCTCCTCCGAGCCGGGGCACAAGAGGAGAGGCGCGGGTCATGCCCGAAGTGGCTGCAGGGGCGCCCGGGAAGGAGCCGTCCGTCTCGAGGATGACCGGACCGCCGCCCATGTGGCGCCCGAGTCACCGCTCGCGTTGAAGGCGAACAGGTGGACCAGGCTAGTGGGGTAGTCACGATCCGCGAGGGCCACTCGTTCCGTCCAGCCCAGGATCTCGGCCAGTGCCTGAGCTACTTGGGCGCCGCGCTGGTGAGGACGCGCAACTTCACGCAAGCTCGCCCCATCATCGACGAGGAGCTCGAGGTTGCCCGCCAGGCTGCGCGCGACTTCCCCCAGAGGGGCAAGGTGAACGGCACGCTGCTCTACGCCCTCACGAGCCTCGCGGTCTCCCGGTAGGGGACGGCACCTGGGCCGGCGTTCAGCGCAAGAGCAGGCTGCAGCAGGTCACGCCGCCCTCGGCCTTCGCGAGCTCGGTCGCGTCGACCGGCTCCACGCGTAGCCCCGCTGCCTCGAGCCGCGCGCGCGTGCGCGGGAACGCCGTCGAGTGGATCACGGCCTCGCCGACGTGAACGGCGTTGGCGCCAAAGGGCTCCTCCGGGTGAGCCTCCACGAAGGCGCGCGATCCGAGATCTCCGCGATCGATCCAGTCCGGGTTCACCAGGAGCGTGTCGGGCGCCACGACGGTCGCGGCCGACTTCAGATGCAGGCAGCCGCGGACGCGCACGGGGTGCACGGCGTAACCGTGGGGTGCGAGGATGCGCGTCAGCTCTTCGACACCCGCCGCGTCGCTGCGCGAGGAAAGCCCCACGTACACATCGCGTCCGACGGCCAGCACGTCGCCGCCGTCGACCGTTCCCGGACCGCCGATGCGCGCCAGAGGCCGCAGGGGCTCGAGCACCAGCCCGATCGACTCGACCTCCGCACGGCGCGACACGGCGCCCGGCCGCATGAGGACCGCGAGCTCGTCGAGGACGAGGGCGGTGTCCTCGACGAAGACGGAGTCGGGCAGGTCCGGCTCGGAGGGCAGGGCACGAACCTCGCAGCCCAGTCGCTCGAGGAGCTCGACGTACTCGCGATGCTGGCTCCGCGCGCGGTCCAGGTCGAGCAGCTCGCGCTCGAGGTGGGTCAGCTCGCACTGCCCGATCGCCTCGCTGACGTCGCGCGTGATGGCCATCATGGGCGCCACCGGATCTGCCCCCCTACCGTGACTGCTTGCGGCGCAGCATCTCGCGGCACACGTGCGCCGCCGCCTTCTCCAGCGTCGGGCGCGAGTCTCCGATGCTCTTGCGCCGCGTGTCGTCCATGACGCCCACGTGCCCGATCAGCTTTCCGTCGTCGTCGTAGAAGGGGACACCCATGTACGACTCGATGCTCCACTCCTGCAGGATGTGATCGCTCGGGTAGATCTTCGACGTGTCCGCGGTATGGATGAGCACCCCCTCGTCGTAGACGCCCGCGCAGGGCGTGCCGGCCAGGTCGTACTCGATGTTGTCGAGGTAGGCGTGGTCGACGTACAGGGCCACGGTGCGGGCCCGTTCGCGTCGGTCATCACACACCTCGCAGATGAAGGCGACCTTCGTGTCGAGGTCGTTGGCCAGGCTCTTCGCCAGGGCGCGCAGGTTGTCTTCGGCTCGTGCCTCCACAGGGATCTCCTCGTGATCGCTTGGGACTGCCGTATCGACCGAAATCAGACTAGCACGGATTCACTGGTAGGCGACCTCCGCAACGCACGTGAAGTTCGAGGTCGGCGCCGGGTTCACGTCTCGGTACCAGCCCTGAAAGCCCCAAGTCTCCCCCGCGACGACCGCAGCCGTGCCGTTCGGCTGCGGGACCTGCGTCAAGTCCACCGCGACCGAGAACCGGCCGAACGCTCCGCTGTTCGCGATCTGCCCCACGAGCCTGCCGATCTGGCCACCCAGGCACAGGTCACCTTGACTCCCGCCGGGCGCGGCGATGAACCCCGCCTCGCGGCTCGCGAGCAAGTAGCCAAAGACGTTCGGCGGCAGATCGCACGCGTGAAGGGTCAGATCGTTGTCGCTGGCGACGAAGCTCCCCGTGCCGGTCAGGCGCGCCGAGACGCCGGTCGAGTTGACGCCGTTCGGTGCGCAAGCGGGTGACGAGACGCGTGTCTGGTCCAGTCCGCCGAACAGGAACAGTCGATCCGCGTACGAGCCGAAGATGACCGCGTTGTCGAGCAAGGCGACGTCTTCGGCGAAGTACCCGGGATGGTGTGCCGGGATCGTCGGAGTCAGCGGCCGCGCCGAGCCCCATGTCCCCGCGACCGGGTCGAAGTCGTAGAGGTACGCGGTCTCGTCGGCGTCGACGACGAGCCGGTCGCTTGCGATGGCGACGTGACGTCCCATGTCGAAACCGGCGGTCGCGCGAAACTCCTGTTGCCACGAGGGACCGCTTTGGCGAAAGACGTAGGCGGCGCTCGAGGCGAAACTCGGGGCGCCGACGGCAGCGAGACCCGGGCCGAGATCGACCCCCCAGCCGTACCTCTGGTGCGGCTCGGGCACGGGCAGGGCGAATGTCTCCGCATTCCACGCGCCCGTGCTCGGATCGCGCCGGAACGCATACGCGGCGCCGCGGTCGCCGGCACCTGGAGCCCCGACGAGAGCGAGGCCCCCGAACACCGCGACGTCCTTGCCCATGAAGTCGTCCGTAGCGCTCAGGGCCGGCACGAGCTTCTGCACCTCGCTCCACACGCCGGTTCCCGAGTCGTAGCGGAAGGCGTAGGCCGCTCCCGAGTCGCTCGCGCCGGGCGTGTCCGCATCCAATGCCCCGACGATCACGTCGTCGCCGTCGATCGCAACGCTGTAGCCGAAGAAGTCCGCGAGCTGCGCGTCGGATGCGGTGAGCTGCGCCTCCTCGACCCACGTCCCACCGACGTTGCGAAAAACGTACGCCGCTCCCCCACTCGCCGTCGCCGCGTTGCTGTCGGGGGCACCGACGATCGCGAGCGTACCGTTGAGCTCGACGTCGAATCCGAACCCATCACCGGGTTCGGGGATCGCTGGGGTGATGCGCTGTCCCTCGGACCAGGAGCCGCTCGTCGGGTCGAAGGCAAAGAAGACTGCCGCGCCGTCGTTGTGGGCTCCGGCGAGGACGGTGTCGCCATCGGCGGCGACGGAACGGCCGAGGTAGGAGAAGATCGGGTTGGCGGCCGTCGTCACGACCACGTCGCAGGTCTGCGGCGAGGCAGCGGCGTGTGCGAGCAGCAAGGCGGGAACGAGGAGCGGGAAAGTGAGCATTATCGACTCATCCTACGCACTGTCCGGCGTTTCGGCCCTCTCGGTAGACGGTCAAACAGCAGCGAGAGCGCCTCTCGCACAGACGTCATCGAGATGGCCGACCACGCCTTGTTCAGGACCAGAGTCTGCTGCGACAGGACAGTTACTTCCATCTCGTGCTCCTTTCCTTGCTCGAGGTTTCAGCGAATGAATATGGAAGAGAGTTGGATCCAGAGCGGGGATTCGAACCCCGGCTTCGAGGTTCAGAGCCTCGCGTGCTACCGCTACACCACTCTGGAGTGCCCAGGTGTTCTTGGTGGGGCGAGGTGGAGTCGAACCACTATCTCCGGCTCTTCAGACCGGCGCTAAGACCGCATCAGCTATCACCCCGTCGGCCGCCGCAATCCATGGGGACCACGGCGGTGGACTTGGAGGAGGGCGGAGGTATCGAGCCCCATGCCTCGCGACACGATCTGTTTTCGAAACAGTCCCGGACCCTGTCCGGTTCACCCTCCCATTCGGTCGGTTCCGAGTTGTCAAGGCGGGCGAACGAGAGATGGTCGGGGCGACTGGATTCGAACCAGCGACCTCCTGCTCCCAAAGCAGGCGCTCTCAGCCAGACTGAGCTACGCCCCGACGAAGCGACGCCGAAGCCACGACGCGCGCAAACGAAAAAAGGTCCAGGGTGTAGCACCCTGGACCTTGAACGGTGGATCCATGGGAGTGCTAGGTTCGGCGGCCTGGGTACGACTTCTCGGTTCTCTCGAGATTGCCGGACCCGTGTTCCGAGATGCCCTGGCTCAGCGCATTCGCGCGCGCTGGACGTTCGACGAAGAACGAGCACGACGCGCTTCCGCGCTCGCTCGAGTCGAAGGATTGGAAATGCAGGGCTGCTCCCATGACGGTCTCGTAGCCGAAGACGGCGAACGACCGCACCGACGAATCCTCAATTACTTCGTTCGCTCCTCCGTGCTAGCATCGCGCCCCTCTCCACCACGGACGCTGCACCACGGACGCTTCACCATGTTCTTCAACACTGCTCCTCGCTCGCTCCCGCTCGTTCTGCTCGCGCTTGGCCTGGGAACCAACGGGGCCAGCGCGCAGTGCGTTTGGACGCATCACTTCGCCGACTCCCCGCCGCCGTTCGGAGCCCTTGTGAACCAATGCATCACCTGGGACCCCGACGGAGCTGGACCCGCCGCTCCCAACCTGGTCATCGCCGGGTTCTTCCTCGAGGTCGGCGGCACGCTCGCCAATAGCGTGGCCCGCTTCGACCCGGTCACGCAGGCGTGGAGCGCGTTCGGAGCGGGGCACGGCTTCGAGGTCGTAGGAGCAGCGGCGGCACCGAACGGCGACCTCGTGATCGGTGGCCTGGACTCCACCCAGTTCCCCCTCTCCGGGCCGGTCGAGGTTTGGAACGGAAGCACCTGGACCTCCTTGCCGCCGATGAACGGACAGGTCGCGTCGGTCGCGGTGCTTCCGAACGGGGACATCGTCGCGGGCGGGACCTTCACGATGGCGGGCAGCGTCAGCGCGACCAACATCGCGCGCTGGGATGGCAGCTCCTGGAATCCCGTGGGGACGGGCCTCGGCGGTCCGGGGACCCTGGTCAGAACGCTGGACGTGCGGCCGAACGGAACGCTCGTTGCCAGCACGCTGTTCACCCCCGCCGGGGGAGCCAACCCCACGGGGATCGCCGCGTGGGACGGAAACAGCTGGACCGCGATCGGCAACGGCGTGACGGGTCTCGTCGCTGGCGTCGGCGTCAGCTCGTTCCACTTCACGCAGAATGGCGACATCGTCGCGAGCGGAGCCTTCTTCTGGCCAGCCATGGGAGCCATCCGCACCATCGCGCGTTGGGATGGATCCGACTGGAACATGCTGGGTGCCGGCATCACGGATCAAGAGGGTCCGGTCGTGGCGATTACCGAGCTCCCCAATGGAGACATCGTCGCGGGCGGCAGCTTCGACACGGCAGGCGGCGTCGCGGCCTTCAACATCGCCCGCTTCGACGGCATCGCCTGGTCAGCGATCGGGGCGAGCTTGGGAAGTCCGGGAACGAGCGAGCAGGTGCTATCGGTCACGACGACGCCCGACGGCCGGCTCTTCGCAGGCGGATTCTTCGAGGACCCGAACGCGACCAACAGCAACGTTGCCAGCTTGGATCTGGCGTGCCTCGCGCCCCCCATCGGGCAGAACTACTGCGGGCCCGCGGCCATGAACTCCTCGGGCGCGTCAGCCGAGATGACGGCCACGGGCAGCGACGTCGCCGGTGGCAACCCGCTGAACCTGGCGGCGAGCAACCTGCCGACCGGCCAGTTCGGCTTCTTCCTCGCGAGCCAGAACCAGGGCTCGTTCACGCCGCCGGGCAGCCAAGGCGTCATCTGCATCGGCAACCCGATCGGCCGCTTCAACCGCCCTGGCGAAATCATGAACTCGGGCGCGAACGGCGCGTTCGACCTCGACGTCGACACGAGCGACATTCCCGTCAGCCCGCCGGTCGCCATTCAGGCTGGCGAGACGTGGAACTTCCAGGCGTGGTTCCGGGACAACAACCCCATGCTCACGAGCAACTTCACCGACGGCGTGAGCGTGACGTTCCAGTGAACGACGGGCGGGGCCGGAAGTAAGAGCTGCTTCACGACGCCGGTCGGTCCGCACGCGGTACCTGGCGAAGCCCGTCGCGGAAATAGCTCACGGTGCTCAGGCAGACCAGAGCTGCCGTGATCGCCAGCACCGGGCCAAGCGGCGCGCGCGGCAGATCGGCCGCGATCCAGACCGCGAGCGTGAACACGAGGAAGCTCGCCAGCTTCCCGTGTCGCTCGTGGACGACACGCACGCTGCCGACGCGCAGCCGGATGGCCAGCCAACCCGCCGCCATCACCAGGTCGCGGCCAGCGATCACGCCGAAGAACCAGATCGGGACCGGGGCGAACGCGGGGCTGCGGGAGAAGGTGAAGAACGCGAGCGCGCTGATCTGCGCCGCCTTGTCGGCGGCCGCGTCGAGCGCCGCACCGAGCGGGGTCGCGAGCCCGAAGCGCCGCGCGAGGTAGCCATCGACCAGGTCCGAGACGCCGATCAGGACCATCGTCGCAAACGCGAGGACCCGCTCGTCCGCGTGGGGCTCGCCCGCCGCGGCGGCTTGCGCGCAGGCCCGGGCGAACGCGAGGAACACGGGGATTGCGCCGATGCGGAGCAGCGTGATTGCGTTCGGTAGCCAGCGCGGCACCATCGAGCCCAGTATGACGCCTCGGCCTGGGTCGTGACCCTACGCACATCACCGGAGTGAATGGCGGCGCGCTCGGGGCGTAGAGAAGAGAATGAAGCCCAACGCCGAGCTCTGCCTGCACGAGGAGATCCTGCTGCTCGCGTTGCACGACCGCAAGGGCGTCCCGATCGTCGGAATCGGGACCCTCCAGGCCCTCGCCGGGGCACTCCTGGCCGAGCTCCTGTTGCGCGGCAACGTGCACCTGGGGGCTCGAGAAGCAGTCGAGCTCGTGCGCCTCGAAACGTCGGAGGATGCCCTGCTCGATGAGTGCCTGGAGTCCATCGCGCAGCAGAAGAAGCCCAAGAACCTGCGCTGGTGGGTCATGAAGCTCGCGCAGAGGCGAGAGCTCCTGCACCGGACGGCCGCGGGGCTGTGCGAGCGTGGCATCCTGCGCGCGGACAAGCGCAAGATCCTCTTCTTCTTCGAGCAGCGCATCTACCCCGAGGCCAACGCCGCCCCCGAGCGCGCGCTGGCCGAGCGGCTGCGCGAGGTGATCCTCACCGGGACACCGAACGTCGACGAACGCACGCTCGTCCTGCTCTCGCTCGCCTACAAGACGAACCTGCTCAAGCCCGTCGTCGGTGCCGCGAAGCTGCGGGATCGCAAGAAGCGCATCGAGCGCGTCATCGAGGGCGAGGCGCTGGGACGCGTGGCCGGCAAGGTGACCGAAGCGACGCAGGCCGCGATCCTCGTTTCGACGTGTGTCGTGCCGATCATCGCGAGTTGAGACAGCCGCAGCCGCACCGGCACTCGCTTCGCGAGCGCACGTCGGTGCCGTACGGATCAGATTGAAGGGCGCGCAAAAGCACGACCCGCGCGGGCCCAACTACGACCCGATTGCGCTCACGGACGAATCGCCCGTGCACGAGGTGCGGCTCTCGGCCCTCTTCCTCTCCAAGTACGAGATGACGCAGGCCCAATGGGAGCGGTTCATGGGCCGGAACCCGAGCCACTACCGACCCGATGTGCGCCTCTCGCTCGGCACGACGCTCGAGAACCCCGTCGAATCCCTCAGCTGGCACGAGTGTGTGCAGGCCCTCGAGTGGATGGGCCTCGCGCTGCCCAGCAAGGCCCAGTGGGAGTACGGCTGCCGAGGCGGGACGACGACTCCCTTCGCGTGTCCCGAGATCGAGCTGGAGCACTACACGAACCTGGGCGAGCAGGCCTACGCGAACAAGTTTCGCGAGACGATCGTGCCCGAGACGTGGAACGACGGCTTCGCCGCGCACGCCGCGGTCGGCTCGTTCCGACCGAACCCGTTCGGTCTCCACGACGTGCACGGCAACGTCCGGGAGTGGTGTGCCGACGGGTACAGCGAAGGGGACATGTACCTGAGCACGGTCCAGGAGGACCCGCTGCGCCCCCCCAAGGCGCGACCCACCGCATTCGCCGCGGCGGAAGCTACAACGGCGAAAGGAAGATGGAGCGGTCCGCCATGCGCCACCAGAATCCGCCGTCGCTCTCGATGAACAGCCTCGGTGCGCGGCCGGCTCGATGGATCGAGTGAGCGGGTCGCCCGGGGGGCGGCCCAGAAAAGGAGCTCGCGCAACGCTCGAGAGCGGGTCCCGTCGACGGCCGCGCAGTCTCGCGTCGACGCCGCGCGGCGACGGTGATACGTTCTCCCGCTAGACCATCGGACCACGCGCCACGGGGCCACGGCCTTCCACGGCGTCACTGGACTCGTGCTCGACTCACCCAAACCTTCTCGAGAGAACCCATGGAATCCCGCTGCAACCGTACTCTCCTCTTGGCAGCCATCGGAACGATGGCCGCGACATCGGCGTCCGCGCAGATCATCAGCGATGACTTCGAGGTCGATTCGTCGGCCGACTACACCATCGTGAACGATGGAACCCCCGACGGCACACAGTCCTTTGCCTTCGACTACATCGCCGCAGGCATCCCGCTGGCGCCGCGCTCCGCACCCGGGGACACGGGCGGACTCAAGCTCACCGTCAACGACACCGTCGGAACGCAGGACGCGCACACGCTCTTCCACAACACCGCCGTCAGCGTCACGCACTACAAGCTGACGGTCGACGTCTGGATGAACTTCGTCCTCGGCAACACGGGCACGACCGAGCACGCGCACGTCGGCGTCGGGGGCGACGGCGTAACCTTCAACCAGCTCTTCAGCCCGATATCGGGTTCCGGTGCCTACATCGCGTTCGACGGAGACGGCGACTCGATCTCGGACTACCGCTGGTACCGCGCATGCGTCAACAACCCGCCCGGTGACACCGCCTGCACAACCCTGCCCAACGACCATGCCAGCTACCTGGGGCACGGCAGCAACAACACGGGTGTCTTCTTCCAGGGGCTGTTCACGTCGCCGCCGGCCACGACCCCCGGATCGCCCGGCAACATCTGGACAACGCTCGAGATCGAAGTCGACAACACCGCGGGCGTGATCTCGTTCCTGTTCGACGGCCAGCTCACGTTCCAGGGCGACTTCTCCGGGAACTTCACCGGGTTCACGAGCCTCGGCATCGCCGACGTGTTCACGTCGCTCTCCCAGGCGACGAACTTCACGCTCTACGACAACTTCCTGGTCGAGGAGATCTCCGCCGGACCGATCGGCAACAGCTACTGCGGGCCGGCGATCCCCAACAGCACGGGTTTCCCGGGCGTCATCACCGCGGCCGGTTCGACCGACGCCGGCATCAACGACGTGATTCTGATGGCGGACCAGATCACGCCCGGCCAGTTCGGCTACTTCCTCGCAGGCCAGACGCAGGGGTTCTTCAACCCGCCCGGCAGCTCCGGCCTCATCTGTCTGATGGGCAACATCGGGCGGTACAACGCGGTCGCGGACATCATCACGGGCCCCAGCGGTTCGCTTCAGCTCGACCTGACCTCGATCCCCGTCAACCCGCCGCAAGCGGTGCAGTCGGGAGAGACCTGGAACTTCCAGCTCTGGTATCGCGACGTCGGCAGCACAAGCAACTTCACGGACGGCGTGAGCATCACGTTCCAGTGATGAGGACGTAGACGGCCCCCGCCGCTGGTGGGTGGTGATTCGATCATGCGGGTCCGAGCTCGAGAGAGCTCGGACCCGCTCGTGCGTCGTATGCAGTGCCGCAGCGCCACCAAGAATGACATTGCGGTTGTAAGTGGATCGTAGCGGGATCGGGCTCGAGAGGGCCTCGGACTCCGCTCGCGGCGCGCCTACGCCCAAGTTCGCACGGCCACGGGGCGGTAGTCGGCGGTTCTCTCAACGCGGTTCAGGCGGGGGACCCTATTCTGGAAGTGTATGTGAGCCTCATCTTTCGGGCTCCTCGCATCTCCAACCTCTCCCCCAGTTCTCCATCCATGTCCCAGCCTACTTCCTTCACGGCTTGGCGGGTCGGCGCCGTCATTGGGCTGTGCACGCTCACGCCTCCGCTCCTGGCACACGACGACGACCCGAAGCTGCTCGACCGGCAGCCGTCCATCGCTGGATCCGGGTACCGACCGGCGCCCGGCACGAACCCGACGACCAGCCAGGCGTTGGGCTTCGATTCCTCCGGCGTCCAGCTCCAATCCTGGCTCACGATGGCCGACCTCGGCGTCCCGGGCGAGGAGGGCAACGACTGCTGGGGCTACACGTCCCCGAGCGGCCGCGAGTACGCCCTCATGGGAACGTCGACGGACACGACGTTCGTCGAGATCACGACGCCCACCAACCCGCAGGTCATCGGGCACATCAGCGGCCCGGGCAGCATCTGGCGCGACATCAAGGTGTTCGGGGACCGAGCCTACATCGTGTCCGAGGGAGGCGGCGGCATTCAGGTCGTCAGCCTGACCAACATCGACGCGGGCTCGGTGAGCCTGCTCGGTGCGGTGGGCTCGGGCTCGACGCACAACATCGCCATCGACGAGACGAGCGGCTTTGCCTACCGCACCGGCGGCGGCAGCACCGGCCTGCGCATCTATGACCTGAACGCCAACCCGAACGCGCCCCCGTTCGTCGGCCAGTGGAACACGCGCTACGTCCACGACGCGCAGATCGTGACCTACACGTCGGGCCCGCTGGCGGGCAAGCAGATCGCGTACTGCTGCGCGGGGCTCAACGGCGGCGGCACGGACACCGCGCTGACGATCCTCGACGTCACGAACAAGGGCAACATCATTCAGCTCAGCCAGGTCCCCTACCCCAACCGCGAGTACTCGCACCAGGGTTGGCTGTCGGAGGACCGCCAGTACTTCTACCTGGGTGACGAGCTCGACGAGCCGCCGCTCGACTCGACCACGCACGTGTTCGACGTCAGTGATCCGAGCAACGCCAGCTACGTCTCGTCGTTCGACAACGGCAACGCGGCGATCACGCACAACTTCTACGTCAAGGGCGGCCTGCTGTACGAAGCGAACTACCGCAGCGGCATGCGCGTGTTCGACCTCTCGAACCCGACCAACCCCTCGGAGATCGCCTTCTTCGACACCTACCCGGGCAGCGACAGCGCCAGCTTCAACGGCCTCTGGAGCCTGTTCCCGTACTTCGACAGCGGCACGGTGATAGGCAGCGACGTCGAGCGCGGCCTGTTCGTTTGGCGCGTCAACAACGAGACGGTGGCGATCAACATTCCCGGCGGACCGCCGTCGATCCTCTCTCCGAGCGGAGATACTGTCGACGTCACGATCACCGAGGGCGCCCCCGGCGATCTGTCGCTCGGCAGCGAGACGTTGCACTACAGCACCGGCGGAGGCTTCACGACCTCGCCCCTGACCAACAACGGCGGCGGAAACTACACGGCGAACTTCCCCGCGATCGACTGCGGAACCGGCGTCTCGTGGTACATCTCCGCCGAGACCGTCAGCGGCAACGTGTTCACGAGCCCGGACGACGCCCCGGGGACGACCTACACCTCGGTGTCGGCCGTCGGCGTGACGAACTTCGGCTCGTACGACATGGAGAGCAACGCCGGCTGGTCGTCCGGGATGCCGGGCGACACGGCGACCACGGGCATCTGGACGCGCGGCAACCCCAACGGAACCGATGCGCAGCCCGAGGACGACCACTCGCCGGCTCCGGGCACGGACTGCTGGTTCACGGGCCAGGCCGCGCCCGGCGCGGGCAACGGCTCGAACGACGTCGACGGCGGCGTCACGACGCTGCTCTCGCCTGTGCTCGCGCTCGCGGGAACGAGCGATCCGACGATCTCGTACTGGCGCTGGTACTCCAACAACCAGGGCACCGTTGACGACATCTTCGTGATCGACATCACCGACAACGGCAGCACCTGGCTCAACGTCGAGACCCTGGGCCCGAACGGCCCGGACGTCGTCGGCGGCTGGATCCAGCACTCGTTCCGCCTGCTCGATGTCTCGGGCCTGAACCTGACGAACCAGATTCAGATGCGCTTCGTCGCCTCGGACCTCGGCTCGGGCTCGATCGTCGAAGCCGCGATCGACGACTTCTCGATCGACGAGTTGATCTGCGATACGGGGCTCGGCACGCCGTACTGCGCGGTCGTGCTCAACTCCATCGGACTCGAAGGGCGCCTGACAGCGACCGGTAGCGCCGTCGCCGCCGACAACGACGTCACGCTGGAAGCGACCCAGCTGCCGCCCAACCAGTTCGGCTACTTCCTCGCCGCCGAGACCCAGGGCTTCATTGCGACCCCCGGCGGCAGCGTAGGCAACTTCTGCCTCGGCCAGCCCACGGCCCGCTTCAACCAGCAGATCCTCGACAGCGGCCCGACCGGTCAGTTCAGCTCGATGATCGACTTGACGAACATCCCGCTGAGCCCGCCGCAAGCCGTCGTCGCGGGTGAGACGTGGAACTTCCAGGGTTGGTACCGGGACTTCCTCGTGTTCCAGACCTCGAACTTCACCAACGGCTACGAGATCGTCTTCCAGTAAACGATCGCCCGCGCCAAAACGCTCGAGGGCCCGGCTCCTGTCCAGGATCCGGGCCCTCTCCCGTTGGCCGCCCCGCCCATTTGCGTAGGCCTCGACAGCCGCGTCGATGCTACGTTGTCCTCGTTCCAACCTCCTGCTGGAGAACGACAGTGAACTCATCTCTGCGCCTCATCCTCAGCGCCAGCCTGGTGGCCTGTGGCGTCGGTTTTCCACTGCGACACGCTCGCTCCTCCGCCCCCGCGACGCGCGTAGGCGCCGGGACCGACTACGTCGTCACCGGACAGAACGCGCGCTGGAACCATCGCCCGCTCGGTCCAGCTACGACGCTCGTGAACGGCGTCCCCGCCCAGCCGGTCGACTCCATGGTCTGGGACGGCGTCGGTTCGCAGTCGCTCGAACGGGCGTCGATCGCGCTGCGCGTCGACCCGGTCGCCGAGACCGGCTTCCTGCGCGCGAACTGGACCGATTCGTACGGCGATTGGAACCTCGAGATCGACACGTGGGTGCACCCGCACCACTCCTCGGGCGCGCAGATCGGGCCGACCGTCGATGACACGATCAACCTCATCAACGATCCGATCACGACGAACGTGTACCTGCACGGGGACACCGGCGCCGGACCCGGAGTCCTGCCGACGGTCTTCACGCTGGTCGCCGCCTGGGGCAGGGCCGAGGTGACGCTCAACGGCCAACCGTTCGAGAACCCGTTCGACGGTCCGGCCGCGCTCGGCCGCTGGGACGCACACATCATGGTGACCGCCGGCGTGCGCGGCGAGGACGGCACCGTGCGGAACACGAACGGCGGGATCTACGATCCCAGCTACGCGAGCGAAGGCCTCTCGACCGGTGACGACCTCGAGTTCCACATCACGTTCCACGATGAGCGATTCCCACTGACGGCGAACGTGCCGCCACTGTTCGAGTTCTTCTACCACCTCGTCTTCGAGGACGTGGAGGTCCGGATCTCGCACGCCGACGATCCGGGGGAGTAGCCGCAAGAGGAGCGCGCCGGGCTACGTTCACAAGCCGCGCGATAGCAGCCCTTCGGCACCGTTTGAACCGGACGCTGTATGAGCGATGGGTGTCTGATTCGCTACGTGCCCGGACAGATGTCGATCTTCATGGACGACCTGGTCAGTCCAGCCCTGACGGTCGCCCTCGACCTCACGACCTACCCCGACTTGCCCTGGGGCTGGGCCGGTTTCACCGCGGCTTCGGGCAGCTCCCGGGAGGACCACGACATCCTCGACTGGCGTTTCACCGAGGGCTCGGACTGTCTGGCGACGACGTATTGCACGAACGCGGTCAACTCCACTGGCTTCGCGGCCGAGATGAGCATGGCGGGCAGCCTGAGCGTTGTGCAGAACGACCTTTGGCTCTCGGTGGCACATTGCCCCGACGAGGCGTTCGGCTTGTTCTTCTACGGACAGGGTGAAGTGCAATTCCCGCTCGGAGACGGGTACCTGTGCGTCAGCCCCTACGCTCCGGGGCTGTTTCGGATCATGCCGATCGTGCAGGCCGATCCAAGTGGAGAGGCGGGTATGCCGATCGACCTCAATGCCCTCCCGAGCGGTGGCGAGATCGAGGCGGGGTCGACCTGGAACTTCCAGTTCTGGTACAGGGATCCGGCCGCCGGCAACACGGGTTCCAATCTGTCGAACGCCATCCGCGCCAGTTTCTGCTTGTAAGGGATCGCCTCGAGCGTGGCTCGAATGCGGGCGTCACCGGGCACATGCTACGGTGACGCCCGTGAAACCTTCGCCATCGCCCCGCACCTTGGATTCGCCGACATGCGCCTAGCTCTCTCTCTGACCATCCATCTCCCACTCCCGCTCGTCCTGACGAGCGCTGTCGCAATGGGTCAGTGGTCGCCCGACGACACAGTCAACTTCTCCGTCGCCGACGGCAGCGGCGGACAGGTCCAGCCCAAGATCGCGCCCACGGCGGACGGCGGCTGCTTCATCAGCTGGCTCGATGGTGGAGCCGGCTTCGACGTGCGCGTGCAGCGGCTCGACGCCGCCGGCAATGAGCTCTTCCCCCATCAGGGCGTGCTCGTCGCTGACAGGGGGTTCTCCTCGACCCAGGACTACGGCCTGGATACCGACGCGAACGGCAATGCGCTGCTCACCTACCGCTTCGACCCGGGGACGGGCACGCAGATCGCGGCCGCGCTCGTTACGCCGGCCGGCGACCTGCCCTGGGGCTCGGGCGGCGTGGTCTTGACGAGCTCCAACAGCTTCTTCGCGAACCCCAAGATCACCGGCTCGAGCGATGGTGGATCGTTCGTCGCCTGGAAGGAAAACGATGACGTCCACGTCCAGAGGCTCGACGCGGCCGGCGTCGAGCAATGGGCGAGCGACGTGACGCTGGCGCCGCCCGGTGGGCAGTACACGACGAGCGACCTGCACGCGACGGGGACCGACGCGGTGCTCTCGATCGTGCACCAAACGGGCGGCTTCAGCTCGCCCAAGCGGCTCGTTGCCCAGAAGCTCGACACCGCCGGTGCTCCATTGTGGGGAGCCGCCCCCGTGTCCGTCTTCAGCGCGGGCTCGCTCCAGATCGGGAACTTTCCGCCGTTCGTTCCCGACGGCAGTGGCGGCGCCGTCTTCAGCTGGTACGACACGTCGACCTTCCAGTTCCAGTGCTACGCGCAGCGCATCCTCTCGGACGGCACGGTAGCGTTCCCACAGAACGGCCAGGCGGTCTCGACGAACGTCGTCAACACGCGCGTCTCACCGTCGGTCGACTTCGATCCGGTGCAAGGAGCCACGTTCGTGTTCTGGCGCGAGCAGAACGCCGGCATGAACGGGGTCTCCGGGCAGAGGTTCGATGCGAGCGGCAACCGCCAGTGGGGTGACAGCGGCGTGACCGTCGTCGCCCTCGCGGCAGCGGAGATCGGGCTCGTCCGAGCTCGGGTCGGCCAGGGCGGTGCGAGCGTCTTCTGGGACAGCGCCCCGAGCTTCGCCACCGACCGTCTGTTCGGCGCGCACCTCGACGCGTCCGGCGCGGTCGACGTCCCCGTCTTCGACGTGTCCTCGACCCCCAGCGCCAAGTCGCGCCTCGCCACGGCGACGAGCACGACCGGCTACTCGATTCTCGCCTGGCAGGACGAGCGCAACGACTCGGGCGACCTCCTCGCACAGAACGTCAACGACGACGGAAGCCTCGGCGGCCTGGGCACGGCGTACTGCAGCCCCGCGGTGCCCAACTCGAGCGGCTTCGCCGCGGAGATCACCGCGCACGGCAGCAGCGACGTCGCCACGAACCTCGTGACGCTGACGGCGACGAGCTTGCCGCCGGGCCAGTTCGGCTACTTCCTCGCCGGGCAGACCCAGGGGCTCTCCAACCCGCCCGGCTCCCAGGGCCCCATCTGCCTGTCAGGCAACATCGGCCGTTTCAATCAGGTGCCCCAGATCATCCAGGGACCGAACGGCTCCCTCCGCATCGATCTATTCGCGATCCCCGTCAACCCGCCGCAGGCGGTCCAGCCGGGCGACACCTGGAACTTCCAGTGCTGGTATCGGGACAACCAGCCGGGGGCGACGAGCAACTTCACCGATGCGGTCTCGCTCACGTTCTGATGGGATGAAACTCGTGGCTCGAGGGCGAAACGGATCTCGACGCGCGGGGTCTTGACTCTTAGAGAACTCGCCCTCCCTGCCACAAGGAGCCCCCATGAAGCGCCTGCTCGGCCTACTCATCCTCACGCCTCCCGTTTTGGCGCAGAGCGTCGTCTACGACGCTGGCACCGCCGGTAACCCGCCCATCGCGCCCAGCCCCCAGTCGATGGGCTGGAGTCTCCTGGACTGGAACGGCCAGGTAGGGCTCAATCCGATCTCGCCCGACTCGACGACCGGCCTCAATGCGTGGGAAGTGGCCGACAACACGACCAGCGGGCGCGCGGTCTACCAGAGGGGGGTCCAGCCGCCGACTTTCTTCGAGTACACCGCGACGATGCGGATGACGGCGGGCCCCAGCGACACGATCTTCCTGGAGTACCAGGACGGCTTCACGCTCACCGATTGCACGTTCCGCATGGAGTTCCGCGTGCAGGGAAGCGACGTGATCGCCAGCACCCCCGGCACCCCCGAGTACGTCTGCACGGGCGGCGCAGGCACGTACCACAGCTACGGCATGCGCTTCATTGCCGGCGACCTGGTGCACCAGTTCACGTACGACGACGTTCCGCTCGGCCCGATCGCCGGCTTCATCACCAGTCCGCTGACCGATGTCGGCGTGCGCTGGGGCGCGAACTCGGAGTCGGGCCTGGGCCGCGCACGCTTCCATCGCGTCGAGTTCAAGTCCCTGCCCGAACCGATCAACCAGTTCGTGTTCTGCGGGCAGACGATCCCCAACTCGACCGGCATCAAGAGCTTCATACTCGCCTTCGGATCCCGGATGGTCGGCGGTCCAGGCTTCACTCTGCACGCTTACGGAATGCCGCAGAACCAGTTCGGCTACTTCCTCTTGAGCCCGAACATTCAGTCCCCCCCGGGCCCCATCCCGCCCGGGAGCCAGGGGCGGCTCTGCATGGGTCCGGCCGCCATCGGTAGATTCAGCCGGCCCGGCGAGATCCAGTTCACGGGCAGCACGGGAACGTTCGAGCTGGACGTAGATACGCTCGACGTACCGACCAACCCGCCCGGGCCTCTGTCCACTGGGCCCATGAACTTTCAGGTCTGGTACCGGGACATGAACCCGGGCAGCACGTCGAACTTCTCGAGTCCCACGCGGATCATCTTCCAGTAGGGCGCGAACGCGCTCACTGAAACAAGACCCCCACCGCATCGGTGTAGTTGCTGGAGGCGAGATCGCGGTACCAGCATTGGAAGTTCCACGTCTCGCCGGGCTGCACCGCGTGCAGCGGCGTCAAGGGGAGCGCCGTCAGGTCGACCGCGATGCTCCCCGTCGGCCCCAGCAGGATCTGACCCGCTTGAAGGAAGCGTCCGGTCGGTGCGCCCGCGATGCAAACGACGCCTTGGCTCGCGGGCGGCATCTGCTGGGCCGTCCCGGAGCCAACGATGAAGTAGCCGAGCTCTCCGGGAGGAAGGCCGCTCGCGATCAGGGTCAGGTCGTTGTCGGCCACGAACCGGCTGCCCTCGGACGTGATCGTCGCGGCCATGCCGGTCGAGTTCGGGATCGCCGGGCTGCAGAACACGACACCAGGCCTGCACGGCGCGGCCAACTCGAATGCGACGCCGGAAACCTGATCCGGGAGGGAGAGGTTGTAGAGCAAGGTGACACCGGCCGTGGCGGTGTCGACGGTGTACACATCGCCTGGTCCCGTGAAGGCGTACACCGTTCCGTCGCAGTCGATCTCGAGGCCATGCGCCCCGCGCGAGATGTTCATCATTCCAATGACCGTCGACTGTCCGGTCGCGGGATCCACGCGATCGAGTCGCCTGCCATCGATCGATCCCAGGATCGTACCGTCGACATCGAACGCGATGTCGCCCATCGTCAGCTGGCCGGTCGTCCCGATCGGCGACAGGGCGCCCGTCAGGAGGTCGACGCGGTACAGCAAGCCATCGCGGCAACGCAGGTAGAGCTCTCCGTTCACGTCGAAGTCGAGCGCGTTCCCGCCGATGACGGGGAGCAGTGCGATCAGCGTGCGAGCTCCCGTCGTGCGGCTGACCTCGTAGAACGACGTGTCGTCATCGGTACCTCGGACCGCGAAAATCCGGCCGTCGGCCGGGTGCACGGCGACGTCCGTCACGGGACCGCTCGCCAAACCGATCAACTGTGGCGTCGGCCCCGGCGTGTCGTAACCGTCGATGCGGTACAAGCGGGGACCACTGGTCAGCCAGAGAGTCTGCACGGGCGCTTGCGCCCACACGGACGGCCCTATCGCGAACACGAGAAGCGTGGCAGGCACGATCTTCATTTCGGATCCCGGTCAGGATGACGGAAACTCCAACTCCCGGGAACGGCCCGGGGCTCGGGCTGAGTTGGTCACCGCATCTGCTTGCGTTGGAGAGGATCGACTTCTCCGTCGCTCGATCGTGTTGGGGTGGTACGGAGCCCGCGCGGGCGTCGAGGACGTCAACCTTCGTCCCGTTGGCGCCAAAGAACAGCGCGCCACCGGAGCCGCTGTTCGACCTCAGGACCGAGACCGATTCACCGTGCGGTCGTCATCCGGCGCCTTGCGAGCCCTGCGAACCCAGCGGATCGTGAAGAGGACCAGCACGACACCCGGAATCGCGATCCAACGGCCACCGTCGAGTCCTGTCGCTTCGAACACAGCTCGCCACCTCGGTCGAGAACCTACGGACGGGCGCAAGCCGACAAAGCGCCTGGGCCCATGACCAGTCCACGATCCCAGGGGCGACCGCCAGCCGCCATGGGCTCTTGTACCCAGCGCCGGGGGCCTTCGGCGCGACCCATCACCGCCATCGGTCGGGGGCGAAGAGGAACGTGAGGCTCTCGCCTCCACGCCTGCGCACTGTCAGTACCCTGGGTCAGCCGTGTTGCCTACGGCTCGAGCGACGGCGAGCCCCGATCATCGTGAACCGCACCTACGCCGTCCACCAGCAGAGGATTCGAACATGCTGACCGAAGTCTCAGGCGACATCCTGCTCTCCAAAGCCCAAGTGATCGCACACGGGGTCGCCCCCCAGGACCACTTCGATTCGGGTCTCGCCCTCAGCCTCCGCGAACGCTTCCCGACCATGTACAAGGACTTCCGTCACTACTGCAAGGTCGGCAACCCGCGCGCCGGGGAGACCTGGACCTGGGGTGGCACGGGAGGTGTGCGCGTCACGAGCCTGTTCACGCAGGATCCACCGCGAACGCAGAACGCGAAGCCGGGCGCGGCGACGTTTCACAATGTCAACCACTCGCTCAAGGAGTTCGCCAAGGAGGTGAAGCGGGAGGGCTACAAGAGCATCGCCCTGCCGCGGCTCGCCACCGGCGTGGGCAAGCTGCCGTGGGAGGAAGTCAAGCCCCTCCTGAAGCGCCACCTCGGCGAGCTGGGCGTTCCGGTGATCGTGTACTCCGAGTTCCACAGCGGCGTGGAAGCGGACGAGCGCCTCGGCTGACAGCCGTCTGCCTTCCCGTAGCCCACTGGTGTCGCCGATGCATGTCGCCCGTCTCGTCCCGCTCCTGCTCCCACTCTTGGCCCCTTCCGTCTCGACGGCCCGCCAAGAGGCTCCCGCGACCACGGCACCGCAGACCCCCGGTGTCTCCGCGGAGGCCCTGGCCGAACTTGCCGGCGACTTGCGCGAGCTCGTCGAACGCGACCTCGTCGTCGGCGCCGAGCTCTTGGTCGTCCAGAACCGACACGTCGTTCTGCACGAGGCGTTCGGCTCATCCGACCTGGAGGAGGAGGCCGCCTGGAAGAAGGGTACGGTCTGCAACATCCGCTCGATGACCAAGCCGCTCACGGGCGCAGCGGCGCAGATCCTGATCGACCGCGGGAAGCTGGCGCTCGACGAGCCCGTCGCGAAGTACCTGCCCGGGTTCGAGACCGACGCCTCGCGCGCGATCACTCTGCGCCAGGTGCTGAGCCACCGCGCGGGCCTGCCGCTCACGATCTTGACGAAGATGGACGAGTTCGAGGACCTCGTCGCGTTCGGGAACGCCGTCGGCGCGAGGGGTCCGGAGTATCCTCCCGACAGCCGCTTCTGGTACAGCGACGCCGGAACCGAAGTGGTCGGCGCGATCGTCGAAGTGGTGTCCGGCAAGAAGCTGAACGAGTTCGTTCACGAGGAGCTCCTCGATCCGCTCGGGATGACCGAGTCGTTCTACTTCCTCGACGACGATGACCCACGGCGAACGCGTATCGCCAGTCTCCACTTCGGTGGCGTCGGCAGGTGGAAGCGGTTCTCGGATCCGGACGACGGTGCGTTTTATCCCTTCGCTTGGGGGTCACAGTCGCTGTACTCGACGCCGCGCGACTACGCCAAGTTCCTCGCGCTGTGGATGGACGGGGGACGTGCCGGAGACCAACGCATCCTGTCCCAGGCGGCGGTCGAGCGCATGCTGACTCCGGCGAGCGAGATGTCGATGCTCGGCAGCGATGCACGCTTCCCGACTGCGATGCATGGACTCGAGGTGTTCTACGGCCAGATGGCCGTCCTGCACGTTCCGATCGCCGCCGCCGGCAAGGGGCCCGCCACGGTCATCGGTCACTCGGGCTCCGACGGAACGATCGCGTGGGCCTGGCCCGAGCGCGACCTGATGATTCTGTGCTTCACCCAATCACGCGGCGGCGGAGCCGTGCTGCGCTTGGAGGAGTCGATCGACCGACTCCTGATCTCGCCCGAGGTCTACGCCGGCTCGGAGGCCGTTCCCGACGAGCTCCAGCCCTACCTCGGGACCTACGTCGCGGATTGGGCCAACCACATGAAGGAGGAGTTCGTCGTCAAGCACACGAACGGCAAGTTCTCCCTCGACGTGCCGAGCCAGATGGTGTTCGAGCTCGCGGCAGCAGCAGAGCCCGGGCGCTGGAATTACGCCACCGCGCCCGTGATCCAGGTCTGGTTCGAGCGCGACGACGCGGGCGAGGTCGACTGCCTGCGCATCCGGCAAGGCCCCCTGACCTTCGAGGCGCCGCGCAAGGGCACGCCCCATGAGCAGGAGATCGCGCAGGCCAATCGCCCCGACCCCGCCGTCGTCGGCAAGTACCTGGGCAAGTACCACGACCCAGACGAGCACGTCGACGTGCGCGTCTTCATCGACGGCGACTACGTCGCCATCGACACCGGCAAGAACGACCTTGTCCTCCACCTGTGGAAAGTGCCGACAGCCGACGTTTGGCAGGTTCGCGAGAACCCCATGATGTCGGTCACGTTCCACCAGAAGGACGGCAAGATCGTTTCGTTCAGGCGCACCGGTCCCGGCGGCTCCGAGCTCGTCCTGCCCAGGGTCGACTGAGCCCGAGTCAGGACGATCTCGCAGGTTGGATCAGAGCTCGAATCGATCGAGATCCATCACCTTGCTCCAGGCCGCCGCGAAGTCCTCCACGAATCTCTGTCGCGAATCGTCGCTGGCATACACCTCCGCGAGGGCTCGCAGCTCTTCTGGCCGTACTTCTGCTTGATCGGCCAGAGCAGTCGACGGGCCTTGTCGAGGTTGGCGTTGTCGGGCCAGCTGTTCAGGGCCGCGAAACGCTGCGTGCCGTCGGAGGCTCCCCCGCGGTCGTCGGCCACGCAGTACGTGCCGGCGCTGTGCCAAGGGCACGTCGCCCCAGCCACCACGGCCTCACTGGTCGCTACGATGTTGTGCGCATCCTGGGCGGCAGTACCGGACGCGGACGCCAGCAACGCGATGCCCGTCGCCGCACGGGAAAGGGAGGGTCTGGAGGTCATCTTTTCCTCTGGGGTCACGATGGGATTTCGTCGCTTGCGGGGTGGACTGCCGCGGTGCGTGCGATGCACGCACAACGGACAAAGTGGTTCGTAGCGCGTATGGATTTGGCGACTCTTGACGAACGGGAGCCTCGAAGTGGAGCACCTACGCCGGGCAGCCATCTGGACATTCGCCCAAAGGCCCAGCGGCTCCAATCGCTAGTGCCGATGCCCGTGATAAGGAAAGCTTCGCGAGCGGCCCTACCCCGGATGCCGTCGCCCCAGGGGGCCTCCAGCACACTACGCTCGTTCTTCCCGTCTTGCGGGATTGGCAAACCTCTGCTGCACTGCGTGGGGAGCGTGTGTGATTTCGTTTCAGCCACACGCGTCCAAAACTCGGCCAATCCCAACTCCCGGCTCCGAAAAGCCCTGGCTCTGACCTCGAGAATCACTCCGATTCGCGGAGAGCGTGTAGGCCCGAAGCGTATCAGAGTGGAATCGTCATGCAGGAACAACAACGTATCGCCGTCTGGCCGAGCAAGGTCGCTCGCTTGGCCCTCGCTCTTCTTTCCGTATTCGCGCTCTCGGCGCGGGCGGATGCATACCAGGACGCCGTGGTGTTGCTGCCACTTGACGAAGGCAGCGGAACGGTCGCGAACGATGCCAGCGGGATGGGCAACGACGGCACGTTGGTCAACGGCGCGGTGTTCGAAGCCAACACCGGGGACGGCAGCCCGTTCGCCGTGCGCTTCGACGGTCTGGACGACCGCATCGACATCGGTTCCGTGGACGTGAACGGCAGCGGCTTGACGCTGGCCGCGTGGTTCAACCCCGTGAGCTTCCCCGGTCCGTCGAACGACCCGCGCCTGATCTCCAAGGCGTCCGGAGTGGCGGCGAACGACCACGTCTTCATGCTGAGCACGATCGAGGTGGGCAGCGAAGTGCGCCTGCGCGCGCGCGTTCGTGTCGGTGGCTCGACGACGACGCTGGTCGCGAGCAGCGGAAACCTCGCGACTGGCACCTGGCAGCACGCGGCTGCGACGTACGACGGATCGGCCCTGCGGCTGTACCTGGACGGACAGTCGGTCGGGGGCCGCTCGCTCTCGGGTGCGGTGGACATCGCACCGTCGGTCGCCGTGTCGGTAGGCGGCCAGCCGTCCGGCGCGGGGAGCCGCTTCTGGGACGGGCTCCTCGACGACGTCCGCATTCTGCAGCGTGCTCTCAGCGGGCCGGAGATCGAGGACATCGTGGCGGGCACCGAAGCGCCGGCATCCGAGTTCTCGGGAAGTCCGACGAGCGGCACCGCGCCGCTGTCGGTGAGCTTCAGCGACCTCTCGTCGGGCGACGTCACGAGCTGGAGCTGGGACTTCGGTGACGGCAACACCTCGACCGCGCAGAACCCCAGCAACAACTACACTCTCCCCGGCACCTACACCGTCGCCCTCACCGCGACGGGTCCCGGCGGCAACGACACCGAGACCAAGACCGACTACGTCACCGTCAACGCCGCCGCACCGGCGGCCGAGTTCTCGGGAAGCCCCACGAGCGG
>JAAELL010000524.1 GCA_024226735.1 bacterium | reverse complement strand
TCAGGTTTCGGCGAGCCATCGTCGTTCCTGGCAAGGCGCGCCGCCGACGCGTATTCGCTGGATACTCGGAGAAGGCGCAACGTAGCCAGGGGCGGCGAGGGCCGGCGAAACGTGACACTTATTCTCGGACGGGCCCTTAGTACATGCGAGACTTGTCGATTGGGATGAATCGAGATCCCGGGCGACACCCGGGTACGAAGACGCCACGGCCGGCTCGTTTGCGAGCTCGCCGGCCACAGACCTGCCGCACGGAAAGTACAGGCGGTCCGTTCGACGTCGAAACTTGGTTTAGCCGAGCCTTGGCGTCTGCGCGCGGCGTTTCATTCGTTTTCTCCGCGATTCCTCACGTCGGAAAACAAGCCCGAAGCGAAACCTCGGCCCGTTCGCTGCGTGGCTATCCGGGAGCGCTGGTTGCGCCTGATTCGAGCGTGTCGGGCAGCGCGCTGCCCGACGCGCTCACGCTCATCGCGCGAGCAGCTCGTGCACGGTGCGGACGTGGCGCTCGACGCACAGCGCGAGGTCGCGCTTGGAGACCTTCTCGTGGTCGGTGTGCGCGTCGAGGATCGACCCCGCGCCGTAGAGCAGCGGCTGGCCCCAGCGCGGCATGTGCGGTGCGTCGGTCCCGAACGCAACCGACTCGGCGGCCTCGCCCGCTGGGACGTGGAAGGCGACGGGTGCGAAGTTCTTGAAGTCGTGATCGATCTCGACGTGCTTCGACAAGCACGACGCGAGGCGCTCCTCGACCACCTCCGGCGGCTCGACCGAGCGGATCAGGACGTCCGCCTCGGCCTGTTCCGCCACGACGTTCGCCGCCACCCCACCACCGATCTGGCCGACGTTGACCGTGCCCTTCCCGAAGACGGGGTGCTCGCCCCAGCCCGCCTCGATCAATCTCCCGGTCGACGCGACGAGCTCGTGGATCGCGGACGGACCGACGTCCTGGCTCGAGTGGCCGGCGACGCCGTGCGCGACCAGACGCACCTTGTAGATGCCCTTGTGGCTCGCGACGAACGCAGAGTCCGTCGGCTCGCCGATGATCACGTTGCGCGGCGCCCAGGGCTCAGCCAGGTGCGCGTCGGCGTGCGCCGCGCCGTCGCTGGTGGTCTCTTCACCGACGGTGAACAGGAATCCGATGCGGTCCTCGCCCTGGCGCAAGAGCTCGGCGCCGGCGAAGAGCATCGCCGCGGCCTGGCCCTTGGCATCGCACGAGCCACGGCCGTGGATGAAGTCCGCATCGGTTCGGGAACCGAAGTACGGCGGGACGGTGTCGAGGTGTGTGCAAAAGACGACTTCCGGCCGGCCCGCGCGCGCCAGCACGTTGAACCTGCGAGGCGAGACCTCCTGGAGCTCGACGTCGAATCCATGAGCGGCGAGGGCGCGGGCGAGCGCGTCGCCGTAGTCGGTCTCGTCGCCGGTGACCGAGGGGATCTCGATCCAGTCGACGAGGGTCTCGTAGAGCTCTTGCATGGAGGGATCCTCGGCGCCGCATGGTAGCAACCGGGAGAGCTCCAACCTCCCGTGAACTCGCCGCCACCGCGTTCGCCGGCCGAGGCCCCAGGCACCGAAGGCAGGATTCCCGGACTCACCCCACTAACGCACGACGTCGAGCCGCGCGAGGTCGGTCACGACGACGCCCGGTCCGGTGCCAATGGTCGCCGCGAAGTCGATGCGCCCGCCGATGATCGGCACGAGCAGCATCGGCCGGATCGCGATCGCCGCTTCCGCGCGGCCATCCACGTCGAGGTTCCCGATGAAGTCGGTCAGGGTCGGGTGCGTGGGGTTGCCCTCGGTGAGGTCGAACAGCCGGTCCCGGTTGAGCGGCAGCATCACGCCCCCGACCGGCGTCCCGGGCACGTTGCCCGAGAAGCTGCCGTAGATGTGGTACGGCGCCGCGGCGTTCTGCACGCCCATGTTGATCACGAGCCCACTTGATCCGCCCGTCGCGGCGCTGAGGTTCCAGCGCGTCGAGTGCAGGCTCGTCACGGGGTCCGACTCGAGGTGCAGCGGTGGGTAGAGCCGGATCGAGTCGGTGCCGTTCGTGACGCTGATGTTGTACGACGCGCGCCCCGGCGTCGTGGTCGCCGTGAAGTCGAGCGCCCACTCGTTGCCGCCCAGGTGCGTCGCGGGCGCGGCACCGGCGATCGGCTGGCCGGACGCGGGCACGGGCACGACGCTCAGGTTCGTCGCCGTCACCGGGTTCCCGTCGATGTCGTTGAGTCGCACGATGACCCGCGCCTGGGTCGTGCCGTCGGCGACGAGCTGCTGCACATCGGTCTCGACCTCGCTCAGGATCTGATCGGTCAGACCGATCTTGGAGAGGCGCCATTGGTCGTAGGCGTCCTGCATCACGGACACGGGGTCGGGGTCGGCGAACGTCCCCATGTCCTCGAGCTGCAGGTAGTAGTCGCCCAGCGCACAGCCGAGACCGGTCGTGCACGCGTTCGCGTCGGGATCGCCGACGCGGGCGAGGAGCACGTAGCCCGTGTGGGCGGTCTTGACGAAGTCGTCCGGCGGCGAGCCACAGGAATCGGGCGCACCGCCCTGGCACGAGCAGCGACCGTCTCCCCCACGGCGCCGCGCGGCCTCCATCGCGGCCATGATCTTCTGGCCCAGGTCGCCGGGCGCGCCCAGCAGAGCGGCCTCGGCGTCGAGGCACACCGGCTCGCCCGTGATCACGTTGCCCTGGATCGCGTAGACGAGGTCGCCGACCTCGCCCGTGATCCCGCACACGCCGGCGCCGGCACCCGTGCCAGTGAACGTCACGGCAGGCCCGTCGAAGCTCGCGATCCCGTACTGGCGCGTCTGGTGGCTCGGGTCCTGCGCCGCGAGCGCGTCGAGGATCACCTGCGGCGTCTCGCCCGCGATCAGACCGTTCCAGATCCGCAGTCGGTTGGTGCCCGTCGTATCGACGAACGACTGCGCCGCGCCGGCGCCGATGCCGACGCGCACGACCGGCGTCCAGCGCCTGAGCCGGAAGTTGCCGGAGATGCAGGTCGCGCTCGCGATCCCGACCTCCCGCGTGGCGCGGTTGACGACGACGATCGACCAGGTGGCGGAGGCCTCGGCGGCCAGGACGACGCCCGCAAGTGCAAGACAAGTGAAACGGCGGAGAGAGCCTGAGGAGAGCTTCATGGGAAGTAGTGTAGCCGCTGCCGCCCGCGTCGGGTGGCCCGGCGCCGTCCGGGGCGCGCGGCGTTTCCGACATCCAGATTCGAGAGTATCTTCGATGGTCCAGTGATGGACTCCGCACTCCTCAGACTCGTCACGCACACGAGCCAGGGCTACACCGAGGCCGACCACGCCGAGGCGCTCGACCTCGGCTACGACCGCTTCCTCGAGCGCCACCTCGACCCCGCGTCGATCGACGACAAGGTCGCGCAGCAGTTCGTGCAGTCACTGGCCACGCTCGAGATGTCGGGGCCCGAGCTCTTCGCGCTTTACGGACAGGGCAACGACCACGAGCCGGTCGTCCAGCTGCGCACGGCGATGCTGCACCGCTCGGTCCACTCGAAGCGGCAACTGTTCGAGCGCGTGGTCGAGTTCTGGACCGACCACTTCAACATCGATCAGGTCGACGGCTACCTGCGACTGTTGAAGACTGTCGACGACCGCGAGGTGATCCGCCGCCACGCGCTGGGGAGGTTCCCGGAGATGCTCTTCGCCAGTGCGCGCAGCGCGGCGATGCTCTTCTACCTCGACAACCACATCAACGTCGGCGGCGCGGCCAACGAGAACTACGCGCGCGAGCTGATGGAGCTGCACACGCTTGGCGTCGACGGGCCGTACGTCGAGAACGACGTGCGCGAGGTCGCGCGCTGCTTCACCGGCTGGACGATCGACTTCTCGCCGGCCAACTGGGGCGCGTTCCGCTTCGAGCCCTCGCGCCACGACTACGGCTCGAAGGTTGTCTTCGGCCACACGATCCCGGCCGGCGGCGGGACGAGCGATGCGGAGTACGTGCTCGACTTTCTGGCCCGCCATCCCTCGACCGCGCACTTCGTCTCGCGCAAGCTGACCGCGTGGATGCTCGGCTACGATCCGCCCGAGGCGCTCGTGAGCCGCGTCGCCGAGGCCTACCTCGCGACCGGGGGCGAGGTCCGGGCGATGCTGCGCGTGATCCTGGCCCACGACGTCCTCGCGGGCGCCGTCCCCTTCGACACGCGCAAGCACAAGCGACCGCTGCACTTCGTGGTCTCTCTCTTGCGCCAAACCCGCGCGCGCATCACCGAGTTCGGTCCGCTGCAGCTCGAGCTGATCCGCATGGGCCAGGTCCCGTTCAACTGGTCGCCGCCCGACGGCTACCCGGACTCGGTCGACGCCTGGGGCACATCCGTCCTCGAGCGCTGGTCGTTCGCCGCGCGCCTCTTGGGCGGCGAGATCGACGGCGTCTCGGTGCCCTCCGCGACCCTCGACGAGCTGCGCGCGGGCACGGCCCAGGGCGTGATCGCGGAGCGGCTCTCCGCGTTCCTGACCGGCGCAGCGATGCCCGCTTCAGCCGTCCAGCGGATCCAGGCCTACGCCGACGGCCTGCCGAGCTTCGACGAACCGGCGTTCCGCGAACTGATCGCCCTCGCGGCCTCCTCGCCGTCCTACCAGTACTACTGATGCACGACCTCTCCCGACGCGAGTTCCTCGCAGCCAGTGGCGCCGCCGCGCTGGCCGCGACCAGGGCAACGGGCGCCGCCGCGCCCGCGGCGCCCCCGCCGGACGTGTTGATCCTCGTCTTCGCCACGGGCGGCCTCGACGGACTGACGGCAGTCGCGCCCTACGGCGACCAGGCGCTGTACGCGCACCGCCCCAACCTCGCCGTGCGCCCGCCGGGACAGCAGTTCGGCGCGATCGACCTCGACGGCTTCTTCGGCCTGGCCCCCGCTGCGGCGCCGCTCCTCAGCCCCTATTCCAACGGACACCTCGCGGTCGTTCACGCGACAGGCTCACCGGCGGCGACACTGTCGCACTTCGAGTCCCAGCGCTTGATCGAAGTCGGCGCGCCGAGCACCACCGCCCAGATCCAGGACGGCTGGGTCGCGCGCCACATCGCAGCGACTCCGCCGGTCGGCGCGGGCAACTTGCGGGCGATGTCGATCGGACACCTGACGGCGTCCGCGCTCCTGCGCTCGCCCGCGACGCTGCCGATCCCCGACCCGGCGAGCTTCGCGTTCCCCGGCGCGGCACAGTCGGCAGCAGGCCGGCGCGCGCTGCTGGAGGATCTCTACGCGGACGCGGACGACCCCCTGCGCGGGGCGGCGAGCAGCACGTTCGAGGGCATCGACCTCTTGAACTCACTCGACCTCGCGGGCTACGTCCCCGAACACGGCGCGAGCTACCCGGCCACGGGCTTCGGCGCCGCGATGCGCAACACCGCGGCGCTGCTCAAGGCCGAGATCGGCCTCGAGTGCATCCACGTGACCTACGGCGGCTGGGACCACCACGCGCAAATGGGCCCGTTCAACGGGATCCTGGCCCAGATGCTCGACCGGCTCTCGCGCACGCTCGAGGCCTTCTACGTCGACACGCAGAATCAGCTCTCGCGCTACACGCTCGTCGTCCTGTCCGAATTCGGCCGGCGCGTGCCCGAGAACGGCAGCTTCGGCACGGACCACGGTGAGGGCAACTGCATGTTCGTCATGGGCGGTAGCGTGCGCGGCGGCCAGGTCATGACGCAATGGCCGGGCCTGGGCAACCTCGGCAACGGCAACCTGCCGATCACGATCGACTACCGCGACGTGCTCGGCGAGCTCGTCGCCAAGCGTCTGCGCAACTCGGACGTCGGACCGATATTCCCGGACTTCACGCCGACGTTCCGCGGGCTGTTCGTGTAGCGCCTCCGGATGAGCGCGCCCTGGGATCACGTCTACCTCGCCGGTTTCGTCTGTTACTTCGGCATCCGGCACGTCTTCCAGGCCCCCGCGTCCAGGGCGTCGAGACGGAGGTCAGCCGGGTCGATGGGACGGAGAAGGCGCTGCTCGGCGTCGTCCTCGTCGGCAGCCTCCTGTTCCCGATGCTGCACCTGTTCACGCCGGCGCTCGACTTCGCGGACTTCGAGTTGCCGATGCCCCTGCCGTGGATCGGAACCCCCGCGATGCTGGTCGCCCTGTGGCTCTTCTGGCAGTCGCACGCCGACCTCGGCACGAACTGGTCGATCACACTCGAGGTGCGCCGCGATCACGAGCTGATCGATGCCGATGTCCGGTGCGGCACCCGATGTACGCTGCGATCTGGCTCTGGAGCATCGCGCAAGCGCTGCTCCTCGCCAACTGGATCGCGGGTCCCTCCGCGCTCGTCACGTTCGCGCCGCTGTACTTCGCGCGCGTGCCGCGCGAGGAGGAGCTGATGGGCGAGCGTCTTGGGGATGCGCATCGCGCGTACATGGCGCGGACCGGCAGAGTATTGCCACGCGCGACGTCGGACTGACGCGCTCGGGGTCCGTGCTACAGTCCGTGCGGCTGAAGGAGGCATACCATGTCGCATCCATCCGCGATCTATCGTGTTCTCTTGCTCCTGCTCGCCACCGAAGCGAGCGCGGCGACACCGCAGATCAACCTCGTCGAGTCCTTCGCGAACAACGCCCGCGAGGACGTCGCGCGCAGCGGGGCACGCTGGGGCCGAGGCCGCCTGCGCGTCGCGATCGGCGGCGGCTCGGGCAGGCTCGGCGACCTGCACGTCGCGAGCGGCACGCTCGTCGTGCTGAACACCGACAGCCAGGACTTCCCGTTGCCCGGGCGCACACCCGACGTGATCGGCAATCCGGATCCGACGGGTGCTTTCCCGACGTCGATCACCGTCGCGGGCGGCGTCTTCGAGTTCGCCTCGATCCGCGTCGAGGGTGTCCTGCGCCTCGAAGGGACCAACGCTGTGCGGCTCTACAGCCGCGGCCCGATCCTCATCGCCGCAGGTGGGCTCGTCGACTTGTCCGGCACGACGCCCGAGGCACACAATTCGCGGCTGGCGATGCCCGAGGCGACGATCCCGCGCCCGCCGAGTCCCGCGGGAGGAGGCGACGGCGGGTTCGGCGGCGACCGCTTCGATCATTCGATGAATCCGCAAATGCTCGCACTCACCAACACTGACCCGAACAGCGACGCGATCCAGAATCCAGGCGCGGACACAAAGGGGCGTGATGGGCAAGGCGTCGGACGTGCGCCCTCGATGGGCGAGGGCCTCGGTGGCTTGCAGTATCCCGCCGACATGCCTTTCGCCCCCTTCACCGACTGCGGCAACTTCCCGCACGGAACCCTCTGCAACGTCGTCTTTGACGCCCTCCACATGGGCCTGCGGTGCCGGAGCATGCAGATGGGCGGCGTCGGCAGCGGTGGCGCCTACGCGACCGGCGGTGGACCTGGGAGAGCCAGCTCGCGCATCCCCGTCGCGCAGTGGGCGGGTTGCCTAGCACCCAACAGCGACAACGACCCGCCGGCGACCACCGGCGGCGACAGCGGCCCCATCGGCCTCGCTCCGCCGGACCCGGTCGGCGCTGGCTACGTACGACGCCTCTTGCGCTGGGAGCTCGGTCACCTCGCGGGCGGCGCGGGTGGAGGCGGCGGTGGGAACCACGTGTACTGGACCCGCACCAGTGGCTACGACACTCCGAGCAACTACGACTGCTTGGGTCAGCTCTCGATCTTCCGTGAGTGGCACGACCACTCGGGCGCTGCCGGTGGCGCGGGGGGCGGCGCTGCTCAGCTCACGTCCGGCAAAGACGTCGTCGTCGACGGCGTGATCGACGCGTCGGGAGGCAACGGCGGGAGCAGCAGCTACACCAACGACCCGCTCGACTTCGGCCGCTACGCGATGCCCGGCGGCGGCGGCTCGGGTGGCGCGGTGAAGCTGCAAGGCGTGCGCGTCCTGCTCGCGAGCGCCGCGGGACGCATCGACGTGCGCGGCGGCGCGGGAGGAACGACCGTGTTCAGCGGCTCGCTCGGCGGCGACGGGGGCACGGGGCTCGTGCGGATCGAGGACTTCGCGCCAGGGCCGGGTGCAATCTCGGCCGCGACGCTCGCGCCGTCGATCTTGCCGTTCGAGCCGAGCGACGACTCGCTCGGATGGCTGAGCGCAGGTCCCGCAGCGTTCACGCCGTCCAGCCTGCGGCCGGACTCGATGATGGCTTCCAGCTCGTGCTGGATCCGCGCGAACGGGAGCTACAACGAGCTCGTATTCGCGGGCGACACGGGTCAAACGCCGGACCGGCAGGGCTGGAACATGACGCTGGTCTGGCGGCCGAACCCGCAGCTGCCCGCCGTCCAGAGACCGCTGCGCGGGCGGACGCCGGCGTTCGCGATTTCGTTCGAGGAGGAGTTCGGAAAACTGCTCGGGCACGACCTCGCGCCGGGAGAGTCCGCGGCACCGATCGCCGTGCGCTTCCAGGGCGCGCGCACGGGCGGGCCGATCGATGTGACCTGTGGGCTCGAGCTCGACGATCCGGTCTTCGTGCCCGGATCGGTCACGCCCTGGGTCGACCACCCGGAGCTGCTCAATGGGCACACGCCGCCCATCGACGCGTTTCGCTACGTCGTCGTGTTCGACGGGACGCAGCAGCCGGCGCAGAACGATACGCCCGGCGATGTTCTGTACGGTCCATTTCGGGGTGTCGCGGATCTCCGCGTGACGGCGACCGTGCAGTGAATGGCAACGGCCTCGGCTTCGAGCTCGAGCAAGAGACGGGGCCTGCCCGTTCGGTTCTACAAACGGCCCGGGCCACAGACGATGCGGCGCAGAAGCGCGGTGTTGCACGCACCCCGTCGCCGCCGGCTCGATTTCGACTGCTTCGCCACGAGAGATTGACCGGTCGGCGAAGCCACGGGTTGCGGAGCGACCGGCGAAAGGCGCGACAAGTTGTATGCCCTTTCAAGATTCGCCTGCGCCCCCAACTCCTCCCCGCGGTCGCACGAAGCGGGCCGGCGACCATCGCGGCGATCTTGGGGGGGCAGATACTCTGGAGGGGTGGCGGAGTCAGTACGCTCGCGGAGTCCACGATTCGACGCCCAGCCATGTGTGCGGGGGCATGACGGGGACCGCTGCGGAGTCTGTGTATTCGGGGCTCGACCAACCATCGAAGGCGCGGGCGGAGGCCTCAGCTTCGGGATCGAGCAAGGAACGGGGGCCATCGCGCTCTTGCCGTCACCGTCCGCGACGACTCGGGCAGGTGTGACGAGCCGACGCGGACGGTGACGGCAAGAACGCGATGGGGTGAGGGCCCTCGGGGTGAGAAGAGAAGGGATGGGGCCGGGCGCTGCGCGCCCGGAGGGCTGCGTCGCCGGCGCGCTTCGCGCGACCGCGACCATCGCGGCGATCTTGGTAGGGCAGGTACTTTGGGGGGTCAGTAGGGGGAGGTCGGGGAGAGCGGGCCTGCGCGGAGCCATCCCTCGGCGCCGAGCCACGTGTCTGCGGGCACGACGGGAACCGGTGCGGAGTCTGTATCTTCGATGCGCGGAGGGCTCGACCAACCATCGAACGCGGGGGCGGAGCTGAACGGGTCGAGGATCGCTCGTGGCCAGGCGCGATGGCGCTGGGCATTGAAGAGGACGTAGGCGATGGCGCGCCGTACCTCCGTCGCCGTGCGCAGCACGTGGTCGTAGTACCGATCGATGAACATGCCGCCCGTGCGATTCCACAGTCGATTCAGGCCCGCAACGATTCGGCGCAGGAGCGCCTTGACGCCTTGTGAGAGGGAGCGTCGATCTTTGGCTTCGACGATCAGGTGCAGGTGATTGGACTGCACGGAGAAGTGCGGGATGCGCATGCGGTTGCGG
>JAAELL010000523.1 GCA_024226735.1 bacterium | reverse complement strand
TAGGATTCCCGGACAGCATCCTCCTATCATGGCGCGATGAGCATCGACCGCATCTCCCTGCTTCCCGAGGTCGTCCGCAACCAAATCGCGGCGGGCGAGGTGATCGAGCGACCCGCGTCGGTCGTCAAGGAGCTCGTCGAGAACGCCCTCGACGCGGGGGCGACGCGCATCCAGGTCGACCTCGAGGAAGGCGGCGTCAAGCTCGTGCGCATTACCGACGACGGCTGTGGCATGTCGCGCGCGGATCTCGCACTCGCCTTCGAGCCGCACGCGACGAGCAAGCTGCGCTCGCCCGAGGACCTCGAGCACATCGCGAGCCTGGGATTCCGCGGCGAAGCCTTGGCCTCGATGGGCTCGATCGCACGGTGCAGCATCTTTTCGCGCCCGGCCGACGAGGAGCTCGGCGCGCGCATCGAGAACGTCGGCGGGCGCATCTCGGAGGTGCGCGAGGCCGGCGGAGCCGCGGGGACGATCGTCGAAGTCCGCGACCTGTTCTTCAACACGCCGGCGCGGCGCAAGTTCCTCAAGCGCACCTCGACCGAGCTGGGGCGCTGCCTCGACGTCGCCCAGCGCGCCGCGCTCGCGCATCGAGGCGTCGGATTCGTCGTGACGCACGATGGCAAGCGGGCGTACGACGTCGAGCCCGAGATGGATCTTCTGGACCGCATTCGCCGTACGTTTGGCGCGGAGCTCGCCGACGCGCTCGTGCCCGTCTCGGCCGAAGCGGGCACGACGCGTCTGTTCGGCTACGTCGCGCCGCCGCGCTTCTCGCGCCGCGACACGTCGCGGCAGATGTGGTTCCTCAATGGCCGTTCGCTGCGGGACAAGGTCCTGTCGCGCATCCTGCGCGAGGGCTACCACGGGTTCCTCGAGGACTTCCGCCAGCCCGTCGTCTTCCTCACGCTCTCGCTCGACCCCGGCGTCGTCGACGTCAACGTGCACCCGGCGAAGTCGGAGGTGCGTTTCCGCGAACAGCGGCGGCTGTTCGGGTTCCTCGTCAACGCTCTGCGCGAGGCCGTCAGCAAGACGGACATGTCGACGCCGGGCGACTCGATGATCGCCTCGATGCGCCGGCGCACCGGTGAGGACGAACGGCAGCCGGCGCTGCCCGTTTCCGGGCCCGCGCACCGCCCGGACCCCGGCGTGATCACGCCCGCGCCGCGGCCGGAGCCGTTCGTCGTGCGCGAGGTCGAGGGGCGTCCGTTCTCGACCGCTACGGTCGCGCCGGGGTCTGCCCAGACGCCAGCCCAAAGACCAGTCCAGACACCAGCCCAGACACCAGTCCAGACGCGCGAGGATTGGAAGGCGCGCGACGACCTGCGCGGCCCCTTCCTCCAGGTGGCTCGCACGTACATCGTGCGGGCGCTGCCCGACGGCTTCGAGATCGTCGACCAGCACGCACTCCACGAGCGCTTGACGTACGAGCTGATGCGGCGCGACGTGCGCGAGAACGCGGTCGAGATTCAGAGCCAGCTCGTGCCGGAGCTCGTCGAGTGTTCGCGCGCGGACGTCGAGCTGCTCTCCGGCCACCTGGACGGTCTGCGCCGCATCGGCCTCGATCTCGCCGTCTTCGGCGAGACGACGATCGCCGTCCAGGGACTTCCCGTGCGCCTGCACCATCCCGACGCCGAGGGCGTCGTCCGCGACTTGATCGAGATTCTCGGCCGCACGGGCAAGGCGCCCGAGGCCGAGGACGTCATCGAGGAGGTGCTGCACTCCGCGGCGTGCCGGTCCTCGATCATGGCGGGCGACGAGCTCACCGAGGACGACATTCGCAGCCTGCTCTCGCGCGCGGGCGAGCTGGAGAGCGACCAGACATGCCCCCACGCGCGCCCGACTCGAGTGCGCTTCGATCTAGCTGACCTGGAAAAGGCCTTCCACCGGCGGTGAAACCATGAAGATCGTCCTGTTTCTGCTCGTGTGCTCGATGGTCCTCGCGATGGGGCAGGACGCGGAGGAGAAGCCGTTCGAGGCCTTCACGCGTAAGCAGCTGTTCGAGGGCGAGGCGAAGAAGAAGACGTGGAGCGCCTTCCTCGAGCGGTCGACGATGACCTGCGGCGTGTACCGCCTGAAGGCCGGCGCCAAGGACGGCCAGAAGCCGCACGAGCGCGACGAGGTCTATTACGTCGTCGAGGGGAAAGCGAAGTTCACCGCTGACGGACAGACGCGCGACGTGGGAGCGGGGGACGTGCTGTTCGTCGAGCGCAACGTCGAGCATCGCTTCCACGACATCGCGGAGGAGCTGGTGACGGTGGTGTTCTTCTCGTCGGCGAAGGCGAAGTGACGGAACCGCCGGGTCGCGCGGTGTTGGTGACGGATCCGGCCTACGGCTCGAACACCCGCGCCGAAAGCCGCGGGTTCAACCGCACCCGCCCCTTGTGCAGGTACAGCTCCGTGCCCGCCTTGGGCTCGAAGCTCAACGGGTATCCGCTGAGCACCACCTGGTGCAGCCGCAAGTGCTGCGGTACACGGTAGCCGTCGCCGCCATCGAGCCAGGACGGTACGTCGACGAGCAAGCTCGATTCGACGACCTTCGCGCCCGCGCGATCCTCGTTCAACACGGCCATGGCGACCTCGCCCGTTGCGGGCACGAGGCCGAGTAGCGCGCGGTACACCGGTGTGCCTGCGGAGCTGTTGCCCGCGGCGCTGTACAGACGGAAGTCGGGGCTCTTGACCTCGAGCCACTCGAGCGGCTTGGCGCGTTCGACCAGGCGGTCGGGGATCGGGACCCGCTCGTTCCCGAAGACGAGCTCGGTGACGTCCGCCGCGACCGCCACGCGTTCGATCTTCGGAGCGCTGAGCCCGACGATGCGCACACCGCCCGGACGAGTCAGAGCGATGTAGTTGCGCGCGATCGAGACCCACTCGTCGAGGGTGCGGACGCTCTGCTCGTGCTCGCGGCCGTCGAGCTCGACTTTCGTGTCGCCTTCGATCTGCCAGTCCCCTTTCGGGCCACGCATCGACGTGCGGTCCTTGCGGTCGATCTTGCCCAGGATATAGCCGTCCGCTTCGTCGAGGAACGCGAAGCGTGTCTCGAAGTTGTTGTTGCCGCCCTCGCGCCGGATGCGTACGTCGAAGGTCAGGTCGAACGAACGGATGGGCGGGGCTTCGGCACCGCCAGCGCGCGTGGCCGCGAGCATCTTGTTCCAGAGCGCGACCGCCTCGGGCTCCGCGTCGGAGGGGATTCGGCCGGGCGCGACCGGCTTGCCGTCGGTGGCGAGCAGTGGTTTCTCGGCCACGGGGGCGGGGGCGCCGATCGTCGGCGGAACGATCGGGGGCTTGGGGTCTTGCTTGGGAGCCTGATCGTCCTGGGCCGAGGCGTAGGCCGCGAACGCCAGCACGTACGTTGCCGCTTGAATCCGCTTCGATTGCATCGGTGCGCTCATGGTTTTGGGTGGCCCCGCATTGTAGTAGCCTCGACCCCTACGCCGCTCCAGGGCAGATCTTTCCCGATGACCGATGACCGATGACGATGTCGACATTCTCGATCGGGAGCCCCTGCGGCTCCTCGTCGGGCCGACGGCCACGGGCAAGACGGGGCTCGCGCTCGAGATAGCGGGTGAGCTGGAGGCCGAGATCGTGTCTCTCGATTCGATGCTCGTCTACCGCGGAATGGACGTCGGCACCGCCAAGCCGAGCGACGAGGAGCGCGCCCGCATCCCGCACCACCTGATCGACCTCGTCCCGCCATCGGAGCGCTACGACGTCCAGCGCTGGCTCGCGGACGCGCGCGATGCGGTGGCGGGCATCTTCGCGCGCGGTCGCACGCCGCTCTTCGTCGGCGGGACGGGCTTCTACCTCGCCGCTCTCGTGCGTGGGTTGTTCGAGGGACCGCCGGTCGATCCGGAGCTGCGCGCCCGCATCGAGGAGCGCGTGCGTACCGACGGCGCCGACGCGGTCCACGCCGAGCTCACGCGCCGCGACCCGGCGAGCGCCGAACGGCTGCACGTGAACGACACGCGGCGCGTCGTCCGCGCGCTGGAGGTGCTCGAACAGACCGGTCGGACGCTCTCGGAGTGGCAGACCGAGTGGGCGGGCGAGGCCCGGGAGAGGGAGGAATCCGCGCGCATCGTCGGACTGACGCTGCCGACGCCCGAGCTCGATCGGCGGATCGCGGCGCGCACCGAAACGATGCTCGACGCCGGTTGGCGCGAGGAGGCGGTCGGGATTCGCTCGGCTTCGGGGTTCGGGCCGAGCGCCGTCCAGGCGCTCGGCTACGACATGGTGCTCGCTTGGGCCGACGGCGAGATCGATCGCGCCGAAGCCGCGCGCCGCATCGCCCTGCGCACCCGCCAGTTCGCGCGGCGCCAGCGCACGTGGTACCGCAAGTTCGCCATCGACTGGATCGAGGCCGACGCGCCGGACCGGCGACTGCGGGCGCTCAAGGTGTTGAAATGAGAGGAGCGGGCCAGGCTCTCGCCTCACCCGCTCCAATGGTTACCTGCCTTCCCGGACGTTATGTCGGGAGTGATTTCAGTCGATTCGACTCAATCGACCCAACTGTGGAACGTCGTGACCGATCCCTCGAGCGGCGGATCGATCCAGTTGTTCGCGAACGACGACACGATGATGCCGACCGGCGTGAAGGCCTCGCCCACGCCGTCCATGAACTCGTCGATGCCACCCTCCTCGATCGTTCCGATCAAAGAATCGACCGGGATCGGGATGAAGTTCGAGCCGGCGAGAGTTCCGACCCCGAGAAGGATGCCTTCCCAGTGGATGTAGTTCCACGGGTTGGGTAGCAAGCTGTTCCGCGGGCGTTCCTGGAAGCGCGTCGGCACCTCGCGGTGGTTGGGGTTGTCCGGGTTGTGGTGCAGCAGATGACGACGCATCGTCGTGTTGATGTTCTGCTTGCGGGCCCAGGCGAAGTCCCGGTAGTCCCCGTCCTTCTCGGCGTTGTAGCCCAGGAGGAAGCGTCCCGCGCGCGGCGGAATCGACTTCGCGTTCCAGTGATCGTTGATGTCCTGCCCGGTGTTCTGGCAACCGGTGGCCGCTGAGAGGGCCAGGGCAGCGATGAGGGAGCCGAGAAAAGGCCGTTTCATGCTGTGCTCGAGGCTGAGTCTGGGTGGGGGGTGGGGGGGAGCGGAGCTGTCCGAGGTATCCTCGGGGCGCGCCGCGGGCGGGCGGAATTATCCGCGAGCTTCGATCTGAAGTCTAGTCCTGGCCGGGTATTACGGTCCAAGGCACCCGCGCGGGAGCGCCGAGGCGTGCTCAAGGTACCCGCATTGGCTCCGAAGTAACCGAACTCCAAGTGAACGACCCGATCCGCTTGGGCCTCTTCGGAGGCTCCTTCGACCCCGTCCACACGGGCCACCTGCATGTGGCGCGCGCGGCGCAGGAGGCCTTCGGGCTCGATCGGGTCGTCTTCGTCCCGGCGGCTCGGCCGCCCCACAAGCCCGGGAAACAGCTCGCCGTGGGCGAGGACCGGCTCGCGATGCTCGCCCTCGCGATCGCAGGCGAGCCGACCTGGGAGCTCTCGTCGCTCGAGCTCGAGCGCACCGGGACCTCCTACACCTACGACACGATCGTCGAGCTGCCCGCGGCGGTCGACGCACCGGCCGACTGCGAGCTGTACGTCATCCTCGGCAGCGACAACCTGCCCGGATTGCCGACGTGGCACCGGGCCGCGGAGCTGATCGCCCGCGCGCAGCCGGTCGTCGTTCTGCGCGACGAGGCGGACCTCGACACCTTGATCGCCGTGCAGGAGAAGCTCGCGCCCGATCTCTTCGCGCGCATCGAGGCCGGCCTCCTGATCTTGCCCCCGGCGCCTGGCCGAGCGAGCGACCTGCGGGCGCGGCTCGCCGACGTCGACCCCAGGAGCGGGCTCGATCCGAGCCGCGACCCGACGCTGTCGCTCCTGCCCCCCGGCGTGTGGGAATACATCGTTCGCCAGGGGATCTATAAATAGGTGCATAGCCCGCTCGAAGTCGCGGCCATTTGCGGGCTGCTGACCCTTGCCGCGACGCAGGCGCTCGTCCTGCTCGCACGGCGGATCGGCTTCCGCGATCGCCGGCCGCCCGAAGAAGTCGAGCGCAAGCCGCGCACGGAGCCCATTCCACCCATCGGAGGGCTGGCGATCTTCATCGGAGTGCTGACGGCGCTGCCGTACCCGGAGTCCGAATGGTTCATCCTCCCGCTCGCGCTGGCGCTCCTGTTGGGAGCGATCGATGACGCGGTCGGCTTGCCTTGGCTGGTGAAGCTGCTCGGACAATTCATGGTCGCCGTGACTCTCGACCCGTCCTACGGCCTGTTGTTCGTGATCGCGCTCGTCGCGCAGAACGCGATGAACACGTACGACAACGCGGATGGCGCGGCGACCTCGCTCACCGCCATGGCCCTCGCCGGCGCCGCCCTGATGGGGGCGTCGCATCTCGCGCCCTGGGCTGTCGCCAGCGTTCTCGCGTTCTTGCTCTTCAACGTCCCGCGCCGCGGGCGGACGGTGCCGAGCGCCTACCTCGGCGATGCCGGGAGCCACCTCCTGGGCGTCATGATCGCTCTGGAGCCCGGCGCCTGGCCCTTCCTCACGTTGCCCCTGCTCGACCTGGCGCGCCTGACGGTCGTACGGCTGCGCTGCGGCTCGCGACCCTGGATCGGGGACCGGCGCCACCTCGCCCACCGCCTCCAGGCCCGCGGCGCGTCCCCGTGGGGCGTTTTGGGTCTTCTCTCTGCAATTGCGGTGCCGCCCCTGCCCCTCGCCCTATGGGTGGATCCCCTGTATGCGGCCGTCCTGGGCGCTGGCCTGACCGCCGTGCTCTACTGCGTGGCCCTTTTTCTGACCCCTGCCACGGACGCCGCGGGAAAACCGCTCGGCGCCGATCCACAATAAGACTGCGCCCCGCAATTGCCCCTGGGCGCACGGCGGTCGATAATCGTCGCCTCGTTTTCGCGGCAGCACCGGCGAAAGCACCAGCGGAGCCCCGATCTTGGCCTACCCCCTCACGGCGATCATCTCCGACCTCCACGCCAACACCCCGGCAGTGGAGGTCGCTCTCACCGACGCGCGCGCGCGTGGCGTGCGGCGCATCGTGTGTCTCGGGGACGTCGTCGGCTACGGGGCGAACCCGCGCGCGTGCCTCGACTACGTGATGCAGCTGTGCGGACCCGAGCCGGTTTGGAACGGGCGCGGGGTGGTCGACGGCGAAGAGTCGGAGGTTCTCTCCCCGGGGTTGTGCCTCCAGGGCAACCACGAGGACGCGCTGCTCGGCAGTGCCGAGGACTTCAATCCCAAGGCACGCGCGGCGATCGAGTGGACGCGGGACGAAATCAACCGCGATCCCGATCCCGAGCGCGGCTACGCCTATTGGGACTTCATCGGCGCGCTCGAGCCCGCGCGGCGCGATGAGGTCGCGATGTTCGCGCACGGCTCGCCGCGCGATCCGGTGCGCGAGTACATGCTCCCGCGCGACATCCGCAACCGCGAGAAGATGGCGGCCAACTTCGACCACATGGATCGCGGCGTGTGCTTCGTCGGACACAGCCACGTGCCCGCGATCTACTACGAGGACGGCAGCATCTATCGTCCCTCGGGAACCGAAGGGCCCTACGAGCTGGGTGACCTTTCGAAGAACAGAGCGATCATCAACGTCGGCTCCGTCGGGCAGCCGCGCGACGGCGACAATCGCCTGTCCTACGTCGTGTTCGACGGACAGAACGTGACGTTCATACGGCTCGACTACGATCACGAAGCTGCGGCGAGCGCGATTCGCGCCGTGCCGGAGCTGCCCGATTTCCTCGCCGACCGCCTCGCGGTCGGCCGCTGAGCGACGAGGCGCCCGACCGACCGCTTTGGAGAAGCGCATACCCCTCGCCTTCCTTCTCTCGTTCGTCATCCTATTCGGGTGGAACTTCCTGTTCGGCAGGAAGACGCCCCCGGGGACGAACGCGGGTGAATCGACGCACACCGTCGACGACGTACCCCCGGCCGGTCTGACCGCGGAGGAGGGCGCGGACGACGGTGCCACGAACGGTGCGGCGATCGACCCTCCGCCGGTCGACGAAGCCGAGCCGTGGCAGGAGTGGGTCGAGCTCGGCGTGCCGGGCCAACCCGGCCACTACCACGCGCTCTTCGACAACCGCGGCGCCCAGCTGCTCGACCTGCACCTCGGTGACTACTGGGTCCGGCGCGACCTGACCGACACCGAGAAGCGCGAGCGCGAGAACTGCATGCAGCTCGCATCGGGCGTCGAGTCGATGGAGGGTGTGCTCGGCTCGTTCCGCGTGACCGCCAAGGAATCCGTCGACCCGTTCACGTCCGCGCCGCTGCAGGTGGCGCGCTGGGACGCGAGCGTGATCGAGGAGGATGGGGTCAACGTCGGCGTCGAGTTCGTTCACGACGGCGGCAAGGGCGTCGTGTTCACCAAGCGCGTGCGCGTCGAGCCGGGGCGCTACGAGCTCCTGTACGACCTCGAGCTCGGAGTCCAGGAGGGCGTGTCCGCGTCGGGACGACTCGGCTTCGACCTCGTGCCCGCGATGGGGGTTCCGCCAGCGTCGGACGACAGCTTCTACGTCGAGCCGACGGCGCGCGCGGCGTTCCGCAAGAATGGCGACCTGATCCTCGATAGCGAGCAGCGCGAGTTCAGCGGCGACGAGCGGCGTGGAGCGTTCCCGCCCAACGCGGGGGAGACGGCCTTCATCGGCGTCGACAACAAATACTTCGCGATGCTCATGCGCGGCGCGGACGAGTACGCGACGCGCTCGATCCAGGGCACGAGCTGGCAGCGCGTCTGGGATCCCGCCTGGGTACGCGACCACCCGACCGAGCAGGGCGACGGCTTCCGCTTCGTCTCGACGATCGCCCACTTGCAGCTCGAGCTGCCGACCCCGGGGCAGTCGAACAACTACACCTACGCGGTCTACGCCGGTCCCAAGAGCCGCGCGGTGCTCGAGCAGCACAACCCAGACCACGTCGCGCTCGTCAAGAAGGACCTCGGCTTCTTCAACGGCATCGCCGGGCTGCTGCTGCGCATCCTCGGCTGGTTCCACTCCCTCGCCGGCAACTGGGGCGTCTCGATCATTCTCCTGACGCTCGCGGTGCGCCTCGCGCTGTTCCCCTTCAACCGCAAGTCGCAGACGGCGATGGCGCGGCACGCGACGAAGATGAAGCGCGTGCAGCCGATGCTGAACGAGTTGAAGGAGAAATACGCGAAGGACCCCAAGAAGCTGCGCGAGGAGCAGGCGCAGATCATGAGCGCGGAGGGCGCGTTTCCTCCGCTCGGCGGCTGCCTGCCGATGTTCGTGCAGATCCCGATCTTCTTCGGCCTGTTCTCGGCGTTGCGCACCTCGTTCGAGCTGCGTCAAGCGCCGTTCTTGGGCTGGATCCAGGACCTCTCGGCGCCGGATCAGTTCATGAAGTTCGGCTCGACGCTGCCCTTCTTCGGCGACTACCTGAACATTCTGCCGCCGGCGATGGTGGTCCTTTGGATCCTGCAGCAGAAGGTGATGCCCAAGCCGACGGACGAGCAGGCCCTGCGCATGCAGCGCATGATGATGTTCATGCCGATCCTGTTCGGCTTCTTCCTCTACAACTACGCGGCCGGGCTGTCGCTCTACATGATCACGACCTCGCTCTTCGGGATCATGGAGATGACGGTGATCAAGAAGATCTGGCCGCTCGACACGACCGAGCAGCCGAAGAAGAAGTCCGGCTTCATGTCGCGCCTCGCCCAGCTCCAGGAGGAGGCGCAGCGCATGCAGCAAGCCAAGGCCCAGGGCAAGAGCGCGGGCGCGCGTGCCAATCCCAGTGGCAACCGCGCGCAGCGCCGCGCGGGCGGCGGCGGCGGCAAGGGGCGCAAGAAGTAGCGCCCGATCAAGAAGCAGTCCCACATGAAGGCGACGATCGCGGCGATCGCTTCCGCGCCTGGGGGCGCGCGGCGCGGCGTGATTCGCATCTCGGGGGCGCGGGCCGCGGACATCGTCCGCGCGTGCTGTCGCGTGGACGGCGCGCCGCCGACGCTCGCCGAGCGCCTGTTCTTCGAGGCGCGCTTCGACGATGGTCACGGCGAGCAGCCGGCGCTCCTCCTGTGGATGCCCGGTCCGCGCTCGTTCACACGCGAGGACGTCGCCGAGCTGCACCTTTCGGGCTCGCCCCCGCTGCTGGCGTGCGCACTCGCGCGGACGCTCGAGCTCGGCGCCGAGCCCGCTGCGCCCGGCGAGTTCACCCGCCGCGCTTTCGAGAGCGGTCGCATCGACCTGACCCGTGCCGAGGGGGTCCTCGCGCTGATCGAGGCCTCGAGCGAGCACGAGCGGCGGGCGGCGACGGCGCTGCTCGTCGGCGGCCTCGACGGTCGGATCGCCGCGCTGCGTGAAGGGCTCGATGGCTTGCGCGCCCTGTGCGAGGCGAGCCTCGACTTCGACGAGAGCGACACGGGGCACGTGCCCACGGGCGAGCTCGCCGCGGGGGCGCGAGCCGTGGAGGAGGGCCTCGCCGAGGCGTTGACCTGGGAGGATCGGCGCGCGCAGCAATCGGGGCTGCCGCGGATCGTGCTCGCCGGCCTGCCGAACGCGGGCAAGAGCGCCCTCTTCAACCGCCTGACCGGGGCCGAGCACGCCGAGCAGTCGATCGTCAGCGGCCTGGCCGGAACGACGCGCGACGCGCGCGCCGCCGACTGGGTGGTGGGCGGCATCGCCTGCCGGCTCGTCGACACGGCCGGGGACGACCCGCGCGCCGACCCGCGCGCCGACTGGGGCGCCGATCGCGCGGCGCAGGAGCGCACGGGCGAGGAGCGATCCGCTGCGGACGTTCTCCTCTGGGTCGTCGATGCGAGCGCGCCGCCCGCGGACGCGCCGGCCGCCGCCGAACCGCGGCGCTCCGTGCTCGTGTGGAACAAGATCGATCTCGCGCGAGATGCGGCACCGAGCGCCAGGCTGCTCGCGGCCGCTCACGAGCACGTCGCGGTGTCGGCGGCGACGGGGACCGGCCTCGCGGACCTCGGCCTCGCCGCCGCGCGCGCGCTCGGCGTCGCTGGGGGAGCAGCACCTTCCGGCCTCGGCCGCGAGCTGCACGCCCGGCACAAGGCGTGTCTCGCGGAGGCACACCGGCAACTCGGCGAGGCGCGCGCGAACCTCGACGCGGGTGCGCCGCTCGATCTCTACGCGGAGTCGCTGCGGGCGGCGACCGCGAGCCTCGATCGGATCACCGGACGCACCACCCCCGACGACCTGCTCGACCGCATCTTCTCTCGTTTCTGCATTGGGAAGTGAGCGGCGCTGAAACGACTTGCGCCGACGGCTGCCACTACCGCAGCCGATAGTGGATGCAAGCCGTGTCTCACTGTTGACACACAATATGTGGGGCTTAGTCTGTGTGGAGGCCTGCTCCACATGAACTGCCCTCGCTGCGCCGCCGACGACGATCGAGTCGTGGATTCGCGCACCTCCGCGGACGGCTCGGTGATCCGTCGCCGTCGCGAGTGCCTCTCCTGCTTCATGCGGTTCACGACCTACGAGCGCATCGAGGAGAACCCGCTGCGGGTGATCAAGAAGAGCGGCGAGCGCGTGCGCTTCGACCGGGACCGGATCTTGCAAGGGATGCTGCGCGCGTGTGAGAAGCTGCCCGTCTCCATGAAGGACATCGAGGAAGCCGCCGGTCGGATCGAGACCCGTTGCCAGGGCGAGTACGACCGCGAAGTGCACAGCTCCGTGATCGGATCGCTCGTGATGGAGGAGCTGCGCAAGCTCAACCAGGTCGCGTACGTGCGGTTCGCCAGTGTCTACCGCGAATTCAAGGATGTGAACCAGTTCCTCGAGGAGCTCAAGCCGATCCTCGACTCGCGCAACGCCGGCGAGGGTGAGACGTGAGCCGCCGCGAGCGCGAGCCCAAGCGCGCTGACGGTGGCGAGGGGTCCGGGTCGGCGCGCGCGGTCCCCTCGGTCCGCAAGCGCAACGGCCGGATCGTGCCCTTCGACGCCGCCCGGATCCGCGATGCGGTCCTGCGCGCCCAGGCCGCCGTCGGCGAGGACGACCCGCTGTTCGCCGAGGAGGTGACGGATGTCGTCGGCCTGACGCTCGTGTCGCGCTACCCGAGCGTCTCTGATGGACCCGACGCACAAGTCTCGATCGAGGAGATCCAAGACCTCGTCGAGCGGGCGCTGATCGAGATGGGGCGCGCGGCCGTCGCCAAGGCGTACATCCTCTACCGCGACCGCCGTCGCCGCGCGCGCGAGGCGCTCAGCGTGCACGACGAGGACGGCCTTCCGCCCGAGCCCGAGGACCGGCCCGACCGGCGCGGGCGCATGCCGCTCGTGCGCGACGGGGCCGGGACGACGCCGTGGAATCCCGCGCGCATCGTCGCGGCGCTCATGGAAGAGGCCGAGCTCCCGCGCGAGCTGGCGGAGGACGTCGCCGAGCGCGTCGAGGGACGCGTCTTCGACGCGGGCCTGCGCCGGGTGTCGACGACGCTCGTGCGCGAGTTCGTCGACAACGAGCTGCGCTCGATGGGGTTCGACGGTGGCCGTACGCGGCACGTCTCGCTCTCGATCGCGCGCCACGACCTGCGCGCGCTGTTCCACCGTCCGCGCAACCTCGAGCGGCAGACCAAGGGCGAGTACGCGCCCGCCAGCGCGGGCGTCGACGGCGACGTCGCGTCCGAGGTCCTGCGGCGCTGGTCGCTCGAGGACGTCCTGGACGAACACAGCGCCGACCTGCATCGGCGCGGCGAGCTGCACGTCGAGGACCTCGGCCGCCCGCACCAGGTGCTCGTGCGCAGCGTTCCGGCCGAGCTGTGCCTGCGTCGCGAGCCGACGCCGCGGCTCGCGTTCGAGCTGCTCGGCGAGGCGGCCCCGCTCGTGCGCGACTGCTCGTACGGACTCGTGGTCGAGGACATCGGCCGCATCCTCGCGCCGCTGTCCCGCGCGCGTTCGAGAGTCGCGCTGCGCGACGTCCTGGCGGCGCTCGGCGGGCTCGGCGCCGCGACTGGGCGGCGCGTCGACCTCGCCGGCCCCGGCGGACGCGGCGTGCTGGTCCTCGAGCTCTTGCGCGAGCTGCACGCGATGCACGCGGCCCAGGAGCCGGCGCCGGCCGTGTTCCTCTCGTGGGACGAGCTGGCGCCCGCCCTGGACCCGAGCGTGGCGGGCGAAGGTGGCGGCCCCGGTCTCGAGACGATCGTGGACGAGCTCTTGGCCGTTGGCCGGGTCGTCCCCGTCTGGCACTCCGCGAGCGAGCGCTGGGTCGCCCCCGGCTGCCGTCGCCGCGAGCGCGAGCCGGTCGCCTTGGCCTGCGGCGGCGCCGTCGGGCTGCATTTGCCCCGCCTCGCGCGGCGCGCCGGCCCGTGGCGCGAGGACCTGTTGTTCGAAGAGCTCGCGCGCTCGGTGCAGTCCGCGCTCGACGCGCTCGAGCGCCTCGACGCGTTCCAGCGCGAGGGCCGCACCGCGCGCGGCGAGGCGCTGCGCCAGCGGGTCGGCTTCGCGGTGACCCCGGTCGGTTTGCCGGAGGCTCTGCGCATCCTCGGCGACGGGGAGGTGCGGGTCGATCAAGGCGCGCGCATCCTCGGGCTTCTGTCCGACGCGACGCGGCGCTTTTCCCAGGAACGCTCGTTGTCGGTCGTGGTCTCGCCGTTTTTTGGCGTGCGCGCGCGCGAGCGGTTCGCGGAGCGCGACCTCTCGGAGGCGCGCGCGGCGCAGCCGCGCCTGTTTGCCGACCTGCCCGTTCCGGAGGCGCCGAGCGCCGGTCGCTACAAGAGCGGCTACGACCTGCCTCGCATTCAAGCGCCCGAGACCTCGGCCAGCCGCCAGCGCGGCCACGCCCTCGCGGCGCTCCTCGCCACCATCCCCAGCGGAGCACTGTTCCCAGCATCGAGCTCCGACGGCATCGAGCTGCCCGCCCAGAGAGGCGCGCTGGCGACGTGGCGCGCCTTCGCGGCGCTGCGCAGCGAGGATCTCGCCCGGGGCGCGTCGACGCGCCGAGTGGAAACAGCTGCACTGTTCCGTGCCGCCCACTCTTGATTCACGGCTCTTCACTCTCGAAGCTGCTCAGTAGGCCCCCTGCACAACTCGTGGCCCGAGCTAGATTCCTTTCGACGCCTCCCCCCACATGCGCCTGAAACGACTCGAACAATTCGGCTTCAAGTCCTTCGCGGATCGAACCGTGATGGATTTCGGCTCCGACACCCTGACCGGTATCGTCGGCCCCAACGGGTGTGGGAAGAGCAACGTCGTCGACTCGGTGCGCTGGGTGCTCGGCGAGACGCGTCCGACCTCGATGCGTGGCGCCGGCATGACCGACGTCATCTTCAAGGGCTCCTCGAGTCGACCGGGGATGTCGGTCGCCGAGGTCACGATCGTGCTCGACAACGACGACGAGTCGATCGAGGAGCGCGGGCCCGAGGTGTCGGTCACGCGCCGCCTGTTCAAGACGGGTGAGAGCGAGTACCTGATCGACGGCGACCGGGTGCGGCTCAAGGACGTGAAGGACATGCTGTTCAACACGGGCCTGGGCAGCCGCGGCTACTCGGTGCTCGAGCAGGGCAAGATCGACGCCGTTCTGTCGGCCAACCCCAAGGAGCGGCGCTCGATCTTCGAGGAGGCCGCCGGCATCAGCCGCTACCGCCAGCGCCGGCATGAGGCCGAGCTGCGGCTCAAGCGCGTCTCGCAGGACACCGACCGGCTCGAGGACCTGATGGGCGAGCTGCGCACCCGCGTGCGCTCGCTGAAGATCCAGGCGGGCAAGGCCGAGCGCTACGTCGCCGCGCGCGAGGAGTGGACTCGCGAACGGCGCCGCTTTCTCCAGCACCGCCTCGACACCGTCGACACCGACCTGTCCGAGCTCGTCCCCGCGTTGACCGAGATCGAGCAGCGGCTCACCGACCTGCGCGGCGAGCGCTCGGAGCTCGACGGCGAAGTCTCCGACCGCGAAAAGGAACGCTCGACGGTCGTCGCCCAGCTCGATCGCGTCTCCTCGGAGGCGGGTCAGCTCTCGGGTGAGGTGCGGGCGATGGACGAGCGCAAGAACCAGCTCGCACTGCGCGTCCACTCCTGGGAGTCCTCTTCCAATGAGGAGCGCGAACGCTCCGGGGCGCTCGCCGACCTCGCCGCCGAACGCAGCGCGGACGCCGAGCGCATGCGTGGCGAGCTCGCTGAGCTCGCGTCGGCGCTCGATGCGGCCGTGACGCGCGCGCGGGAATTGACGCGCGACGCCAAGGCCCTCGGCGACGACTACCGTGACGTGCGCAAGCAGGTCGAGGATCAGAACGCCGCCGTGCTGAGTTGCCTGCACGATCGCACCGCCGCCCAGAACCGCGTGCACCACCTCGAAGAGGGGCAGGCACCCGCGGCGGCGCGGCTCGAGCGTTGCTCCGAGCGCCTCGCTGGACTCGACGCTCAAGTCGCCGAAGTCCAGGGCGAGCGTAGTGGCGCCGAGCAGGCGCTCGAGGTCGCGCGCACGGATCTCGCCGGGACCGAGGAGCGCCGCGTCGAGCGTGCCCAGGCTCTGGAGAACGTCACTGCCCAAGAGGAGCGCACGAAGGAGCGTCACACCGAGCTGTCGCTCGAGCGCGCCAAGGTGCGCGCGACGATCGAGTCGCTGCTCGACCGCGACCGCGAGCTCGAGGATCTCGAGGGCGGAGCGCGACGCGTGCTCGAAGCCGTCTCGGCGGGCGAAGGGCCGTGTCCTGCGGACGCGCTGCTGGGCTTCGTCGCCGACCACCTGCGTATCGACACGCGGCTCGCGCGCGCACTCGACGCCGCGCTCGGCGAGCGTGCGTTCGCGCTGGTCGCGAAGGACGCCGACGCGGCGCGCGCGATCGTCGATTGGTGCGCGCAGTCCAAGAGCGGCCAGGTGGGCGTCGTCGTGCCCGCCGCGTTCGCGCAGACGGGCGAGCGCAGCCTCGCCGGCGAGCTCACTCCGATTGGCGCCGGCGGAACAGGCGGCGTCGAAGGCGGTCTGTCGAGTCTGATCTCATGCGACGAGTCGATGCGCCCGCTGGCCCGCGCGCTCCTCGCGAACGTCGTCGTCGTCGACACGCTCGAGCGCGCCTGCGAGCTGGTCGGCGCGCACCCGGAGATGTGCTTCGTCACGCCCGAAGGCGAGCGGGTCGACGCGGCCGGGATCGTCGGCGGTTTCCGCGAAGTGACCCAGGGCGCCGTCGGGCGCCGCGCTTCGGCGGCCGAGCTCGAGTCGACTGCGGTGAGCCTCGGGCGCCAGCTCGGCAGCCTCGAGAGCGAGCTCGCCCAGCGCGAGCGTGAGGCCGTGGACTTGCGTGGCGAGCTCCAGCAGCTCGACGCGACCCGCGAAGAGCAGCGCACGCGCGCCGCGGACGCGGAGAGCTCCTTCCAGACCGCGTCGGCGCGCCTCGACGACCTCTTGGCCTCGCGCCAGCTGCTCGAGCACGAGCGCCAGCAGGCCGAGGACGAGGTGGCCAACCTGGCGGCTGACCTCGCGGGGGCGCGGACCGAGCTCGAACAGGCCAGCGCGGCGTTCGAAGCCGAGAACGGGCGGCTCGCCGAGATGGAGGCCGGGCGGCGCGGCCTCGAGGAGAAGCGCGAGACGCTCACGCGCGAAGTCAGCCTGGCCGAGGTCGAACGTGCGCGGCTCTCGTCCGAGCGCGGCGCGCTCGACCAGCGCATCGTCGATCTCGAGCGTCAGATCGCCGAGACCCAATCGGAGGCGGCGCGCTGCGGGCAGCGCGCGGCGAGCTTCGAACAGAACGCGGTGCAGGGCACCGAGGAAGGCGAGCGCATCGCCGAGGAGTCGGTGGGCGTTCTCGAAGAGCGCGGCAAGCTCGACGAGCGGCTCGAGGAGCTGCGCAGCTTCGAGCGCACCGGCGCGGAGCGCATCGGCGCCGTGCGCACGGCAGCCGAGGCGGTCCAGAACCGGCTCGACGACGTGGGCGAGGAGCTCTCGGACCAAAAGCTCGCGATCCAACGTCTCGAGCTCGCGCGCGAGGAGCTCGTGACGCGTGCCCTCGAGGAGCTCGAGCTCGACGAGATGGCGCTCACGAGCGACTTCGAGGTCGACCCCGAGCTCGCTGAGGACGGAGCCCTGGACGCCCTGGACCGGCGCGTCGCGGGCTTGCGCGACCAGCTCGAGAAGCTGGGCCCCGTCAACATGGAGGCGATGGTCGAGCTCGAAGAAGTCGGCGGCCGGCTCGAGTTCCTCGAGACGCAGTCGACCGACCTCGCCGACTCGCGCAAGACGCTCGCCGAGACGATCGACAAGATCGACACCGAGAGCCGGCGTCTGTTCCTCGAGGCGTTCGAGGAAGTGCGCGGCAACTTCCAGATCATCTTCCGCCAGCTCTTCGGCGGTGGTCGCGCCGACATCCGATTCGCCGAGAGCGAGGACGGTGCGGAGCTCGACGTGCTCGAGGCTGGCATCGAGATCGTCGCGCGCCCGCCGGGCCGCGAGCTGCTCTCGATCGGTCTGTTGTCGGGCGGCCAGCGCACGATGACGGCGCTCGCGCTGCTGTTCGCCGTGTTCGACGCGCGGCCGAGCCCCTTCTGCGTGCTGGACGAGGTCGACGCGGCGCTCGACGACGCGAACATCGATCGTTTCCTCGGCATGCTCGACGGCTTCCGCAAGACGACGCAATTCATCGTCGTCACCCACAACAAGGGGACGATGGAGGCGTGCCAGTCGCTGTACGGGGTGACGATGGAGGTGAAGGGCGTCTCGCGCTTCGTCTCGGTCGAGCTCGACGAGGCGGTGGCGATGTCGCCCGAGGTCGAAGCGGCCAAGGCGAACGGCAAGAGCGAGGCGGTGGCGCAGAACGGTCAGAACGGTACTGCGCGCGACGCCGAGTCGGGCGAGCCGGTGGTCGAGATCGTGCCCGCGCGCGGCGTCGAGGAGGAGGGCACCGAGGTGCCCGAGGTGCCCGAGGCGCAGTCGAGCGAGACGAACTGATCGCGCTCCCTCGCGATCGAGGCCCCGCTCGTGGAGTCGCCCGTCAAGCCTGAGTGTCATCGCGGATCAGGCAGGGGAGGCTTCGCGCCAGCTGTACGGCCTGGCCAGCATGCTCGTGCGCGAGTCATGGGATAGGTTGGGGGGATGCGAGGCGACAGCAAGCGCTCGAGTGCCTTGGCCACGTCGTGTTCACCGCGTCGACCGGCCTCGAGGCCATGCGAGTCTTGGAGCAGGACTCGGATCGCCTGGACGGCGCGCTCCTCGATCTCAGCATGCCGAAGATGGACGGGGGCGAGCTCATCTCGCACGTGCGTCGCTGCTACGCCGACAGGCGGGTTGTCGTGATGACTGGGCACGGGCCTGGATTCGCGCGAGATCGCCTCGCCGACTCGCCGTCGACGCCAGTTCTACTCAAGCCTTTCTCCATCGACGAGCTGCGCTCGTGTCTGGGGTCGGTCATGGATATTGGCTACAGCGACGATCCGCGCGCCCGCGAGGCGCTCGAGCTGGCGGCGAGCGAGGACACGTCCGAGTCGGTTCGCCAGGAGGCGCGTCGCGCGATGGCGGAGTAGCGGGGGCCGCAGCCCGCCGCGCAACCTACTTCTTCTTCCCCCGCAGCATCCGAGCCTCGACCGTCTCCAGCCCCGCCAAGACGATCCGGCCGATCGCGTCCAGGCTCTCCTTGCTGCACTTGTCGAGCGTGTCCTCGTTCGTGTGCCAGTAGCGGTTGCCCGGGCCGTATTCGAAGTCGATCAGGTCGACGCTCTCGATGCCGGCGTTCCACAGGAAGCGCAGGTGGTCGTCCTTCAGGGTCTGCTTGCGGCCGCCGACGTGCGCGCCGAGCCCGTTGTCGCGGGCGGCTCTGAAGAAGGCCTGCATCATCCAGTCCGTCGAGTTGTCCTCTTCGGTCAGCTTCAGGTCCTTGTCGCCGATCATGTCGAGCAGGACGCACTTGTACTGCTTGGGATCGAAGCCCTCCGAGCCCTTGAGCTTCGCCGCGTGGTAGCGCGCGCCGTACGTGTTGTCGGGGTCGATCCAGAGTTCACGGACGGCCTCTTCTCCGTCGAGGAAGAGGAAGCGATAGCTGACGTCACGCTTGCCCCCACGCTTGATCGCGCGCGCGAGCTCGAGGACGGCAGCGGTGCTCGAGCCGGCGTCGTTGGCGCCGACGAACTTCGGACCGAGGCGCTTGGTGTCGATGTGTGTACACAGAATCACCATCGGCGCCGGTGCGCCGTCGATCGGGTCCGCTAGAAAATCGCTGTACAGGTTCTCCATCTCGATCTTGCCCTCGGGCGTGTCGGCGGAGAACGGTTCGCGCACCGACTCGAGCCCGACCGCCTTCAGCTCCGCTGCCAGGAAGTCGCGGAGCTCATCGAGCTGCTCGGACCCGGCGACACGCGGGCCGAAGCCGACGATCGTCTCGAGGTCCTTCCATGCGCGCTCGGCGTCGAACCGGGCTTCGCTCGATCCGCAGGCGGCGACGCCGAGGGTCAAGATGAGCCAGATGGCCAACTGGGAAGGGCTTCGTCGAAGGAGAGTGCGGGGAAGATGCATAGCGGTGATGCGGGGACGAGCGAATGGGCCCCAGCATAGCGTTCTGGCGCCGGGCCGACCTAACCCGGGGATCGTTCGGGTCGCCAGGATGGATTGACGCGTCGTGGCCTGGGGCAACGTCAGGGCGGGGACCTACAGAGCTGTTTGCGCGGATGTTTGGAAGGCTCCGGGGGACGTGCCGCGTGCGGTTGTCCAGTCCAGGTCGTCTCGGTCGTCCCTGAACCTACATTGGGCTGAGCCCGCTGACGGTCTCACTCGACATGGCTGTCGTCGTCTACCTGATCTTGCTTCCTGGAAGACGGGACACGTCTCAATGGGCGACGATCCATGGAGTTACGTGGCCCTGGCGCTCGCGGCGTTCGTTTTTGGGATCCCCGATTGGCTGGCCCGGATCGGGGCTAGTGGTGTGAGTCACTCTTGTGCGGCATTTTGGTCGGTGCGTACGCGTTCGCTGCAAGGCGCAGCGACGACGCGACTTCGCTACAAGTCTCGGAGGAGG
>JAAELL010000522.1 GCA_024226735.1 bacterium | reverse complement strand
GCAAGTCTCGGAGGAGGCGCAACGCAGCAGCGGGCGGGTACGGGCCGACCAAAATGCCGCACAAGAGTGACTCACACCACTAGTGCACCGACTCGGCGAAGCGCAGCTCGGCCGGCTCCGCCTCTTCCACTTCGCTGCGCCGGATCGCGTGCACGCGCACGCTGCGTTCGTTCGTTCCCGGTGCAAGCCAGACGATCGAGTCCAGCTCGGTATTGCGGTCGAGGTAATCCTGAAGCCGGTCGAGCGCCTCGCTGTCGTTCGGGCCCGACACGCCGATCGCGTTGCGTGCGCCGGCGGTGATCTCGATGTCGTGTAGTGCGTCGCCGTCGCCATCGCCCAGGCCGAGGACCCCATAGCCACGCTTGCGTAGCAGGTCGCGCAGGCTCTCGATCGCGCTGGAGGCCGTCGAGAGACCGGTGTCGGCGAGCACGAGGACGGTGCCGCGCGGACTCGCGTCCTGGGTCATCTCCACCTGGGCCGTGTCGCACTCGTCCTCGTCCGGCGGCGGCAGGACCGGGTCGAGCAAGAGCGACCAGGTGTCCTCCGCTTCGCGGCGGTCGGCTTCGCTGCGCCCCGAGGGGGCCAGGACCGCGCGCGGGCGGTCGGGGTTCGTGCCGGGGCGGCGCACTTGGCCGCTGTTGCTCTGTCCGCCGGAGCGCTGTGCGAAGTAGAGCGTCCCGTTGCTCGACGAGCGCCCATTGTGCTCCGCCGCCAGAACGGCGACGCCACCGAGCACGAGGCCGGCCATGCCGACGATGCCCACCGCACCCGCGACGCGGCGGCGCGTCTTGCGCCGCTCGGTGCCCGCGGTCTCGGGCACGCCGAGAGGTTCGTCGGTTCCGCCCAGCGCGAACTGAACGCTCGACTCGGCGCCGGCGAAGGCGGGGCGCAGCGGAGCGGCCTCGTCCTCGAAGTCGAGGCGCGGCGAGCGCTCGCCCGACACCGACGGAAGGTCGGCCGGTCGCACTCCCCACGGGTCCTTCGCGGCGACGAGGCTCTGCAGGTCGCCCCACATCTCGCGCGCCGAGCCGTAGCGTGCGTTGAGGTCCGCCATCGAGCGGCGGATGATCCACTGCAGCGCCTCGGGGCACGGCTTGGTGATGCGCGACAGACTGCCGTGGGCGGGGAAGGAGTTCTCGATCATCGAGTACAGCACGGCGCCCGCGCTGTAGAGATCGAACTTCACGCCGTCGACGTCCTGGACCTTGACGCCCTTCAGCGCCAAGCGCACGAGCTCGGGGTCGCGAAAGTACTCGGTGCCGTGGGTCGTCAGCGTCAGCGGTGACTCGAGGGGCGTCACGAGCCCGAGGTCGACGACGTGGATGCGGTCGCCCGAGACGATCAGGTTCGAGGGCTTGATGTCCTTGTGCCACAGGCCGCCGCGGTGGAAGCGTTCGAGCGTCTCCATCAGATCGCTCGCGTAGCCGACGACGCGCGAGACACCACGCGCGTCGAGGCCCGCGCCGGCGGTGCGGGCGTGGACGCGACGGATGACGGCGTCCAGGTCCTCGCCGGGAACGTACGGCATCACGTAGTGAAAGCTCTTGTCGTCGAGCTCGTGCTCGAGCACGAGGCCCATGCGGCGCGCGGCCTCGAGGGCGCGGCTCTCGCGCACGATCTGCGGCAGCGTGGAGCCGTCGGCGAGGGCGAACGACTTGATCACGACCTGGCCGGGATCGCTCTGGCCGCGAGCGAGGAACTCGCGCACCTTCGCTTCGCGCGGACGCGCCAGGAACAGGCGGGCGCCGGAGCCTCCGGCGGTGAGCGTGCCGACGACCTTGTAGCCCTCGAACACGCGGTTCTTGGGCTTGCCGGGGGCCGGCTTGGAGCGCGGTGCGCGCGAGACGAGGTCGGGGATGCGGCGTTCGAGGCCCTCGGTGAGGGCGGTCAGGCCGACGAGGCGGATCGGGTGTCCGATCGCGCATCGATACAGGCACAGCCCGGCCGAGGTGAGCTCGTCCTCGAGCGCGCGACCGTAGTGCGCGGCCGCGGACCAGCGTCCGATCGCGAGGTTGGCGATCGCGAGGGGCAGGATCACGCCGCCCGTCAGCATGCCGCCGGCGAAGTGTAGGGTGTCGACGATCTCGCCGCGCGCGAAGCGTGCGACGCGGCTGCCGCCGCCTGTGACGAGCTTGAACAGGGTCCGCAACACGAATCCGACTCCTTGGAGCACTTTCACGACGACCCACACGAGCAGCACTGGCACGGCCAGTGCGGCCAAGGTCATCAGCATCACGGACATCGCTCCGAAGCTGACACTTACCATGGTGCAGGTTCCCTCACTTCCACTTCGTGCTCTCTGGCTGGGGCTCTTCTCGGTCCTCTGGCGTCAAGCGGAGGAGCCCTGCGCGGCCTCGGCCGCCCTGCGCTCCGCGATTCGATGGTAGACCTCCGCGACGGCTTCCTCGAAATCCGCTTCCGTCTTCTTGTTGGGATTCAGTTCGATCCCATTTCGCGCGAGCTCGGCCATTTCCTCGGCCGTGAAGCTGTACTTGGAGAATGTCTCGAAGAGCTTCTCGCGTAGGCGCTTACGAACGCTCGCCAGGCGACGGGAGACCGTCGGCTCGCTCGTTCCAAGGCTCGCCGCGACCTCCTTGCCGCTCTGGCCCTCCAGGACCCGGCGGCGGAAGATCTCGAAGTCCATGAACTCGACCTCGCGCTCGGCCTGGCGCAGGGCGGCTTCGACCTTGGCGTCGAAGACCGCGAGCTCGTAGGCGCCGTCGGGCGAGAGGTCCGGGGCGAGGCCGCCGAAGCCACTGTCGTCCAGGCTCTTGGGCTTGACGCCGCTGCCGCGCTTCTGGGCCATGCGGCGGTCGATTTCGTCCCCGAGGGTGTAGCGGGCGATCGCCAGGAGCCAAGTCGAGAAGCGTGCGCCCTGGTTCGGGTCGTGGCGGTCGATCGCGCTCGCGAGGGCCACCATCGTCTCCTGCGAGAGGTCTTGGACCGTCTCGATCCCGATGCGACCCCGGCCCCAGCGCGAAAGCTGCGCGCGGAGGACCGGTCCGAAAATCTCCCATAGCTCGAACCACGCGCCGGGATCCCGGGCACGGAGGCGGCCAATGAACCCGGTGGTCAGGTCATTCACGGGAATGGACTGTCCGCGGGCCGGACAGATGAACTGGGGGGAGGAAGGCCCATGATGCTCCTATTACGTAGCCCAGAGGGCGGTTATTCGCGCCCGCAGGAATGGGGCGTTTATTTGTGTCCGCAGGATCTGGGTAATCCAGAAAGAGCCTGCCCGATTCCGTGAAATCGCGCCGGCCGGATCCCCAGGAACGTGGTGAGCAGGCTCTCCCGAGCAGGAGGTCGGCTCGATTCGAGAACCCAACCCCGACCCCAGAGGACGGGGGACCCTGCAAAGGACACGAGACACATGATCTGCAAACTCTTCAAGGGCATGTTCAAGACGGGCGTCGTGACGACGGCGGTGCTCGGCGCCGTGGCCGGCGGAGCCCTCCTCCTCGCCGGACCGAACCGGGCGCGCGCGGTCGTGCATCAGTTCCACGACAAGGTCGTGACCTCGATCGACAACGCGATCGACGATCCGGTCGCCTTGCGCGGCCAGCTCCAGGAGCTCGAGCGCGAATACCCCAAGCGGATCAGCGCCGTGCGTGGCGACCTGGCGGAGCTCAACGAGCAGGTCCGTCAGCTGCAGCGTGAGAAGTCGATCTCCGAGCGTGTCGTCGCTCTCGCCGACCGCGACCTCGTTGAGCTGGAAGACATGGTCGAAGCGGCGCGGACCGCCCACGCCGAGCGCGGCGCGGGTGCGCGTCTCGCATCGATCACCTTCGACGACAAGGTCTACAGCTTCCAGCGTGCGGCCAACAAGTTGAACCGGATCCGCACGACGCGCATGGCCCACGCCAGCCGCGCCTCGGACGCCGAGCACGACCTGGCCTACCTCAACCAGCAGGCCGAGCGCTTCGGCGAGATGCTGACGCAGCTCGAGGCCGAGCGCGCCCAGTTCCAAACCCAGATCTTCCAGCTCGCGCGCCAGGTCGATTCGATCGAGCGCAACGACCGCCTGATCGATCTGTTGGAGAAGCGCGAGCGCACGATCGAGCGCTGCTCGAACTTCGACGTCTCGAGCCTCGACCAGCTGATGGGCAAGCTGTCCCAGATCCGCACCCGCCAGGAAGCGGAGCTCGACGTGCTCGCGAGCTCGCGCAAGCAGGTCAGCTACGAGGACATGGCGCGCATCCAGCTCGACGAGGAGAAGGTCATCGGCTCGCCGGGCATCGACGCCCTGCCGCAGGACGAGGAAGAGCGCACGTACGAGCTCGTCCCCGCGAACGACTAGTGGCGTGATGCAGGCATGCGCAGTCGTATCCCGGCCCGCATGCACGTGCCAGATACAGGTTCCCCCCTGTACGGAGAACGCCGTCGGCCCGGAAAACGGGGCGGCGGCGTTCGCCATGACGGTAGGCGCGCGCGCCACAAGCTCGTCGAAGTTGGAACGGTCAGCGGAACGCGATCGCGACCGCGTCCGTGAAGTTCGACGTCGGGTGCGGATTCACGTCTGCCGCCTGCGTCGCTCTTTTGGATCGAGTCCGTCAAGAGGCCGATGCGTCCCCCGAGGTATCCTGCCCCCATGGCACGCATCGTCTACGGCGTCTCCGGTGAAGGCTCCGGCCACTCCTCGCGCGCACGCGAGATGCTGACGCATCTCTTGGGCCGTGGCCACACGGTCAAGGTGGTCAGCTACGACCGCGGCTACCGCAACCTCGAAGGCGACTTCGACGTGTTCGAGACGGAGGGGCTCTCGATCGCGACCGTCGACAACAAGGTGTCCGTCGTGCGGACGTTTACCGAGAACCTCGCCAAGCTCTCGGAGGGCATCAAGAAGCTGCGCGAGCTGCGCCACGTCGCCTTCAAGGACTTCGAGCCCGATGCCGTGATCACCGACTTCGAGCCGATGACCGCGTACCTGGCCGATCACTACGACGTGCCGCTGATCAGCCTCGACAACCAGCATCGCATGCGCTACATGCGCTACGAGTGTCCACCCGAGCTGCGCACGGATGCGCGCACGACCGAGACCGTGATCCGCCTGATGGTGCCGAGACCCGACGCGTCCCTCGTGACGACGTTCTGGTTCGGCGAGACGAAGAACGAGCGCACGTTCCTGTTCCCGCCGATCCTGCGCCAGGAGGTGCGCCAGCTCGAGCCGACGGCGGGGGCGGCGGCGGGAATCCTCGTCTACTTCACGAAGGGCAACGACCCCGTGCTCGAGCTCCTGCGTGCTTTTCCGCGCGAGCGCTTCGTCGTGTACGGCTACGACAAGAGCGAGGAGGACGGGAACCTCGTGTTCCGCCCCTTCTCGCGCGAGGGCTTCCTCGCTGACCTCGCGCGTGCCCGAGCGGTGATCGCGACCGCCGGGTTCACGCTGATGACCGAGTCGCTCTTCCTGCGCAAGCCGTACCTCGCGCTGCCGATGGCGGGACAGTTCGAGCAAGAGCTCAACGGTCTGCTGCTCGCCGCGGGTGGATGGGGGAAGAACGTCCGCAATCCGGGGGTGGAGGCGATCGGGGACTTCCTCTACCGCTTGCCCGAGTACCGCGCGCGACTCGATGAGTACGACGCGGGCGATCCCGCTGCGATCACGGGCAAGCTCGACGAGTTGCTCGCCGCCGACGGACAGCGCGTGAAGGCGATGAAGCGCGAGCACTGATCGTCCCGCTCAAACCGGCCTCGAGGGCGATCTGGCAGTAGGTCGCGACGTGTCCACGGTGTGGATACGCCGGGTGGCGTAGCGAGATGAAGGGCGGGGAAGGTGGTTCGCAGGGGCGGCTTTGTGGGCTGTCTGGCACCGCCGGCGGCGATCTGATGATGCTCGGCGTGCCAGCTCTGGTAGAATGAAGAGCTTGACCAACAAGAGCGAAGGCCGATCCAGCGGGCCCGACGAGCCCGAACCGCGCATCCTCTCGGGTCCCAAGCCGAGAGAGGGCGAGGCCGCGCCATCCTCGGAGCCGCACGTCGACGCGGACTACGAGAGCTCGCCGCTTTCGCGGCAGGAGTACATCGCCGCTATCGTGCACCTCTACCGCGGGGAGCTGCACCGCGCCAACGCGTGGCGCATCCGGCTCGACAACACGACCAACTGGGCCGTGCTCACGGTGGCCGGTCTGCTCTCGCTCTCGTTCAGCGAGGGCGAACACTCGCACTGGATCCTCTTGATCGGCATGGCGATCGTTACCGTGTTCCTCTCGTTCGAGGCGCGGCGCTTCCGCATGGCCGACGTGTGGCGCGCCCGGGTGCGCAAGATCGAGTACAACTTCTACGGCCCGATCCTGCGCCGCGACCCGGTCAGTCCCCAGGCGGGGTGGGGCAACATGGTGGCCGAGGATCTGTTCGATCCGCACTTCAAGATCAGCCGCTCCGTCGCGTTCCGGATCCGGTTCACGCGCAACTATTGGGCGATCTACCTGATCCTGCTCTTCGCCTGGTGCATGCACGTGGTCATGCGGCCCGATCCGGCGCAGTCCCTGGAGGATCTCATGGTGAACCTCTCGAAGCAGACGCCGCTCCTGCCGTGGTGGACGCCCGTGGCGTATGTGGGAGTCTTCGTTGTGGCGATCATCGCGCTCTTGACGCTGACTCCGCGCATCGCCTTCCAGGAGATGGACTACTGGAAGTACGAGCCCGACGAGCACTCGGGCGAATCGCTGATCGATCTCTGATCGACCGGGGGGGGTAGGGGGCCGCGCACCGATTGATGTGTGTCGGCAGAGAGCTCGGCACGCATCCGCATACCGATTGAAACGTGAATGCAGAGAGCTCGGCACGCATCCGCATACCGATTGAAACGTGAATGCAGAGAGCTCGGCACGCATCCGCGCACGAGATATGGTCAAGAGTTGTGGATGAGAAATCCGTGGGCTCACGCGGCGACCTTGATGCCGTCCTTGAATTCGGTGCCTTGGACGACGTCACCGAGGAGTTCGTGTCCGTTGAGTTTCCGCCACTTGCGCTCGGCGGCTTG
>JAAELL010000521.1 GCA_024226735.1 bacterium | reverse complement strand
GCAGAGAGCTCGGCACGCATCCGCGCACCGATTGAAACGTGAATGCAGAGAGCTCGGCACGCATCCGCGCACCGATTGAAACGTGAATGCAGAGAGCTCGGCACGCATCCGCGCACCGAGCTCCGTTGACGTCGGGCTGCGCTTTTTGCGCTCACCCCGTCGGGGGGCGCGCCTAGCGCGCGAGCCCTTTGGTACTGTCACCCATCGAGTCACCTCCCTTCTCGGGTCCTCCCCGGCGGAAGCCGTGACGTTTGCTTCCGGCGGGCTCACAACCCATGGCCGCAGCGTCCTGCGGGCCACACGGGAGCTAGTTTCGGGCCAATCCGCGCGGACTTCAAGCCCCCTGGTGGGCGAGAACGCCCCACTCGGGGAGGATTTCGTATACTGATACCTCTCTCCTCGAGCCCCGTGGGCGCCAGCGCTAACGGGGCCGAGTTCTCGCTGGCTTTGTCCATGGCGTTCCGTTGCCGCTCGTTCCGCCGCGTCGCGGCGGTGCTGTCACTCGTCGCGTTTGCCAGTCCCGCGACTTCGTAGATCCAGGCGGTCGGACCCTTCGACGGCACGTGGTCGGACAGCTTCGAGACCCAGGTGCAGCCGGGGGATCAGCAGTGCGTCCTTCAGCGCGTCTTCCAGGATCGCGCGGCGCTGTGCACGTCGGACCCGGGCAGGGCGATCCTGTCCCCCCCCGGGCTGGAACTTCCGCTGCGCCATGCTCCCGCGCACCGGCGGCGTGTTCTACGGGAGCCAATCCGGTTGGTCGATTCTGACCCTCGACGTGCCCGTGAGGCGCATCGGTGCCTGGATGGGCACCAATGCCTGGGACGTCGACCAACCCGGCGTGGTGACCGTGCGCTTCTTCGACGTCACCGGAGCCAAGCTGGACGAGCGGCAGGCCCTTGTCGACGCCGACTGCGGCTGGACCTGGAACGGTCGGGAGAGCCTCGCGGCACCGATCGCCCGGGTCGAGGTCGTCAAGCGACACGGGAAGCGCCGCGTTCGGCGTCGACCGCACCCACATGCCCGCGCCGGCTTCCACGCCGATCGCGGTGGGGGACGTGCTCTACTTTCAGGTCTGGTTCCGGGACTTCAACCCGGGCCCCACGTCGAACCTGACGAACGGGCTCGGGATCGCTTTCCTGTAGTCGAGCCCTGCTCAGACGGCGGCGAGGGTGACCGTCACGGTGAGGATCAGCCGGGTGACCTGCCACAGCTGGTTGAATGTGCCCAGCCGCACGTGCCGCTCGAGCAGGACCTCGCCTCCGTCCTCGACGCGGAGCAGATAGGTCCCGTGGACGCTCTCGTCGTCCTTGCCCGCGCTGCCAACGAGGTGGACGAGGGTCGTGAATCGCGCGAAGCCATTGGGCGAGACGTTGGCGATGACGACGTCAGCCGGGCCTTCGCCTGGAGTCACCTGTTGCTGTTCGCGGCCCTCGGCGTTCAGGAGCTGGAACATGTCGGCCGTGATGATCCAGGGCTCGCTCGTGTCGTTGTTGGCGGTGAACGGCAGCTGCAGCTCGATGGGCTCTCCGTTCTCCTCGTCGCCGCATTGGAAGCAGATCTGAGCCCGCACGGCGAGTGCCTTCTCGATCACGAGGCGGTCCATGGTCAGGCGGATCCTACGCTCGCCCTGGCCCTCCAGCCCGCGCTCCGGATCGGCGGATACGATCGTCGTTCTGCACGAGCAGAGCGTCGTCGACTCGCCAGAACTCACGGTCTCTCGACGGCGTCAGCCGTCGAGAGAACGAAAAAACCCCGCGGGCGCCCAGGGCACCCGCGGGGTTGCACGAGCGAGCTCTACTCCGTCCAGGACATCGCGAGCGCCTTGAGGCGCGGGCTCTGGCCGGAGACGGGGTTGGAGTTGAAGGTGACGCGCACCTGGTAGTAGGACGAACCGTCGATCATCGACACGTCCTCGAACCAACGCATGTCGTTGTT
>JAAELL010000520.1 GCA_024226735.1 bacterium | reverse complement strand
TTTGGGGAAGAACCCGCCGCAGTCGCGGCGGATTTGCCCCTCATCAACTGGCTGTGGCTCCACGAGTGGAGGCGGGAGCACCGCATCAGCTTGCGGCGACCGAACCGCAAGTGGAAGGTTCCGCGGTGGGTCCTAATGGAGCGGCTCCACACGACGTGGCTGAACGTGTTCCGCGTTCGCCACTTCTGCCGCCACCAGTGGGGGCAGGAACCGCCGCTCTGGAACTTCGACCAGAGCCCCTATTACCTCAACGAGTCGGGGTCTAAAAAACTGCCAGACCCTCGGGCTGCGGGGTCAGCCCATCGTGGCGCTGAAAGAGTGCCATGCGGCGATCCGCGCGCGCTGGACCGTGCAGACGATGTGCTGCTCGGACTTCCCCTGGCACCACAGTCGTGGTGACCAGGCGATGCCGCCCCTTGAGATGATGTTCAAAGCTCAGGGCGACAGGCTGCAGGCGAGGCTGAGACACTACCTGACGGATTCGTGGGCGAGCGTGGTGACCTCGCCACGCGGATCGTATCGGGAGGAGCATCTCTTGGCGTACATGGAGCGCCACCTCCCACAGTCGTGGGATGGGCGCTGGCGCATCCTCCTGTGCGACGCCTTCGCGCCGCAAGGCTTGGAGAGCCTCAAGCGGCTGGCGTGGCAGCGCGGTTTCGTGCTCGTGCAGATCGGAGGTGGCTGTACTGGCACCATCCAGGTCAACGACACCGATCTGCACCAGAAACTGCGCCACGACTACCAGCAAGAGGAAATGCGGACCGCCGTGGAGCAGATGCGGGAGGATCCGACGCGCGTGCCGTCGATGCGTCCAGCCGACTGCATCGGCGTGCTTGCCGATGTCTGGCGCGACACGGCACTCCACGAGCGAGCGGCGGAGGGCTTCAGCCGCGTGGGCCTCGCCATTCCGCTGGACGGGACTGGCGACTGGCAGATCGTGCGGGAAGCGCGGCTGGCGTGGGATGCGCTGGAGATGCCGCGAGAGCGCGCCAAAGCTTGTGCCGCAGTCGCGGCGGACTTCGAGGCAGGGCGCCTCGACTGGACCTACGAAGGGGTCTACAGCCTCGTCGTGCCCTTCGAGAGTCGCGGCATCCTCGACCGTCTGCTCGACGGCCAAGACGGCGGAGACGAGTCCGACGACGCCTGCCCGCGCCCTTGGAGAGACGCGGAGGACAGCGACGACGACGACGCTCTCGACGATCCCGTGCTACCGCTGGCGGGGGAGGGGCCAGAGGCAAGTACCGCTGCCGCGTTACCTCTGTGCGACGGGCCCTCCTTGAACGCGGAGGACGCTGAGGACGTGGAGCGGCGCGCGGTTCGCGAACGGGGTCTCCGCGAAGCACGCGACATCCTCGCGCATGTGGGCGAGGAGGGCTTGCTCATTGCTGTGGACCGTGCCATCCACAAGCACGAGCGCGCAGCCCGCAGTCGCGGGCGGGTCCAGCCCGAGGTCGCCCAGCGCCAGTTGCAGCGCAGCGCTGCCACGGAGGCCGAGCTCGCGGCAAAGCGCCGCGCGGCAGTCGCGCAGGACAAACGCGCCAGGGACGTGCAAGAGCGAGCCGAGAAGCTCAAGGGGGAGGCGGAGAGACTCAAGCGGGCCAAAGGCGAACTTCAAAAGGCGCGGGAGACGTACGCCGCAGTCGCAGCGTATACACTCGCCGATTTTGGCGACGGACGCGGCAAGGGCGGAGCCGCGCAGCCCGCCACGGCACGAGTCGCTGCCGTGTCGAGGCTCGCGAGGCACGGAGGGGCCATGGCCGCGTATGAGCGGGACGGGTGGAACTTCTTT
>JAAELL010000519.1 GCA_024226735.1 bacterium | reverse complement strand
GCGCGCTTCTTGGTGGCCTTCTTGCGAGTGGCCTTCTTCTTGGCCTTCTTGCGCGTTGCCTTCTTCTTGGTGGCACGCTTCTTTGTGGCCTTCTTCTTGGCGCGCTTCTTGGTGGCCTTCTTGCGAGTGGCCTTCTTCTTCGTTGCCTTCTTGCGAGTGGCCTTACGTTTGGTGGCCTTCTTGCGAGTGGCCTTCTTGCGCGTCGCTTTCTTCTTCGCCATGAGAGATGTCTCCTTGGACCGCAAGGTCCTGGGTTGATTCGGCCCCTTTGGGGCTCAAGTAGGAAGCCACGACATCACTGGGTCCATCGGCGTGCGAGCGAGTTGGCTTTCCTCGCAACTTGGAAACTTTTGATCTCCAGTTCCGCGCCGGGCGACGCGCGTGCGAGTTATCCACATCCGCGCAGGTGCGAACGACACGTCATCCACAACGTGTCGCGCGATTGCCCGCGAGTGCTCCCTGCGCGTCGAACACGTCGCGACACGCGACAACACGGCGCGCGTAAACTCAATGAAGAGCAACACTTGGAGTTGCAACGCGCCACGCTCCGCTACGCCGCGCGCACCGCCTGTCGCCCGACGCGCACGCGGTTCGACGACGCACGAGAGCACCGTGCAACGCACGCGCGCGCGTCACAATCCCCGATCGAACAGCACTGCGACGCGATCAAAAAAAGTTGGCGCCAAAACCGCGTGACGAGCCCCGCGCACGTTCGCGCAGTCGTGTTCGCGCGGTGTCGGCAGGCGCCTTCGCGACGCTCTGACACTTAATACTGGCTCCCGTTCGTCGCCAGCATGGCGTGAGACGGACGCGACCGCTCGCCTGGCGGCGCCCTTCGCACCACGACACTCGTACAGGCGACCGTGGCGCCGGCGAATCGGGAGGGGAACCGGCAGGACTAGCAGCCTGCCGGTTCCCCTCCCACACCACCGGGCGTACGGGTCCGTACCACGGCGGTTCGAAGAGTTGAGGTCACCTCGCGAGCCGGGGTAGTCCCAGTGCGTCGAAGTGGGAGTTGCGGAGGACGCGGTGGACCCCGCGGCAGGCGTTCCGCCACCAGCGGCGGGCGTTGGCGGCGACCTGCGCGGCTACGTCGACCGAGGCTCCTCGGGCACGTAGTTCGCGGAAGATCGTCCGACCTCGTTTCCACTGCTTGAGTTGGAGCGCACGTAAGCGCCGCCGGATCCACTGGTCGAGAGAGGCGAAGATTCCGGGGGTCGCAGCGAGGCCGAAGTAGTGGTGTGATGCAGACAGTTGCGGTCTTATCCCGAGCTCGCGTGTGCGTGCCACAAGGCGCGGCGACGACGCAACTTCGCTGCCAATACGGTGATACTGGGATTGGTCGCAGGAGCCGCAACGCCGTGGCGGGTGCATGCGGGCCCGGATACGACTGCGAATGTCTGCATCACACCAGTAGTTCCGCCAGCCTGTCAGGTAGCTGCGAAGCTGCCCGACGACGGCGGTCATGCTCCGGCCGCCTTGCCTTCCCGTGATCTGCCGCCCTCGCCCCTTCATCTTCTCGAGGGCCCCTTCTTCGCGACACGCAAGCGGACGACCTTGCTCGGACCGACCCACATGGAGTACCCCAGGAAGTCCCGGTCCCACGCTCGCGCCACCGCGCTCTTGGCCTCGTTGATTCGAAGCTGGAGCTTGCTGTACAGCTTGCGCAGGTGATTGAGCACCCGCTCGCCCGCCCGTCGCGTGTGGACGAAGACTCGCCCGTCATCGGCGTAGCGCACGAGAGCATGTCCGCGCTTCTCCAGCTCCTTGTCGACCTCGTCCAAGAGCACCCCGTTCACCATCACGCCGGATTGCAGATAGCGACGGATCAGTCCCAACACGCGTTTGTCCGCGAGTCCTCTCGCGAGCTTCTCCATCAACACGTCGTGGTTGACCCGATCGAAGAACTTCTCCAGATCGACATCTACTACGATCCGCCGGCCTTCCTGCACGTACCGTTGCGCGGCATGCACGCTTCCTTCAGACGCTCCCTCGCGGTCACGCCCTTGCGCTTCCCTTCGGTCCCTGCGGCCAGGTTCCGGAAGGATTCTCACCTCCAAGTCGACAGTCATGCCAGGCACGCACGCACGAGAACGGGCCGCGCCCCTCGAGGGCGCGGCCCGTTAAGTCCGACCGGGTTGCGGCGCAGTGGCGATCAGAACAGATCGTCGAGCGCCGCGGCCGCCTCACGGGAGTAGTCCCCGGAGAGCTCGGCTTGATTGGGGTCGACCGGCCTGCGCCCGATCTCCTCGAAGACCATCTCGAGCCTGCGGCTGGTCTCCTGAGCGTAGAACCGAACGAGGCCAAGATTGGTGCGTTCGTCCCAGACGATGGCGAGCAGCGTGCGTTGTCCGATCAAGCTGATCTGAATCGACTGCCGCGCGCCCTGGTGCGAGAGCGTGCTGAACTCGTCCTCCCCCAGGAGCTGGGCCATCAGCTTGGTCGCCGCGAACGAACCTGCAGTCAAAGCCGAGAGCGAATCGATCGCTTCCGCGGCCGCTTCGCCGCGCCGCGTCACGAGGTGTCCCTCGCGATCGATCAAGAGCGCGCACTTGGCTCCAGACAGCTCGAGGAAGCCGTCGAGCTCGCTATCGAGCTGATCGACGTCCCTTGCGTAGAAGACCAGACGGTCCGCACGCAGTTTTTGATCCGGAATGTTCATCGAGCTCCCTTCTCCCTAGAAGATGTTGAAGGCGAAACCACCGATTGCCATTCCGGCGACGAGCGCGAGTGTGACAAAGACCGCGGTCACCACCGTCGAGCGCTTGGATCCCGAATCCTTGGGAGTCGGAAGCGCGCTCGACCGCGGCTTGATGCGGCCCGGAGCAGGCACGCTGCGGTTCGCGGACGCGGGAGGCGGAACGGGCGTGTTCGGGCTGACCTGCATCAGCGGTTGCTGCTGCGGCTGCTGCGGCTGCTGCGGCTGCTGCGGCTGCTGTGGCTGCTGCGGCTGCTGCTGAGCCGCGACGGGTACGGTGCCGACCTGACCGCCGTGCTGCGCGCTCGCCGGTGACTCGACGATCGGGCGCGGAGCCATGCGTAGCGTCGTGTCGTGGAGTCCCGCGGCCTGCATCGGCTGCGGGGCGGGCGCTTGCTGCTGCGGCATGCCCTGTGCCTGCGCGAGCGAGGCAACAGGCATCTGCTGCTGCTGCTGCTGCTGCTGCTGCTGCTGCTGCTGCTGCTGCACCTGTTGCTGCATCGGCGGCTCCTGCTGCACCTGAGGCGGCGGCGCGTGAATCTGCGTCTTCGACAGCGACTCGGCGCTCTGCTGCATCGGCGGCGCGGGCGGCGGAACGGAGCCGGGCTGCGGAAAGCCTGCCGGCAAGCCGCCGGGCTGCTGCCCTGCCTGCATGTTCACCATCTGCGGCCCTGCATCCTGCACCGGCTGCGGGGCCGGAGGCTGCGGCGCTGCCGTGTTGAACACGGGATCGTGCACCGGCGGCGCTCCTGCCGGCGCTTCCGCACCAGACACGGCGCCCACCGGCGGCGCCACGGGCTGTTGAGGTACCGCGGGCGGCGCGGCTTGATGCGCTGCCGGCTGCTGCACCTGCGGCGGCATCGGTGTGGCCGGCTGCGCAAGGATCGGTGCGACGGGCGGCGGCGTGGCGGGCTGCGCCACCTCCGGCGCCGCGTAGAACCCGGTACCCGCACTCTGCACGGGCGGAGCGGCCGCGGGCGCAACGTCCGGAGCTGATGGCACGGGCGACGCCGCGGGTGCGGGTTCGCCGATGTTGGCCGCGTGGCTGGCGCCTACTCCGCTGGAACCGGTCTGCTCGTGAATCGAATCGAGCACGAGCGCCGCGAGCGCCTTCAGCGTCGGGAAGACGCCCTGGCCCGTGTTCGCGCACGCCTCGAAGCTCGGAACGCCGCGCGGGTTCAGGGCGCGCTCGAGATCGTCCACAGGCAAGGCGTCCGGCAGGTCGCGCTTGTTCCACTGGATGACGTAGGGCGTCGTGTTGATGTCCTTGCCGTACTCGGCCAGGTTCTCCTCGAGGTTCTTCAGCGACTCGAGGTTCTCCTGCATCATCGACGCCGAAGAGTCGGCGATGAAGATCACGCCGTCGGTGCCCTGCAGCACCAGCTTGCGCGTGGAGTTGTAGTACACCTGACCAGGCACGGTGTAGATCTGGAACTGCGTGCGCATTCCAGCGACCGTGCCGAGATCGAGCGGCATGAAGTCGAAGAACAGCGTGCGGTCACCGTCCGTCGAGATACTGGTCAGCTCGCCCCGGCTGTTGTCGGGAGCACGCTGGTGCACGACCTCGAGGTTAGTCGTCTTGCCCGACATGCCGGGTCCGTAGTAGACGATCTTGACCGTGACGCTCTTCTGAGCGAAGTTGATCTGAACCATTATCTATTCGTTGCCCCGGATGGCTTTGGAAGCGTTCTCTTGCGGCTCCCGGTGGAGCCCGATGGTTGTTTGAGGAGCGGGGAGAATCCCCGGAGGTCCTCCGTCTTCCCGACTGCCGGGGTTTTGGGAGGCTGTACCCATGCCGCGCAGAACCCGCGCCATGCGTGCGATCGCACCCTCCATGGGTACGTGGATTTCTTCGGGCGACGTGCCGCGCTCGAGCACGGTCACGAGTAGCGCGCCGGGCCCTTGGTGGAGCACGACCGTGCCTTGCGGGCCGCGCATCATGAGCCGCTGAGGCGAGCCCCAGGAAAGCGCCGCAATCACGCGGGTCACGTCGGCCAGCCAACCGGCTGCGACGACGGAGAGCGTGCCGGGTTGGTCGGCCCTCTCCTGTCCCCCCAGCTCGTCACTGCCGGCGGTGGAGTTGCTCGCGATCGCAATGGGGATCCCATCCGGGGAGACCATCGCGACGAGGCGCACGCCGGGGACGAGGGCGAGGGGTTCAATGATCTCCTTCATGCTGTGCTACCTTTGACGGCCATGCCGGACATCGTTGCCAACACCTCGCGGTGAGCCTTCTTGACCGGACCGTCGCACCAGATCGAGGAGTTGCCGTACTCGCCGAGCGAGACCATCAGGGATCCGAAATCTCCTTCAGCGATGACTTCGGACGGCATGCCGAGCCCCATCCGGCGTGCGGCGTTGCGCGACGCCTTGAGGACCTCGCGCATCGTGCGTGCGGTGCGATCGGCGGTGGGGCCGTGGGGTCCCTGCACGAGCGCCGTGCTTCCGCGAATGTACGCGGCGGCGCGGACGTTGGGATCGAGGCCCAGCTGCTGCAGGATCGGACGGACCGCGAAGTTCTCCGGCATCGTCGAGTCCTCGTCGAGGTCGTCGACGAACTCTCCCGTGCGTTCGATGATCGCGAGGGCGCGGTCGAGCGGCTTGGAGTGAGCGTAGTTCGACTGGACGGCGCGGAAGCGCAGCTCGAGGTCGGGGTTACCGGGCATCAGCTCCAAGAGTCGCGCGATCGCGGTCCGCGCGTCGTGCCAAGCGCCGACACGTCGCGCGATCTCGAACTGCAGCTGGAGCGGGCGCGGGTCGGTGCGTAGCTCCTGCGCCGCCTGCTCGGACAAGTCGAACGCGAGTCTGCCGTCCTTGGCACGGCGGTTGGTGAAGAACAGCTCGCCGCGCGCCCGCGCGCGGTAGAACATCGCCTCGCCGTCCTTGGTCTTTGCGTACCAGTCTTGTGCGACTTCCTCGGCGCGCTCGGACTGCTCGGACTCGATGTAGAGCTCGATCAGCTCGCGCCACAAGGCACGCCGCGGCGAGATCAAGAGATCGCGCTGCAGGACACGCAGCCGGCCTTTGAGCATCAACCTGCGCGCGCGCTGCGAAAGGCGCGCCAGCTCCGCGTTGCCCGGATGGGTCTCGAGACCCTCGGTGCAGACGCGCAGGACCTCGGTCATGTTTCCGACGACGACGTGCTCACGTGCGAGCGTGGCGTAGTTCTGCGCCGAGGGGTCGAGACCAAGGCGTTGAACCGCCTTGCGAATCCGGCGTCGCGAAGTGAATCTGGCAAAGAGGTTCACTTGGAGGCCTCCTTCCAATCTTCGAGTGCGGCGATGTCCGCCCGTACGCGCTCGGAGTGCTCCCAGCCCTCGGGAGCGAGCGACAGGCTCTTCTGGAATTCGGCGAGAGCGCGATGGAAGTCGCCCCTCTCGGAGTAGATCAGAGCCTGAACGCGCGCAGCGTCTGCCATCTCCGTCACCCGCTCGTGTTGAACGACAACTCGTTTCTCGGCGCTCGCTGCCTCGCGCTCGTTGCGGCCGATCTGCTCGCTCAGCGCGTCGCGCTCCTTGGTCGCATCGAACAGGCCCGCCCAGAAACGGTTCTTCTCGATGAAGGCCTCGATCGCCGCCTTGCGCGCCACAACCGTCTCGTCGCGCCTCGGATCGACCTGGCCGATCTTCTGATAGTCCTTGTGCAGCTTGACCTCGCGCCCGATCACGGCCGTCGAGACCGCCGACACCAGAACGAGCGAGATGAGGATCTTGTTCCGGCGCGACGTGCGTGCCTCGCGGTCAGCCTCCTCGTAGCGCAGGTCACGAATCATGCGCGCGACGTCGCGACGCGTTCGATCGAGGAGCAGAATCTCCTGCAGCCACGGGATCGCTTCGCTGACCTTGCCGGCCTCGACCGCCTGATGTGCGCGCGCCAAGTAGCGCTCGACCAGCTCGTCGGTCTTGCCCGAGCGGCGCAGAATGCCCGCCAGCTCGTGGTCGATCGACCGCTCTTCCGGCAGATGGTTCGCGAGTAGCTCGAGCACGCTCCGCGCGCGATCGATCTCACCTGATCGCTCCAGCAGCACCGCGAGACGACGTCCTTCGACCGCGATCGAGATCCGGTGACGCCCGAGAACGTCGGGGTGCGCGAGACCCAGGATCAAGAGGGCCTCGAGCTGCCTCAGGTTGCCCGGGTCGTCCGTGAGACTGTCGAGCAGGGCGCGGCCGAACGCGTCCGCCGTGCGACGGTCGAACTCGGCTGCGGCGCGCTCCATTTGCGCACGCAAGTCCTCGACGTTCTGAGGTAAGGCTTCCCCTCCGGTGAGGGTCGACACCACGTCCTCGACGATGAGGTGGCCCTCGGCGGCCGTCTCCGGCGTCGTGGCCTGGTCTTGGGTCTCTTGCATGGTGGAGTGGGAGGGCCTGGAGGAGCCGGTTCGAGTCCATCAGGTATCGAACCGCGCCGGGGCGCATCTGAAGTCGGATACGGGAGCCGGAGGTCGGACCCCCACGAAAGGCTCGGAAAAGCCTTCCGGTGGAGGGTCCGCCGCGTCGCCCTCGATCAGTCGACCGGGTCGACCGGGTCGAAGCTGATGGCACCGGCCGCGTTCTGCGCCATGTCCTGCAGTCCCGCGCTGATGTCGATCGTCTCGGCGACGCCGAGCGGCGCGTTCAGCTGAATGCGCGCGTGCGCCGGGCTCACGAACTCGATCGCGATCACGTTGGCGGAGCCGGAGGTCGACCAGTTGCCCTGGCTGATCTGCAGGAAGTCCTGATCGACGTCCTCGGTGAAGAGAATGTCGATCGTCGTGCCCGCCGCATCGAGCGGGAGGTTGGTCCAGGCGTTCGCGACACTGGGCGCGGTGACGTCACCCGTCACCACGCCGCCGAGCATCGACGTGCCGACGATCGCGTTGCCCGCCGCGTCCGCGACGCCCATCACGGACACCGTGATGGTGTTGTTGGCGTCGAGCTCGACGCCAACGGGCAGCGTGATGGTGACGGCGGTCGCGACGCTGTCGTAGGCGATCGTCGCGGAGGACAAGTCGACGCTGATGCCGTTGGTCACCGCGTAGTTGCCAAGGTTCAGCCCGGTCGCGAGGTCGATCTCCTCGTTGAAGCCGATCACGACCCGGTCGCCGCCGGACCCGACGTCGACCTCACCGGCTGCGTTCGTGAGCAGCGGGGCGCTCGCGTCGTCCTGCAAGGCGAGAATGATCATGCCGCCCGCGTCGTTGCCCGCGAGGTCCTCTGTCGCCGGCTGGAAGACACCGACGTTGAAGCCCGGCGTCAGGGTCGTCTCGAAGTCCAAACGTACGACGCGCGGACTGACGAGCTCGAGGGCCCCGGTCGGGTTCTGGACGCCGTTGTAGAGCCAGTCGTTGATGTCCGCCTCGACCGCCGCTTCGGAGACGGCCTCGTCGAAGATGAAGTAGGCGACTTCGTCGTCGATCGCACTCGAGAAGATCACGCGCGAGCCGACCTGCGTCGGGCCGTTCGCGTTGTCGCCGCCGACCGAGACATTCAGCGTGCTCGACGCCGCGAGCGGTACGCCCTGCTCGGACTGCAGCGGGTTGTCCGCGTCGAGCACGAACGTGACGTCGTACAGCTCGCTCGCGTCGACGTTGTCGGAGTTCGTCGCGTCCAGGGTGATCTGGACCGTCGTACGCGAGAGGAGCTCAAAGGTCGCGGCCTCGAGGTCGACGACCACGCCGCCGGGGTTCGTCACGACCGAGTAGCTGCTCGGACTCGTGAGCTTCCAGGGGCTCATCATCGTCGTGAACTCGACGATGATCACGTCGTTGTTCTCACCCGAAAGGGCCGTGACGGTCGGCGCCACGTTGTGGTCCGGGGCCGCGACATCCTCGGCGATGATCACCTGATCCATCGCCGGGAACATGATGTTCCCAGCGAGGTCGGTGACGCCGATCACGTCGAGCGTGTCGGTCAGGTTGACCGTGAAGCCGTAGTTCAGCTCCACGCCCAGCCCGCCGTCGACGATGTTCACGGTGGTCGGGTAGCCGCGCAGCGTCTGCGCGAAGTCGTTCAAGCGGATCGCGTAGCGCGTTCCGTTCGGGTTCGACACCGCGTGGTACAGGTCGTCGAGGTTGCCGCACGGCTCGGTGAAGCGCACGACGACCGTGCCGTCGTTCGTCGGGTCCATGCGCCAGACGGCGTCGACCGCGGGCAGCCCGCTCTCGGCCTGAATGACGCCCGTGATCGGGTTCGGATCGACGACGTTGCCGCCGATGTCGCGCAGCGTCGTGAAGCTGACGCCGATGTCGTCGCCAGCCTGCAGCGCCTGCCCGCCCTCGTCGAGCACGAGCGTCGCGGTACGGCTCGCGCGGTCCCAACGGACCGTCGGTGCCGTCAGCGGAAGGATCGTCCCGACCGGCGATTCGAGGTTCCAATTGAGGGGATCCTCGATCTCCAACTGGACGAGCTCATCGTCGAACGCGACGATGACGGTGTCGTCGTCCGCGCCCTCGATCGCGCTGCCCGAGATGGTCATCGGCAGCGGGGGATCCACGTCGGTCGACACGAGCGCGACCGGCCCCTGGTCCGCGACCATGGGGTTGCCCGCGAGGTCCTCGACGTCCTGATCGATCGTCATCGTGTAGTCGCCGGGCGTCATCACGGCGAGCGCCTCAATGCGCACCGTATCGCCGCCCGCCAGGAGCGTGACCGTGTTGATCCCGACAACCGGGGCGAAGGAGTAGTTGTTCGGATCGACCGCCGTCACCGGGTCGAGGTCCTCGTCGAACGCGACGTCGACCGTCAGCCCGTTCGGGTCGACCGTCCGGTTCTGCGTCGCGCTGACCGCCGCCGGCGGATCGACGTCACCATCGGCGTTCACGGTGCCTGCGGCAGCCGCGAAGAGCTGTCCGTCGACCTCTTGCACGCCGAGCGACGTGACGTCGATCGTGTCGCCGTTGCGCATGTCGAAATCGAGTTCGACCGTCAGCGTCTTCGCGAGGAGGTCGTAGTCGAGCGTCTGGTCGGCCATCGTGATCGTGCCGCCGTCGACGTCGATCGTCCACAGCGCGGGATCAATCGCGAAGTCCGGATCCAGCGCCTGGTCCGTCGTGATCGTGATCGTGTCGTTGCCGGCGTTCGCGACGGTGGTGCCGACGACGGAGTCGTAGGCGTTCGCCTGGGCTCCGGCATTCCCGACAGCGACCGTGCCGGCGGTGAACACGTTGCCGTGCGCGTCCATCAGCCCTGTGTGTGTGATCGTGTCGAAACCGGGAACGACTGGGTTGTTGAAGCTGGCGCGCAGCGTCACCGAATCGGGCTGCGTGACCTCGGTCACGAGCGTCACGCCAACCGCGCCGGGCCCGTCGTTGACCGAGAAGTTGGCGATCGACGGCGAGGCGTCGGGGTCCATCGGCTCGTTGAACACGAAATCGACGACGAGGCCGTACTCGTCCGCGATCAGGATCTGTTCGACCGAGACCAGCGTCGGCGCCGCCGCGTCGCCCGCCGCGGTGCCGGCCTGTGCGCTCGTGTCGAGCTGCACGTCAGCGACGCTCCCGAGGCTCGTCGCGGCGAGCGTGAACGTCGAGTGCAGGTTCGCGCCGGGCCCGAACGTCATCGACATGATCTGCGTCACCGGATCGAGATCGAAGACCGAGCCGGTGAGGTCGACGGAGGTCCCGTTGACGACGAGGTCCCAGTTGTCCGGATCCTCGGCCTGCGTCTCGACGACGCGCGGCCCGGAGAACGTCACTGTCAGCTGATCCCCACCGAGCGCCGCATCCGCCGTGTCCTGCACCCCGACGCCCATCGCGAACGTGGGCACGGAGTCGTCGGTCGTCACGACCCTCTCCCAATCCTCCTCGACCCCGCTCTTGCCGACGACCTTCACCCGGTTCGAGGGCGTGACCCGTGCATCCCACGTGACGGTGAACGTTCGCCCGGAACCGATGACCAGAACGGCATCTTGGCCCCCGTTGGAGCGCAGATGGCCCGCGTTGATGGACCCGGGTGAGTCATCGAACACGATGACAGTGGTCAACCCGTCGGGATCGGCATCCAGGTCCTGGGTCACGCTCTCGACGACGACGGAGTCGTCCCCGGACGAGGAGCTGGAGGAGCAGGCAGCGGCCAGGCAAGCCAGGCCGGAGACGGTCCATACCGAAATGCGTTTCCCGAAGGTCATGAGAGATCCTCGAAGGCGTCGAGCAGGGGTAGTTGTGGGGTTTGGGGCACCCGTGGGGGAGGTGCAGACTCGATTGCGCCTATCGGCAGGTGTTTCGTTTTGCTTGAGAGCGGGATCGCAGGACGAATCGGCAAGTCCGGTTCGGGCAGTATCGAGCCCGAACCGGACTTGCCGATTCCCGCTTACTCCAGGACCAACGGGTCCACCACGAACCTCTCCAGTTGCGTCCCCCCTACCAACCGAAACGCCGCCTGCCCCGAAACCTGCATCCCGATCAATCCCGGATCCGACCCCAGCGGAATCGAGAAATCCGTCCTCCCATTCCCATCCGCGCCCGCCGCGTACACAGCTAGCGTGTGCCGATCGAGCCACAGCCCGCCGGTCACTCCGCCGACGCGAATCGCCCGCGGGAGCCGATCTCCGATCAGCAGAAACCCAACGCTCGCCCCCTCCATGCGCGTCGCGAACTCGATCGCTCCCCCCACCTGCGCCGGCGCGATCACCTGGATGCTGCGTTCCCCCGTGTCGAACAGCCGAATCCCGCCGGTGCTCCCGAACTGGTTGTTGTGCACGTCCTTGAACGCGACGACGATTCGGGTTCCGTAGGCGTCGATGTCGAGGGACTGGACGCTTCCGGGGACGTCCACGGCGGCGATCACGGTGCCGTCGCGCGCGTACAGGTCCACCTCTGGATCGCTTCCATTGCCCCACGTGCCGAAGGCGATCCGTTCGCCGTCGCGGGTCACGCGGGCGGATCCGGGGAGGTTCTGGAGGCTCGCGCCCGGGATCGAGCGTGAGAACAAGAGCGTCTCCGTCCTTCCGTCCCACACCTCGAAGCGCGCGTTGACACCGCCAACGTAGTCCCACCAGCCGATCGCCAGCGTCCGAGCGTTCTCGGAGACGTCGGTGCACGTCGCGATCCAGCCCGGGGCGCTCGGGAAGGTCGAGACGATGCCGTAGCCGCTAGGCGTCGCGCGGCGCAACGTCAGCTGTTCGATCGAGCCGACTGCTAGCCAGCGACCGTCGTCCGAGATCGAGACGGTGTGCGTCGCGCTCGGGAGGACCTCGTGGTGAAACACGCCCGTGATCGAGTCGACGACGTAGAGGTCGAGGCCCGCGGACACGACGAGTCGTCGGCCACCAGCGGCGAAGTCCACGCCGTTCAAGGCCGCGCCGGCGAGGCGCACGCGCGAGAGGAGCGCGCCGCTCGTTCCGTCGAGCCAGTCGATCTGCACTTCGCTCGTCGCTGCGTCCCAGACGCACGCGGCGACGGTCTCGCCCGCGCGGTCGGTGCGCACACGGGAGGGGCCGGCGGTCAAGAGGCCCATGTCGTGCACCCAGCTCGGAACGAACCCGCCGCCGCGCGCCGCCGCGAGCGGATCGTGGCGGGTGACTTCGGTGCGCTTTTGGTACTGGGTCGGCGCGGAGTACTGGGCGATCGCGTAGAGCGCGTCGGTGCGCGAGCCAGCGGCCGTCTCGATATGGAGCGCGGTCGGGAGCGCATCGTGGAAACGCGGCGCGTGGACGCCCGTGCCGCGGCTATCGAGCAGGCTGACCCCGCCCGTCGCGCCCCAGACGAGCTCGTCGCGGGCCGCGAAGCCGACCGTCCTGGGAACCCAAGGTGATGCCGCCGGAGCTTGGTGATGCCAGCGCTCACCGGCGCTGAACGGGTCCTGCGCAGTTGCTGTGGACGCCAGGGAGAGCAGGATAGGTAGGACGGGGCTCAGTGGGTGTCTCATCGAAGTACGCTGCGGTTGCGACGGGGGCCATTCGAACCCTACCCCGCTCCACGGCCCGAAAAGGGCTGAACCGATCTGGCCCACGGGCTAGAATCCCGGCTTGGACCTCGGGGAGAGTGTCGGGGGGCTCCAGCAGTGCTGCAGCCCGCTCGATCGCCGAAGGGGCAAGCCGGTCGACCGGCGAAACTCTCAGGCACCCAGGACTCGAGGAGCAGCCACCCTCTGAACGATCCCCGCCCATGGCGGGAGCGGACAGGGGCCCGACCGCCCGGCCCCCAGTCCCTTCGTTCGAGATGAAGCAAACCTCCCTCCATGACGTCCACGCCGCACTGGGTGCGAAGCTGGTCGATTTCGCGGGTTGGCACATGCCGGTGCAGTACGGACCGATCCTCGACGAGGTCCGCTGCGTGCGCGAACGAGTCGGCCTGTTCGACCTCGGGCACATGGGCCGCGTGTGGGTCAGCGGTCCGGACGCGCTCGCGTTCGTCGACCACGTCGTGACCTGCTACACGGCCAAGATCCCGCTCGGCTCGATCCGCTACGGCCTGCTCTGTCGCGAGAATGGAAGTCCGATCGACGACCTGCTCGTCTACCGCCAGGAGGACGGGATCTTCCTGGTTGTCAACGCGTCGAACACGGACGAGGACCTGGCGTGGATGCGCGCGCACACCGCGGGCTTCGACGTCACGATCGAAGACCAGACGATCGAGCTCGCGATGCTCGCTCTGCAGGGTCAGGCCTCGGCCGCGGTGCTGTCCAAGCTGACCGACTACGACCTCGCGGGCCTCGGCTACTACAAGTTCGCCTTCGGCACGGTGTGCGGCCTCCCCGACGTGCGCATCAGCCGCACCGGCTACACGGGCGAAGACGGCTTCGAGGTCTACTTTCCCGATGGTGAGTCCGAGCGCGTGTGGAACGAGCTGCTCGCAGCCGGCGAGTCCGAGGGCCTCGCGCCGATCGGGCTGGGAGCGCGCGACACCTTGCGACTCGAAGCCGGCATGGCACTCTTCGGCCACGAGATCGACGCGGAACACAACCCGATCGAGGCCGGCCTCAACTTCGCTGTCTCCTTCAAGGAGGAGAAAGGCGATTGGATCGGCCGCGAGCCGCTCCTGCGCGTCAAGGAGAACCCGCGCCGCAAGCTGATCGGAATCACGACCGACGGCAAGCGCGTCCCGCGTCAGGGCTACGAGCTCTACAAGGATGATCAGGCGATCGGGCGCGTCTGCTCCGGCGCCGTCTCGCCCACCATCGGCAAGAACATCGGATCCGCGTACCTCCCCGTCGACCTCGCCGTCGCGGGCGAGAGTGTCGATCTCGACATCCGCGGCAAGCGCCAAGCCTGCACGGTCGTCGATCTCCCCTTCTACTCACGCACCCGCAAGTAACCAACGAACAAGATCACCATGCGCCCCGACGACCGTAGGTACCTCCCCTCCCACGAATGGGCCAAGCTCGACGACGAGACCGTCCTAGTCGGCATCACCGACTTCGCCGTCAAAGAGCTCTCGAGCGGCAACGAAGGCGACCTCGTCTACTGCGACATGCCCGAGGTCGGGCGCCTCGTCGCGCAGGGCGAGACGTTCGGTGAGATCGAATCGGTCAAGGCCGTCGCGGATCTCAACTGCCCCGTCGCGGGGGAGATCATCGAGATCAACGCCGAGATCGAGGAGCACCTAGAGGTGCTGTCCCAGGATCCGTGGCGCAAGGGTTGGCTGATCCGCGTCAAGCCGGAGTCGACGAGCCTCGACCATCTGCTCGACGCCGAGGCCTACGAAGCGCTGCTCGAGAAGAGCGAGCACTGATCGCGCCATGAGCCGCTGGCGGCTCTTCGAGTCTCCGGACCTGGACCCGGGCCTGAACATGGGCCTGGACGAGGCGTTGCTCGAGAGCGACGCGCCGCCGACGTTGCGGCTGTACGGCTGGTCGCCGGACACGCTCAGCCTCGGCTACTTCCAGCGCTTCGCCGACGTGCCCGCGACGCGTCGAGCGAGCCGCGTCGTGCGCCGCATCACCGGCGGCGGCGCGATCCACCACGACGCGGGGGAGCTGACGTTCGCGTTGACCTGCGCGGCGCACGAGCCGCCCTACGACACGTCGATCCCCGAGTCCTACGCGCGCGTGCACGGCGCGGTGATCGAGGCGCTCGCGGCGGTCGGAGTCGACGCCAAGCTGCGCGACGAGGACGCGCTCGCCTCCGAGCGAACGGCGACCGGCATGTGCTTCCACGCCTCGACGCCGCTCGACATCGTGTGGCTCGCGCGCAAGGGCGTCGGCTCCGCGCAGCGCCGCCGTGCGGGACGCGTGCTGCACCACGGCTCGATCAAGGTGCACGCGTCGGAGCTCGAAGAGGGCGTCGCGTCGTTCGCCGTCGCGGGCTCGACCGCGACGCGCGGGCAGGTGGGCGCCGCGCTGGTGAGTGCCTTCGAGCGGCTGCTCGACGCACGCTTCGAAAGCGCCGAGCCTTCACCGGAGCTGCTCGCGGAGGCACGCGAGCGCGGAGCACGCTATCTCGCGAAAGACTTCGTGCGCCGCAGATAGGCGGAAGGCGTGCCCGCTCGAGTCGTCCCACAGCCGGGCCGACACGACGCACAACGAACGCACGTATGAAGAACGCCACACTACCCGTCGTCCTCGCCACGATCGCCGCCTGCCTGACGCTCGCCCCCCGCACGCACGACCAGACGTACGAGCACGCTGTCCTGCGCCGCTCCTCCAGCAACTCCAGAGCCTACTACTACTGTTCCGTGTCGGACGAGCGGCATGAGCGCTACCGCAGCTGGCGCGACCTGCTCAAGGCGCTCATGGGTCGCCGCACCGACACGGAGCTCACGCGACGCGCGGACGAGGTCGTCGTGCTCGACTACCTCGGCGCGGACGGGTGGGAGCTCGTTTCGTTCACGAATCGCAGTCGCGGGAACAGCGGGACCGAGAGGTTCTGGCACTTGCGGCGCGACCGCTGAGGCCTACCGGTCCCCACGCGGCAGCGTCACCTCGAGCCGCCAGTCCCCCGCGCTCTCGAGGCCGATGCTGAAACCCGTGATGATCGACCCGTCGACGAGCCGCACCGGCCGCCACGCGTGCGCGGTCGGGCGGTCGCCGAGCCACTCGGCGGTCAGCGCTGCCTTGTGGATCTTGTTGATCGCCTGCGCCGGATGATCGTCTTTGGCGAACTCAACCGCGAACTGGCTGCGGCCGTACTTCTTGGTGTGCGGTGAGCGCGTCGATGCGGAGATCAGCAGGTTCGCCGGCTCGAGCATCGACTCGGGCGCATCGACGCGGACCTCGGACGGCGCGAGCTCGCTCGTCGTGATCGTCCCGATCAGTCCGCCCCCGAGCCGCATGCGCACGAAGTACGTGTTCTCGACGAACACGTGACTCTTCGCCGCCTGCGCCTCGCGCGGCATCGGGGCCAGGACGTCGAAGCCCGCACGCGACAGGCGCGCAGCGACGAGCTGCGCGAAGTCCGAGCTCGAGGTCCCCTGAGCGAGGTGGATGTCGAGCTCGACCTGACGGGCCTGCCCGTCGATCTTGGCGCCGACCGCCAGCTCGACGCGACTGCCGCCGCGGCGGGTGAGCTCGCCGCCCAGGCTGATCTGGACGAGACCCTGACCCGCGGCGAGCGAGGTGAGGGCCAGGGTGAGGAACGCGCGCAACGGGAGACTCAGCATGGGCAAGGCATCTTGGGGGTAGGGGCCACCTCGCCAGGATAGACGCGCCCGGGCCGGCGGTCTTCCCGCCGATCCAAGGGCTCACGGTAGGTCTTGGATGATGCGCTCGAGGGCAACCGCGCGGTCGATCGTGCCCGCGAGGTACGGCCGCCAGTGCGCATCGAACGCCTCCCGGTACCCGCGAAAGCCCTCGCTGCCCGCCTCGGCGAGCGCGACGCGCGTGAGCTCGCCCGCCGTGTAGAACACGAGCGCGTGCCAGAAGCGCCGCAGAGCCTCAACGCCGCGAGCCGCGAACGCGCGCTCGACCGCTGTCCGGTGCGGCACGTCGAGGCCACTCGTGTGACAAGCCTCGTGCATCAGCGTCTCGACGCCGTTCCAGCCCGCGTTGTCCTCGTCGACGCTCGCCATCGTGATGTGCGCCGGTCCGTTGGTCGTGTACGCGCCCGCCCAGTTGGCGTGGGTGACGAGGTCGACGCGGACGCGCTCCTCGAGCTCGTAGGCGCGGGGATCGTGGTTGGCCAGGCGATCGAGGGCTTCGTCCAGGGCCATGAGCTCGACCTGGGAATCCTCCTCGGTGCTGACGAGATCGCCCAGGGCGACCCGCACCGGGTTGCTGCCGTGCTTCTGCGCAGAGCGCCGGCGCGCGGACTCGATCAGGATGCGACGCATCGCCTCGGCGGCCGAGCCGAAGGAGTGGGCGCGGTTCTCGAAGCTCTGGACCTCGGGGGCGGCGAAGCGCAGCCAGGCATTCGTTGACGAGTGCGGTGGGCTGCAGGGTGGAGCCGGGCGCCTCGCGCGCGAGGGCGCTCTCCCGGCTAGGATTCGCCTGGCTTCGAGAAGTGGTTACCCCGCCAGGACTCGAACCTGAAACGTCTGGACCAAAACCAGATGTGTTGCCAATTACACCACGGGGTACCGGCGAATCGGCGAACACCATAGCAGCACGAGTGCCGCTCGTTAAGCCCCGGAAGGGGTTTCTCTCACCGCAGCCAGCAGAAGGGAGAGCGCCTTGGACGCCGCCCACTCCCGAACCCGCGCCCGGCCGGCGTTCGGCCAGCGGCGCTCGTGGGTCGAGACCTCCCCGCGGTGCGCGATCCCGAACCAGACCAGGCCCACGGGCTTGTCGGGGGTTCCGCCGTCCGGGCCGGCGACGCCGGTGAGGGAAACGGCGAGGTCGGCGCCGGCGGCCTCAGCGGCGCCGGAGGCCATCGCGGCGGCGACGGGGGCCGAGACGGCGCCGTGCGCGGCCAGGAGCGGCTCGGGGACGCCGAGCCGGCGGCTCTTCGCCTCGTCCGAGTAGGTGACGAAGCCCTCGCGGAACACGGCGCTGATCCCGGGCACCGAGGTCAGGCGCGAGGCGACGAGGCCGCCCGTGCACGACTCGGCGCACGTCGTCTGGACCCCGCGCTCGATCAACAGCTCCCCCACCGCGTACGCGAGGTCCGCCGTCGTCTCGCTGAACACGCGCTCGCCGAAGAGTCCAGCGAGCTCGCCGGCCCGGCGCGCGTTGCGCTCCGCCGCCTCGGAGGCGCTCACGCCGTGGGCGATGAGGCGCACGGAGAGGATGCCGCCCTTGACCGTCACCCCCATCAACGGGTTGACGCCGCGCGCCATCCAGTTGCCGACCGAGTCGGCGAAGACGGACTCCGACAGGTCGTAGAGGTGCATGCGGCGCACGTCGTAGACGAGCTCGCCGACCGGATTGCGCGCGAGCCAGGGCTCGACGACATCGGCGAACATGCCCTGCAGCTCGTGCGGCGGTCCGGGCAGCGCGAAGCAGTTCGCGCCGCCGACGCGCACGTGGAAGCCGGGCGCCGTGCCGTGACCGTTGTGCAGCACCTCGGCCCCGCGCGGGATCAGCGCCTGGCGGCGGTTCGACTCGGGAACCTCGCGGCCGCCCTGGCGGTACCAGGCGGAGCTCTGCTCCCAGGCTTCCTCGGAGTGCTCGAGCTCCAGTCCGGCCGCGCGCGCGACGCCGTGCCGCGTCACGTCGTCGAGCGTCGGACCGAGCCCGCCCGAAACCAGGACGAGGCCGGCTTCTCGCGCGAGCTCGGTGACCGCTTCCGCGATCGCTCGCTCGTCGTCGCGCACTTCCGCGATGCGGACGACGTGCCGCCCCCACTCGGGCAGGCGTGCGGCGAGGAAGGGCGAGTTCAGGTCCGGGTGCGCACCCGCCAGGAGCTCGTCACCGATCGCGAGGCACGCCGCCGATTCGGCTCGGCTCACGCCGCGCCCGCTGTCTCCGGCGGAGGCGCCGGCTGCGTGAAGCGTGCGACGAGCGATCCGAGCTCGTACAGGAAGATGATCGGAATGGCCATCATGAGCTGCGTCACGGGATCGGGCGGCGTCAGCATCGCGGAGAGGACGAGCGAGCCGACCGCCATGTGCGCTCGGTACTTCGGGTACATCGACGCCTCGACGAGACCGATGCGCGTCAGCGCGAGCATCAGCACCGGAAGCTGGAAGACCGCGCCGAGGGCCAGCGTCAACGCGGTCAAGAAGTGCCAGTAGATGTCCGCGGACTGCCAGTACTCGAAGCGCTCCTCGCCGACGCTCATCTTCGACAGGAAGTACAGCGCGTTCGGCACCATCATGAAGTAGCCGAACAAAACGCCGGACACGAAGAGGCCGACGCTGAACGGGAAGTAGCGGTGGATGACCGTCTTCTCGTGCTTGTAGAGCCCGGCCGCGACGAACTGCCAGACCTGCCACAGGAGCACGGGGCCGCCGATGAAGAGCGCGAAGTAGAAGCACACCTTCATGTGGATGAAGAACACGCTTCCAGCCGCGTCCGTACGTACGGTGTTGCGGATCTCCTGGGCCTCGCTCAGCGCGAGCACCTCTTGCTTGTCCGTCGCCTCGTACGCCTTCCAGGAGTCGGGCGTGAAGCCCTCCGCAGCTTCGGCCGGCGACGACGCGTTCTCGAGCAAGTACCCGATCTTGTACTCCCTGAGCCACTCGATCGAGCGCAGGTGCGGGTGGTAGGCCCACTCGGTCAGCGTCGAGCGGAAGATCCAAGCGACGATGAAGCACACGCCGATCGCCAGGACGGAGCGAATGAGGCGCGTCCGGAGCTCCGAAAGGTGCTCTCCGAGCGTCATGCGCGAGTCGTCGAGCGACTCCTGCTGCGGCTGATCGATCGTCGTCACGGCGGACCCCGTTCACTACGGGCCGTTGGGGTACTACGAGCGTAAGAGAACGGGCGAGGTCCACAAGGACCCCGCCCGTCTTGTTTCGCTCCGTCCCCAGGCGCTTGCAAGGGGAGGAATGCGACGAATGTTGCTACTTCCGGAAGAAGTGCTGGATGTCGTTGATCGAGACGACGTTGGCGCCGATCTGGGCCGCGTCCTTGTAGGCCGCGGTCTCCGAGGGCTGGATCGCCTCTTCGACCGGCTCGCCGTCGGCGTCGACGTACAGCTCGCTGCCGACGATGAGGTACGTCGTGTCGAGGTCGACCTTGTCCTGCACGGTGATGCCGATGTCGGCGAGAAGGACCTTCAGCTCGGCCTCGTTGTAGATGCCGGAGAAGCGACCGACGAGAACCGCGTTGCGCTTGGCTTCCGGGTCGTACAGCGGGTTCGAGATCAGGTCGCCGGCAACGATCGGATCGAACTGATCGCGCAGCATCGTGACGCGGACCTCGGACATCGCCGCCTTGACGTTGACGACCTCGATCTCGCCCTTCTCACGCGGGGCGGCGGGGTTGCCGCTGGTGACAAGGAAGCGCATGCCGCGCGTGATGCGGTCGCCGGAGCCGCGGTTGATCCAGGACAGGCCGAGCTGCTTGGAGACCGAGAGGATCGCGCCGTCCGGCTTCTCGCGCTCCTTCATGAACTCGAGCTGCTTGGTCAAGTTCGCGAAGCGCGTCTGCGAGGCTTGGGCCGCCAGCTCGGTCTCGCGCCGCAGCGTGTCGGTGACGCCGCGCTCGGTGCGCAGCTCGCCGTCGACCTGGTTGCGCGAGTCGGTGCGCTCCTGCACCGTCGTCTCGAGCGCGGCCTTCTCGTCGCGCGAGGTGTTCAGCGCGTCCGCGAGCGCCTGTTGGACCTTCTCGATCTCGACGTCCTTGGTGCTGGCGACGTCGGTCGTGGCCGCCTTGGCGGTGTTGACCTCGGCCTCCAGATCCGTGATGCGCTGATCGAGCGTGCTGATCTTGCTGAGCTGCGTGCTGTAGCTCGAAACGAGGACCGGGATGGCGCGCTCGAAGTCCTCGATGTCCTCACCCAAGTCGGGGAAGGTGGCACGCAGCTGGGCCAGGCCCTCGGCCGCCTGCGCGGCGTCCGAGGTCTTGCCGAGCGTCACGCGGTCGTAGAAGCCGAGGGGCTTGGTGATCGTCAGCAGGTCCTCGCGGGCTGCATCGCGCTCGACCTCCATCGCGTCCGCGGCCGCCACGGCCGTGCCGCGCTCGGACTCGGCCTTCACCTTGTCCTCGTTCGCGATGTAGGCGTAGCCGAGCGCCGCAAAGAACAAAACGACGACAACGATCATCCAGATGGCGCTGATGCGGGCCGCGCCGCGTTGGGAACGCATCTTCATCGACAAGAGCTCCTGAGATGGGCCGGGCCGGTGTTGCCGGGCTGTTTGGAACGGGCCAGACCCGTGTTCCAGGTGTGTGGGCCAGAGCCGCGGGACCGTCGCGGTCCGCCTGGCTGGCCGGTTGATCGGGGGATTGGGGGGTGCCGGCGGGCCCGAAAGGGCCCACTGGGTAGACGCAAATAAGTAACCGACCAGGACCGGGCGGGCAAGCCAATTCGGTCGGCTTGACCCGCGGGCGCACTGACCTAACCTGATACCGGGTAAGAAGGAACGACGACACGAAAGCGTTGGTTCTAGTGGTGTGATTCACTCTTGTGCGGCATTTTGGTCGGCCCGTACCCGCCCGCTGCTGCGTTGCGCCTCCT
>JAAELL010000518.1 GCA_024226735.1 bacterium | reverse complement strand
GCGACGAACGGCTGCGAACGATCTTGATTAGCTCTTCTCGTTGACGGCGAGTGGCACGGAGTTTCTTGGCTGCGGCGAACATGCCGGCACAATATCAAAAACTAGCTACATTGTAAAGCTATATCGGACTCAGGACACTAGGGGCGTCCAAGGGGCCTGATTTTTGCGCTGAATTTCTGTTACACCCCACTAGCAGCCCGTGGTGAAACTCATGACACGTTCAAACCCGCCCGGACCCGCCCTGGCTGCGTTGCGCCTCCTCCGACCAAGGCCAGTATCACAGTTTGGCAGCGAATACGCCTCGTCGGCGCGTCTTGCCAGGACGAATCCTGGCAGGTTCGAACGCGCCACGAGTTTCACCACGGGCTGCTAGGCCCGTTGGCAAGCCTGACCGACGCGCGCGCGACGATCGCCTCGTGCCCTACCCGCGATGCCGAGCAGGTCGCGGTCCAAGCACGCATTCTGCGCTTCATCGATCAGCACGAGGACGCCCTCGTGCGCACGTGCTTGTCCGGCCACCTGACGGCGTCGGCGCTCTTGATCGATGACGCGCGCGAGCGCGTGCTGCTGCACCATCACAAGAAGCTCGAGCGCTGGCTCCAGTTCGGCGGGCACTGCGACGGAGACGGCGACCTGCGCGCGTGCGCCGCGCGCGAGACGCTCGAGGAGAGCGGCATCGAGCCCGCGTGGATGTCGCCCGCACCGATCGACCTCGACGTCCACGCGATCCCCGCCAGGCGGGACGAACCGGAGCACGATCACCACGACGTGCGTTACCTCACCGTCGCGCCGGCGGGCGCCGTCGCGCGCATCTCCGAGGAGTCGCGCGCGCTACGCTGGTTCACGCCGATCGCGGCGCGCGAGCTCGCGATCGACGACTCGGTGCGACGGCTCCTGGACCTCGCATTCGCCTAGCCCGAACTATTCATGAGGTTGCGCCTAGCGCTTCTTGCGGAACGGCTCGAGGTACTCCATCTGCGCTTCCCAGATGTCCTGCTGGATGTCGTTCAGGTGCTCGCGAACGGTGAACAGGGCCGGGTGGTCCTCGGCGTAGACGACGATCCGGTACGAGTAGGGCCCCACCATCGCCGCTCGCGCGAGCACGCATTTGCCGGACCGGCCCCCGTAGCCGGGGTCGGGCTCCTCGTTGCGCCAGCGAAGGGTCTCGCCGCTCTTCCATTGTTCCCGCACCGCGATCCGGAGCTCCCTGCAGAAATCCTCCGCCGCGTGGGTGACGAGGACCTCGTGCGCCGCACGGATCGCAGCCAACTCCTCGCTCGAGTGGCCCGAGAACAGGCCGGACCCGAGCAACGAATCGAGCCGCATCTGCTCGGTCCGTCCCTCCACGTTGGACGCGACCGTGCTGTCGATGAGCGCGTCGCTGATGTCACCGAGCTGGACGGTCGCCCCCATGCGACAGACCGCGCTCACCGTCTCCTCGTCGAGCTTCGAGAGATCGGCGCGATGCGCATAGAGCAGCGCCTTCCGCGGATCGGCGAGGGCGCGCTCCAGGTCATCGGCCGCTTCGGGCCGTGGTACCTCGAAGCGCGCCTCCTGCACCTCGGAAGGGCCGCGTGGCGGGAGGAAGGTGAGTGGGCGGGTCTTCGACGGTGCGAGGTCCACGCTGGCGAGCGCATCGGAATCCGGGGCGGCGGGCGCGGGCCCGGCCCCGTCGCGATCTGGCAGGATGAGAACGAAAACAACGAGCGCGAGGGGGAGTATCAACCACAACGAGCTTCGTGTTCCGGAGGTCATCTGCGGTTCACTTTCAGTGGTGTTTCGGAGCTTTCCATAGGGCTCGATCTCCTTCGAGGATGGCTCAAGGATTCGCGCAAGGATCGCACGCGACGGTACCGATCAAGTTCGTCGTCGTATTGATATGCCCTGCCAGCTCTTTGAATACAAGAGCGGGGGTTCCATACGAAACCGCGAAGCTGAAAGAGTACGTGCACTGCTGGGCGCACGTCGCGCTGAAGACCACATCGAGGATCTCGAGTGAGGATCCCGAGGCCGTGATGAAACTGCCGTAGGAGCCCGGCACTCCGCACGCGGACCCGTTCGCCACGACATGGGGCGCGTTCCCGGCTTCATGGCCCGACCCAGCCGTGAATACGGCCTCCACGGACAGCTCGTAGACGCACGGGTATTCTTGGCGACAGAACCATTGACTCGACAGGTTCGTCTGGTCGTAATTGGGTCGCCAACAGCGGCCGTCGTCTTGCCGCAAGAAGGTCGCCGTGAACGAAACGACGCCGTAGTCAGGCGCCCCGAAGATCAGTCCGGCCACGCCCTGCAACACGACGGATGGGATCGGTGGCGGGGGTGGCGACGTGTCTTCGCAGCCGGGGCAGGTCGGCGCTTGAGCCCGTGCGTCGGGGCCCGTCGCGAAGAGCGCGCCAAGTGCGATGGGTAGTGCGATGACGAGGCGAGTGGTGAGCATGGCGGGCCTCCCATCCGAGCGCCGCAGGATCAGGGACAAGGGTCGCACGCGACGGCTCCTACCAAGTTGGTCGTGGTCGGTGTGTTCGGGTCGAGGACCTTGAACTCGTGCGGCGGCGTGGTCGATCCGTAGCCGACGGAGAAGCTGAACGCGTACCCGCAGCCTTGTCCGCACCCCGCCGAGAAGAGGACCCGCAGGACCTCGGTCGCTCCACCCGTCGCGGACAAGAACGTCGCGCCGCCCTGGGACGCGCCGCAGGCCGCGCCCGCAGTGGTCACATGAGCGGAGTGCCCCGAGACGTGATCGGCACCCGCCGTGAAGATGGCGTCGACTTTCAGCTCATACACGCAAGGGAACTCCTCGACGCAGAAGAACTGATGACTGAACCCCACCTGGTCATAGTTGGGCATCCAGCAGCGGCCGTCGTCCTTGCGCAGGAACGTCGCGGTGAACGACACCAACCCGAAGTCGTCGGGTCCACCGAAGAGTCCGCTGACGCCGATCAGCGATACGGAGGGGATCGCCGGAGGGGGCGGCGAGGCATCGTCGCAACCGGGACAAGTTGGCACCTGGGCTCGCACCCCTGTGGCCAACAGGAGCGTCAGGACGAACCCCATACTGCACAAACGTGCACTGAACATGAGCGTCTCCCCGATATCGATTCTAGATGCGCGAAGGAACCGAAAAGGAGGTTCCTGTCGTGAGCCCGGGTGCGAGCGAGGGCCTTGCTATCGACAGTAGATGTTTTCCCAGATCCGGTCGGCACGTTCGTGGTTTTTTGGGCGAAATCTACGAACGAAGCACTCGGTCGTGCCGCTACCAACGATCGCCCCGAGGATTGGAGTAGTGCGTACCGGACAAGAGCAACTTTGAGGCCCGTTCGGGAACCTCTAAGGCCCAGGAAACTGCGCGTTCCGGGCGAGTTCGACGCTCGGCCCGGCGCAACGGCTGCGCGCTCGCCGTGCCGGCCCGGTGGTATGCTCCGCAGCGTGAGCGTAGGTCCCGATCCCCTCCGCCCGCTCGTGCGATCCGAGGAGGAGCTCGAGGACCTTCTCTCGCGCCCCTCCGCGCGCGCGATCGCCGCACTCTCCGGCCTGACCGGCGATGTCGTCGTGCTCGGTGCCGGCGGCAAGATGGGCCCGAGCCTCGCGCGCATGGCGCGCCGCGCCCTCGACGCGAATGCAAACGGCGTCCGACGCGAGGTGATCGCCGTCTCGCGCTTCTCCGCTCCGGAACGGCGCGCGGCGCTCGAACGCGACGGCGTGCGCACGCGCGCGTGCGACCTGCTCGACCCCGCGGCGGTCGCGGGCCTACCGGATGCCACAGCCGTGCTCTTCCTGGCCGGCGTCAAGTTCGGCACGGGCACCGACGCCGCGCGCACATGGGCCGTCAACACCTACGTGCCCGGCCTCGTCGCGCAGCGCTACCGCGGCGTCCCGACCGTCGCGTTCTCGTCCGGCAACGTCTATCCGTTCGTGCCCACGGACAGCACCGGAGCGACCGAGGACACGCCGCCCGCGCCCGTCGGCGAGTACGCGAGCTCGGTCCTCGGCCGCGAGCGCGTGTTCGAGCACTTCGCGCGCGCCCACGCGACACCAACGGTCCTGATCCGGCTGAACTACGCGGCGGAGCTGCGCTACGGCGTTCCCGTCGACATCGCGCGCAAGGTCCTCGCGGGCGAGCCGATCGACCTCGCGATGGGCTACGCCAACGTGATCTGGCAAGGCGACGCGAACGCGATGGCGCTCGCCGCCTTGGGCTCGGCGGCGACTCCGGCGCACGTGATCAACCTCACCGGTCCCGAGCGCGTGTCCATCCGCGCGCTGGCGACGACGCTCGGCGAGCGCCTCGGTCGCGCGGCGCAGTTCACCGGGACCGAGAGCGGGACCGCGCTCTTGTCCGACGCCTCGAACGCGATCGCCGCACTCGGCCCGCTCACCGTTCCGCTCGCGACGCTGACGGAGTGGGTCGCCGCGTGGGCCCGCGCGGGTGGCGCGGCGTTCGATCTCCCGACGCACTACGAGGCGCGCGATGGGTCCTTCTAGCGCGGGCGCTCCCTCCGGGGTGCTGCGCGCCCGCCTCTTCGAGGGGCGGGTGATCCCCGCGCACCCGCTCGCGACGCACGTGGGCGGCGGCCTCGACGAGCGCCGGCAGCGGGCGCTGACACGCTACTACCTCGCCGCGGGCGCGGGCGGCGTCGCGGCCGGGGTGCACACGACCCAGTTCGCGATCCGCGAGGCGGGCCTGCTCGCGCCCGTGCTCGAGCTCGTCGCCGAGGAAGTGCGCGCCGCAGCGGAGCGCGACGTGCTCCTCATCGCCGGCGCCTGCGGTGGGACCGACCAGGCCGTGCGCGAAGCGCGGCTCGCGAGCGAGCACGGCTACGACCTCGTGCTGCTCAGCCTCGCCGCCCTGCCGGACGCGACCGACGACGAGCTGATCGCCCACTGCCGCGCCGTCGCCGAAGTCCTCCCGCTGTTCGGCTTCTACCTCCAGCCGGCCGTCGGCGGACGCGTCCTGTCGCGCGCGTTCTGGCGGCGCTTGTGCGAGCTCGACGGCGTCGCCGCGATCAAGGTCGCGCCCTTCGACCGCTACCGCACGCTCGATGTCGTCCACGCCGTCTCCGAATCGGGCCGCGCAGACGAGGTCGCGCTCTACACGGGCAACGACGACCACATCGTGCTCGACCTGCTCGCGCCGCAGCGCGCGCGCTTCGTCGGCGGCCTGCTCGGCCACTGGGCCGTTTGGACCCGGGCCGCTGTCCGACTCTTCGAGGAGGTCCGCGCCATCGTGCGCTCCGGCGCGCCCGCGCCCCCCGAGCTCCTCGCGCGCGCCGAAGAGGTCACCGATTGCAACGCAGCCGTCTTCGACGCGGCGCACGGCTTCCGCGGCTGCGTCCCCGGCATCCACGCGGTGCTCGCGTCGCAGGGCCTGCTCACCGGCACGCACTGCCTCGATCCGAACGAGGTCCTGTCCCCCGGCCAGGCGGACGAGATCGAGCGCGTGCGCCGCACCTACCCGCACCTCGTCGACGACGCGTTCGTGGCCGAACACCTGGACACGTGGTTGCGCTAGTGTCCTGAGTCAATCGCTTCTTTACAACGATTGACCTTGCGGAGGATGTAGCTCGCGCTCTTGGTCCATCGAAACGGCTTCGGGTTCTTGTTGTTCACGTCCAGAAACCGGAGGACCGCTTGCTTCAGTTTCGCCACGCTCGTGAAGACTCCCCGGCGTACACATCGTTCGGTCAGCAGTCCGAACCACCGCTCGACGAGATTCAGCCAGGACCCGCTGGTTGGCGTGTAGTGGATGTGAAAGCGGGGGTGCTTGCTAAGCCAGGCTCGGACCTCGGGGTGTTTGTGGGTTGCGTAGTTGTCGACGACGAGGTGTAGCTCCTTGTTCTTCGGTGTGGAGCGGTTGATCTCCTTGAGGAACCGAAGGTACTCCT
>JAAELL010000517.1 GCA_024226735.1 bacterium | reverse complement strand
TTCGCGAGGCACCGATCCTCGAACGCAGCTCGGCGTCGCGCCAAGGTCCCCAATGGCATCCAACCATGGGGAACTTGTCGCTCCTTGATCTGCGTCCGATGCTCGGCACCTCGCGAATCGTGACTACTCCGACAGCCTGCTAGGGGTCCTCTTGCTGCTACGCCGCCCGCGGGAAGAGCCGCTCGGTGTTCGCGGCTGGGTCGCGGTCCTCCTGGCGCTCTTCTGGTCGCGGCAGCTCTTCAACGCCCTGGTGCTGCTCGCGTCGTCGGCGGGCGCCGCGGGAGACGAGATCTCGATCGCCGATCAGCTCGGTTGGCCGAGCACGAGCCTGGCGTTCGGGACCGCGGCCGTCGGCCTGGTGGTCTGCCTCTGGGTCGCCTTCGTCGCGGTGCCCCGTGCCTCGCGGCTGCCCCTCCTGGCTGGGGGCGGGCTGGGATCGCTGGTGGGGTTCGCGATCTGGAACCTGGCCCTCGGACCCTGGCTCCTGCCTTGATTCCCAAGGCCCGCGGCCCTCATCCGTATACTCTTGCGCCGTTTCGGATCTCCGTCCCAGAGGCCCCTCCAGCCCTCCCCCGGCATGGACGATAGGGAGACCGAAGCGCCCTGATCGGCCCATGACTCTCCGCCGCCTTCTCCGACCCGGCCTCCTGGCCCTCCTCGTCCTCGCTTCCGCTCCCCCGGCCCTCGCCTACATCGGGCCGGGAGCGGGGTTCGCGGCGGCGGGCTCGCTCCTCGTGCTCGCGGGCACCTTCTTCCTTGCGGTCGGGATCATCCTGATCTGGCCGCTCAAGGCCGTCGTGCGGGTCTTCTCGCTGCGCGGCAAGACCAAGGCGAAGGTCAAGCGCGTCATCGTCGTCGGCCTCGACGGCTTCGATCCAGGGCTCGCCGAGCGCTACGCCGCCGAGGGGCGGATGCCGAACTTCGACGCGCTGGCGAAAGAGGGCTGCTTCCACCGCCTCGGGACCGCGCTGCCCTCGATCTCGCCGGTCGCCTGGTCGACCTACGCGACGGGCGTCGACGCGTCGCGGCACAACATCTACGACTTCCTGACGCGCGACCCCTGCAGCTACGCGCCGATCCTCTCGTCGACGCAGACCTACACCGTCCCGCGCCAGCTGAACCTCGGCCTCGCCAAAGTTCCGTTCGGCCATCGTGCGGTCTACAAGATCCTCCAGAAGAGCCAGCCGTTCTGGAAGCTGCTCGGCGCGAACCACGTGTGGTCTTCGATCGTGCGGGTGCCGATCACGTTCCCGCCGCAGAAGTTCAAGAACGGCACGCTCCTGTCGGGCATGTGCGTGCCGGACCTGCAGGGCACGCAGGGCTCGTTCTCGTTCTACTCGACACGCGACCTGAAGTCCGAGCACATCGGCGGCCAGCAGTTCCGCATCGTGCGCCGCGGCAACCGAATCGAGTCGAACCTGAAGGGGCCGCCGGGCAAGGACAAGCACCCGATGCGCTCGCCGTTCACGGTCGAGCTCGACGAGGCCACGCGCCGCGCCAAGATCACCGTTGGCGGCGAGACCGTCGAGGTGGGCCCGCAGGAGTACACGCCGTGGATGGAGGTGCCCTTCGACGGTGTGGGCGGCATCGCGCGGCTGTACATCCAGACTTGGACCGCAGAGGACGTGGAGGTCTACGTCACGCCGATCAACATCGACCCCGAGTCGCCGGCGATGCCGATCAGCCACCCGTTCGTCTACTCGATCTACCTCGCCAAGATGATGGGCAAGTTCGCGACCCTCGGCCTCGCCGAGGACACGTGGGCCCTGAACGAGCGCGTGATCGACGAGAAGGCCTTTCTCGATCAGGCGTGGATGATCTTCGAGGAGCGCAAGAAGCAGCTCTGGGACGTCGTCGAGAAGACCAAGCGTGGATTCGTGACGGTGGTCTTCGATACGACCGACCGCGTCAGCCACATGTTCTACCGCTACCTCGAGCCCGACCACCCGGCCAACGCGGGCAAGGACACCGAGGTCTACAAGGACGTCATTCCCGAGCTGTACGGCAAGATGGACAGCTTCCTCGCGGAGGTGCGGGAGAAGGTCGGGAACGATCCCGACACGATCCTGATGGTCATCTCCGACCACGGTTTCTGCTCGTTCCAGCGCGGCGTGAACCTGAATGCGTGGCTGCGCGACGAGGGCTACCTCGTGCTCAAGGACGACTCGGGTCTCTCCGGCGACTGGTTCCAGAACGTCGACTGGGACAAGACGCGCGCGTTCACGCTCGGCCTCACCGGCATCTTTATCAACCGCGAGGGGCGCGAGCGCAGCGGGATCGTCGCGAAGGGGCCGGAGCTCGATGCGCTCACGCGCGAGATCAAGGACAAGCTCGAGAAGCTCGTCGACCCCAAGACCGGCGACGAGGTCGTCAACGAGGTCTTCCTCACGAGCGAGGTGCACAGCGGCCCGTACGCCGACATGGCGCCTGAGCTCCTGATCGGCTACAAGCGCGGCTTCCGGCACTCCTGGGACTGCGCGACCGGTGCCGTGTCGAAGGAGATCTTCACCGACAACACCAAGTCCTGGTCGGGTGACCACTGCGTCGACCCGCGTCTCGTGCCGGGCGTGTTCTGGTGCAACCGCCCGATCGACACGGACACGCCGAGCCTTGCCGACATCGCGCCGACCGTCCTCGACCAGTTCGGCGTCGACATCCCCGGGTACATGCAAGGCAAGCCGCTGTTCGGCGACCGCGCACCGGCGCGTCCGAGTGCACCCTCCGCACCGCGCGAGGTGACGCAATGACTCTACCGCGCTGGACCGCCTATCCCGCACTCGCGGTGCTGGTCGTCATGCTCGTGACGGCGATTCCCAAGCCCACCGTGCGGCGGGTCGGCACCGTTCCGCGGGGCACGGCCGTCCTGCCCCCCGCAAGTCATCCGCGCGTCGTCGTGCTCGGGATCGATGGGATGGACCCCGACATTCTGCAGGAGCTGCTCGACGCCGACCCCACGGCGATGCCCAACTTCCGGCGCCTGATCGCCGAGGGCAGCGGCATCCGCGTGCTGGGGACGTCGACTCCGCCCCAGAGCCCGGTCGCCTGGTCGAACTTCATCACGGGCCGCAACCCCGGCGGGCACGGCATCTACGACTTCTTGCACCGCAACCCGAAGACGTACAAGGTCCTGCCCGGGATCGCGACCGCAGCCGAGGTGAACGTGATCGACCTGCCCGGCAAGTGGCAGTTCCCGATCACCGAGGGCGGTGACCCCAACCGTTCGGGCGCGGCGTTCTGGACCCTGTTGCGCGACGCCGGCGTGCCGGCCGACGTCTGGCGCATGCCGATCAACTTCCCCGTCGAAGCGGCCGAGGGGCTGTCGTTCTCGGGGATGATGACGCCCGCCGTCGACTCCGCTTATGGCGAGCCGAGCCTGTACAGCACCGACCCTGCGCCCGAGCGCATCGGCGACGACAAGGTCAAGCAGGTCAGCGTCCGCGGCGGCATCGTGCGCACCTCCCTGCTCGGACCCAAGAACGAGTTCCTCGACTCGGGCCAGCGCGAGGAGATCCCGCTGACGGTCTACGTCGACGAGGAGTCGGGTGGCGCAGCAGTCGAGATCGCCGATCAGGTGATCGTGCTCGAGCCGGGTGAGTGGAGCGACTTCGTCACCGTGAAGTTCGACCTCCTGCCGGTGGGGCTCATGGGGATGAGCGGCGTCGTCCGCTTCCACCTCAAAAGCATCGCGCCCGAGTTCGAGATGTACGCCTCGCCGGTCAACATCGACCCACGCGACCCGATCTCGCCCGTGTCGGAGCCCGAGTCCGCCAGCGCCGATCTCGCCGATGGCATCGGCACCTACTACACGCAAGGCATGCCGGAGGACGTCAACGCGCTGAAGAAGCGGCTGCTCGACGACGAGGAGTTCATGCACCAAAGTGACCTGGTGTATCGGGAGCGCGGGCGCATGCTCGACTACGCCCTCGAGCGCTACGTCGCGAACGAGGACGGTGGGCTCCTGTTCTTCTACTACTCCACCGTCGATCTGTGTGGCCACATGATGTGGCGTCACTCGGACCCCCAGCACCCACACCATGAGCCCGAGTTCGCCGCGGCCGACTCGTCGTGGTGGTCAGGCCGCGAGGGAAGCACGTGGAAGGACGTGATCCAGGATCTGTACCGCAAGATGGATCCGATCCTGGGCGAGATCCGCGAACGCGTCGGGGACGACACGACGATCATCGTGATGAGCGACCACGGCTTTGCGCCGTACCGCCGCAAGTTCAGCCTCAACACCTGGCTGCTCGAGAGCGGCTACCTCGTCCTGAAGGCCGAGCAGACGCGCGAGCTGCCGCACGGTGACCCCGACCGCGTCGACGTCGCGATCCACGACGCCGTCGACTGGTCGCGGACGCGGGCGTATGGCATGGGCTTCAACGGCCTTTACCTGAACCGCGCCGGCCGCGAGGCACAGGGGATCGTGACCGAATCCGAGGCGCCCGCTCTGATCGCGGAGATCGCCGCGAAGCTCGAGGCGTTTCGTGACTCCGAACGCGACGGCGCCCAGGTCGTGCTGTCGGCCGATATCGGCTCGACCGTCTACAAGGGCGAGCGCCTGGACGAGTCTCCCGACATCGTGGTCGGGTACAATGTGTCGTACGGAAACTCGGACGAGGCGTCGCTGGGGCGGATCACGAACAAGGTGCTCACCGACAACACCGGCGGCACCTTCAACGGCAGCCACCTGATGGCGCCGCAGGTCGTGAACGGGATCTTGATCACGAATGCCGAGGTCGCGATCGACGATCCGCGGCTCGAGGACATGACCGTCGAGATCCTGAAACAGTACGACGTGGAGACGGATGCGGCGATGGACGGCCGCCCCGTGTTCCGCTGATCACAAAGACAGGCTGATCACGCAGCTGATCACGCAGGTGATCACTCAGGTGATCACTCAGGTGATCACTCAGGCAACCCGCAAGAGACCAGTAGAGGAAGTAGACATGTTTGGCGGCGGCAACAAGATCAAAGTGGACAAGGACCTGCTCGAGCGCATCAAGCAGATCGCGGAGGTCGCGGGCTACGCGTCTCCGGACGAGTTCGTGCACCACGTGCTCGAGCGCGAGGTCGCGCAGTTCGAGGACGCGGGCTCGGACGAGGACATCACGGAGAAGCTGAAGGGGCTCGGCTACATCTCGTAGGCACGCAGGCGCCCGCTTTTTGGTTCGCCCTCCAGCTCACCGCGCATGAACGCCGTCAATTCCGCGCTGACCAAGCTGTTCGACATCCTCCTCGTGCCCTTCGAGTGGCTCGGGGCGGAGCTGTCGTTGATCCTCGTCAGCGGCGTGTTCGGGATTCTCGCGCTGATCGTCTTCAAGTACATCAGCTGGCAGAAGGGCATCAAGCAGACCAAGGACAAGATCAAGGGGCACATGATCGAGATTCGTCTCTACCAGGACGATCTCGGCATCGTCTCGAAGGCGATCGGGAAGGTGCTCCTGCGCAACTTCCAGTACCTCGGGCTCAACTTCCTGCCGTTCGTGCCTCTCGCGATTCCCTTCGTCTTCGTCGTCGCGCAGATGGTCGTTCGCCACGGCTTCGAGCCTGCGCCCGTCCACGAGGCTCCGACCGAGCTGCTCGCGGGAACCGGCACGACGCTGCGCATCGAGCTGACCGAAGAGCACCGTCAGGACGTCGCGCGCCTCGCCGTCGTGCTGCCGGACGGTCTGACCGCGGTGTCCCCCCTGGTGCGCGTTCCGTCGAAGGGGCTCGCTTTCCAGGAAGTCGTTCCCACGCGCTCGGGTGCGTTCGAGATCAGCCTCTCGGTCGACGACTCGGAGCTCTCCAAGAAGCTCTTCGCGGGTGAAGAACGCGGTCGCACCATGCAGCCCGAGCGGGTCAAGAGCCCGCTCTTGGCCGCCCTTTGGCCGGCCGAGGACACGCTCGCCGGGAGCCCTTTCCAGCACGTCGCCTTCGTCTACCCCGAGAGCGACCTGGGCTGGCTGCCCTTCTCGGGGCCGATGGGCGTGATCTTGATCTTCGTGATCGCCTCGATGGCCTTCGGCTTCGCCCTCCTGAAGCCGCTCGGCATCCAGATCTGAGCGGCCCGATGTTCAGCCCCGGCATCGAGCGCGCGCTGCGGATCGCCCACGAAGCGCACTCCGGGCAAACGCGGAAAGGGAATGGGGGAGTCCCCTACATCCTGCATCCCATTCACGTCGCGATCGTGCTCGCGCGCGTCGGGGCGGACGACGAGACGATCCAGGCCGGCATCCTTCACGACGTCGTCGAAGACTGCGAGGACTGGACGCTCGAGCGTATCGAGGTCTCGTTCTCGGCGCGTGTACGGGCGATCGTGGCCGATCTGACCGAGGACAAGGACAAGAGTTGGGCCGACCGCAAGCGCCACGCGGTCGACCACGTCCCCCATATGCTGCCCGAAGCGGCGACGGTCAAGGCCGCCGACAAGCTTCACAACCTCGAGTCGCTCGTCGCCCAGCTCGACCAAGCCGAGGACCCCGACGAGGTCTGGAGCTGCTTCAACGGTGGTCGGGACGGCACCCTGCGGGTCGCCGAGGAGATTGTCGGCGTGCTGGTTCGGCACGTGACAGGGGACTTGGCGGGGGCGCTTGGTCTGGCTCTGCAGCGTCTGCGGGAACGCGCGTAGAAGGCGCCCAATAAACAAGGGGCGGTGCAGCATTCCTGCACCGGGGACGTGGCGCCCAATAAACAAGGGGCGGTGCAGCATTCCTGCACCGGGGACGTGGCGCCCAATAAACAAGGGGCGGTGCAGCATTCCTGCACCGCCCCAACTCCCTCTCCCAGGAATTGTGCGACCTGGCGCCGACTGCCCTCTCCAAGGTTCAGCCGACGTTCGGTGCGCATCCTCTTAAGCGCCAACCGCGCTCCGACTGCGCCATCCATTTGGAAAAAAACTGAGCGGTCCAATTGGATGTCGTTGGGGTTGTGCTGAGCGGCTCCGGTTCGCGAGGCCTGGCGCGATCGACGGGAGCGTGCGACGTTGGGGAAGCCCCGCATTCGACTACAGCTTTCTTCGGGGTGACGATGATGCTCTTCCCCCGAATCGCCTGGCTCTCACTGCTCACACCGCTCGTCAGCGCCCAGCTCGACCTCAGCCTTGGCGCGACGAACGAAGTCGTCGAGCTCGACCCGAACAGCGGAGCGATTCGGTCGTCCTTCGATGCTTCGGTCGTGCCGGGTCTGACCGGCGGGCCCGATGCCCTCGCGCTCAACTACGCCAGCTGGCAGCTGACGGTCTTCTCGTCCTTGGGCCCGTCGGTCGCGGGGTCCGCGGACCTGTCTGGCGGCCTGGTGCGGCGGTACGCCGCCGGCGCCCAGGCGATCGCTGCTGCAACCTGGCGCAACCAGGGCCGGTTCTACGTCGTGACCGATCCGACGCTCGGCGGCGACGGCCTCCTGCACGGGATCACAGAGTCGACGGCGCTCTTCCAGTCCGGGGACCCGATCCAGGGCTATGCGGGCCGCCTCAGCGCCTTGACCGAGGATCCCTTCACCGGCCGGCTCGTCGCTTACGCCCACGACACGGACGAGCTCATCGAGCTGGGGGTCACCGGGTTCAACTTCGGGGTCACCGACGTCGCGCCGTTCCTCGTCGGAGCAGGCTTCCCGACAGGGATCGCCTTCGACGCCACGGGCGGACAGCTGTTCCTCGCCCACGGCACGGGCGCGGGCGCCCGGACGATCGTGGTCCTGAACCGGAACACCGGCTCGATCGGTACGAACTACTGCGGCCCGGCGGTCCCGCACTCCGCGGGCGTTTCCGCGTTCATCACGGCCCTGGGTTCGACCAGCGCCTCCGCCGGCGGCCTGACGCTCGTTGCCAGCCGGCTCCCGCACAACCAGTTCGCGTTCTTCTTCGGCGGCCAGACCCAGGGCTTCGACCAACCCGCGGTCACCTCCGGCCCGATTTGCCTCGCGGGCAACATCGGTCGCTTCACGGGCCCGGGCCAGACCGGCATCGGCCCGACGCTCGTCATCGAAGTCGACACGAGCGCGATCCCCGTCAACCCGCCTCAGGCGGTTGTCGCGGGCGAGACTTGGAACTTCCAGTGCTGGTACCGCAATGTGCCCGCCCTCCCGAACTTCACCAACGGCGTATCGGTCCTCTTTCAATGATCCTCGCACGCGTCTTCCTGCTCGTCGCCGTCACCGCAACCTGCGCGCGAGCGCAAGAGCGGGAAGACGTCGCCTTCGAAGTTCAAGAGGCCATGCCGAACGGCGCGTGGCACGCGTTCGTTCTGGGGGACTTGCCCGAGCTCGGCGGCGGGGATCTCCTGCAGGCGGTCAAGCTGCAGTCGACCGACGGATTCAACTGGAGCGTCACGGTGAGCCTGCCGGTGAACCGCGACTACACCTACCAGTTCTACCGCCGAGTGCAGACCGCGACGTTGATCGGCAACCCGGCGAACGGTGTGCCGATCGGGGACCCCCAAAGCGGCAGCACTTCGACCGTCGCGCTCGAGCCCGATGCCAAGAGCGTCCACTACCACTCCGATCTGACGCCTCCGCACCTGTTCTGGCGCCAGGATGGCGGTGCGTGGCAGGAGACGGTGATGAGCGAGCTGGGGCCCGGGCGCGACGCATCCGAGCGACGCTTCGTCGCCGCCGGGCTCGGCTCGTCGCGGCGCGCGATCGAGTTCTACTTCACAGACGAGGCGCGGGTCGTCCGCGATCCGCAGTCGGGGGCCTACGCGACGAAGCTCGACGAGGTCCTCGTCCAGGACGGCGTGCTCTACAGCTACGTTCCTGCCCCGGCGGTGAGCGGTGTGCGGCGCGACTACGTGATTCAGGTACCGCCGACGATCGATTCGACCATCCTGGGCGAGACGCGCCAGTACCGCGTCATGCTGCCGCGCGGGTACGACGAGCACCCCGATCGGCGCTACCCCGTGCTGTACATGTACGACGGCTTGTTCCTGTGGGATGGCTTCGCGGGCGGTGCGAACGACTACGACACCGGTGCGGCGCGGATGGCACAGCTCGTGGACGCGGGCACAGCGGGCGAGATGATCCTGGTCGGTCTCGACACGGTGCTCACCGCGACCCAGTGCGAGTTCTCGTCCAACCGTCTTCGCGACTGCGTCTCGCCCGAGGACTCGTTCAACCTCGGCTGCGGCGTGATCACCGGCCGCGCCGACCAGTTCGGAGCCTTCATCCGCGATGAGCTGAAGCCCGTGATCGACGCGACCTACCGCACGCGCCCCGACCGCGAGCACACCTTTGCCCAGGGCTACAGCCTCGGTGGCGTGTTTGCGATGTACATGGGCTGGGAGCTGACGGACACATTCGGTGCGATCGCCTCCCAGTCAGGCTCGTTCTGGCTCGCGAACTTCCCTGCGCGCATCGGCATCGAGCCGAAGCGCGACATCCGCATCTACATGGATACGGGCACGGTCAACAAGACCAGCATCTACACGACCGTCATCCCCTTGCGTGACAACCTCGTGGGCAAGTCGCCCCCGTACGTCGAAGAGGGCGATCTGCGGCTGCGTCTTGGCTACGGCCAGTCGCACAACTTCCCGGCGGGTGGACAGCGGCTCGAGGAGCTGATGTCGTTCCTGTGGCCGGCGACGGCCGAGGACGCGCAGATGTTCGACGGTGACGTGTTCTGCACGAGCACGCAGGGCTCGGGCGGGCGGCGCGCCGAGATCCGCGCCTCGGGCGGCGCGAGCATCGCGGCGAACAGCACCCGCCTGCATGCGTTCTTCACGCCGCCGAGCAGCTTCGGGATCTTCGTGTACGGGCAGCGGCCCGCCCAGTTCCCGTTCGGCGACGGCTTCTTGTGCATCGATCCGTTCACGCCCGGCATCCACCGGCTGCAGCCGATCCAGACCGCGGACCATGCGGGCCTCGCTGGATTGACGCTCGATCTCGCAGCGCTGCCGCCCAGCGGCGCGATCGGCGCGGGCGAGACTTGGCACTTCCAGTACGTCTACCGGGATGCGGGTGGGGCCGCGGGGTTCAACGCAAGCGATGGGGTGCGTCTGACGTTCGAGCCGTGAGCGGCTAGTGGTGTGATGCAGACAGTTGCGGTCTTATCCCGAGTGCGCGTGCATGCGGGCCGGGATACGACTGCAACTGTCTGCATCACACCACTAGAGTCTGCGTTGCTCACCAATCGGAGGACGGTTCGTGGGATTGCGACGGGTTCGACGAGCGCTGCAGTCTGCTCTGCGGAATGCCCGTTGTCATACGTCTCGCTCGTCGAGCTCCAGCCTCCACGGTCCAGGTAGCCAGGTTTCCAAGGGCCACGCAGCCGGCTCCTGGGACCCGAACGGCCGCTGGGGCGTGGCAGGCGGCAGGGTCTACTCGACAGCTCTTGCGGTGCTCGTACTGACGCGACCTGCTCGCTGACTTGCGCGCTCCCCCGGCGCCGCCTACAAGTGGAGTCTTGCGCCTTCTCGTCCTCGCCACGCTGACCCTGTTCGCCAGCGCCCCCGCGGCGCTGGGCCAGGCGTTCATCAAGGAGAAGCACCCCGAGCTCGGCGTGCCGAGCTTCTCCCGCCCGCGCACGTTCGAGGCGATCCCGACGCGGCCCGGCGAGCCGTTCGTCAAGCTGGTCTACACCGAGAAGCTGCCGGACCCCAAGAAGCGCGGTGCCGAGCCGCGACTGTTTCGGCCTGAGATCAAGGTGCTGGTGATCGATCGACCCAAGGTCGAGAGTGGCCCGAAGGACGCGGATGAGAAAGCCGGTCCGCAGGTCACGAGCGTCACGACCTACGCCAAGCACCGCATGCTCGGCGGGTGGGAGACCGAGCACCTCGGCGACGGCAAGCGCAGCCGCGGCTTTGTCACGAGCCGCTTTCAGCTGCGGCCGCCGCGCAAGGTGCGCCGGCAGTATCCGCTGCTCGGCTACGCCTACTCCTGGGAGTCGCCGGCGCGCATCGTCTGCGTCCTCGGTCTGTGCCACGAGAACGACTGGGATGAGCTGGCGAAGCTCTTCGAGGACGTCGGCGACAAGATCAAGGTCGCGGACCCCGCGGACTCGGGGCTCGAGACCAAGAAGCTCGAGCGCTACTACCGGCAGAAGAGGCTGTCTCACCCCGAATACCGGATCGGGGTGCGCAAGGCGCTCGTCGACGACTGGGTCGCCGAGGACACCGACAACTACATCGTCGTCCACCACACCAAGGACCAGCCGCTCCTGCGCAAGGTCCTGCGCGACCTCGAGCTGCTGCGTGAGGAGTACATGCGGCGCTTCCCGCCCAAGGCCGATTTCGACGCGGTCTCGACGGTGCGCATCTGCGCGAACCGCGACGAGTACATCGCGTACGGCGGTCACCCGCGCACGGCGGGCCACTGGAGCCCGAGTGCGGAGGAGCTCGTCCTCTACGACGCGGAAAAGGCCGCGCGCGGCCAGCGCCCCGACGACGGCGACACGTTCATCACGCTCTACCACGAGGCGTTCCACCAGTACATCCATTACTCCGCCGGCGAGCTCGCCCCGCACTCGTGGTTCAACGAGGGCTACGGCGACTTCTTCTCGGGCGCGACCATCAAGAACGGCAAGGTGCGCAAGATCGACGTCAACCACTGGCGTCTACGCCGCGTCAAGACCGTCGTCGGCGCGCGCCAGCACGTGCCGTGGGAGAAGATCATCCACTGGAGCCAGGCGCGCTACTACCAGAACGGCCCCGCCAACTACGCCCAGGGGTGGTCGATGGTGTACTTCCTCAACACCGCCGCGGTCGTTCGAGAGCGCGAGGACTGGGCCGGGATCCTTCCGCGCTACTTCGAGGCCCTGAAGGAGCGCTTCGCGCTCGAGGTCGCCAAGCAGGGGGGGCCGACCGAGGATGCGGAAGAGGCGGCGCGTATCGCTGCGAACGATGCGGCGTTCGAGGGGATCGATCTCGTGGAGCTCGAGGCGGCTTGGGTGGAGTTCGTGGACGGCCTGTAGATGGGCTCGGTACTACCCCTTCCCGTACGTCCCCTTCCTCCAGGCCCACTCGAGCGGTCCCATCCGGAACCGCGACAGCCACGCGACGCTGAACGCGACCTGTACGACGTAGATTCCGGCCGCGAGCAAGAGGATCTCCATCCGCGTGCGCTCGTCGTACCAGCCGAGCCCGTACCAGCGGAAGATCAGGCACGCGAGCACCGACTGACCGATGTAGTTCGTCAGCGCCATGCGGCCCGTGCAGGCGATCCAGCCCTGCACGCGCGGTAGGATCCCGCGCGCGACGAGCAGCACGATGAGCCCCAGGTAGCCGGCCGAGAGGAACGTCGCTCCGAGCTCGTCGGCCCCGGTGATCAATGCGGCAGCGCCCGAGGACCGCTCATCGGCGAGCTTCAGTGGGAGTAGGCCGATCTCGATCACGAGGCCGACCGCGAGTCCGATCGCGCAAAGCCTTCTGTGCAGTGGTTCGCGTTCGTGCGCGAAGAAGTCGAGCTTCATCAGCGCGGCTCCGATGAAGAAGAACGCCATCACGCGCCAGTTGAACGAGAGGATGCTCGAGATGAAGAGCCACCCGGCGTACTCGTAGGCGTTGACGCGGATCGTCGTCGCGAGTGGGCCGACGTCATAGGCCTTGTGCTCGAGCGCTGGGCGATCGACCGCGTTCGTCCCGAAGACCTCCGTCCACGAGACGTTCTCGTCCGCGGCCCACACGGGCTCAGGCTCGGTCGTTTCGTTCGGGCTCCAGTCTTCGAGCAGCGTCCAGCCCACGCTCAGCGCCGCGCCGAATAGCATCAGAACGCCGGCTACGATCAAGTAGCGCTTTGGGCTCCAGCGGCGACACACGAAGAGCACGCCACCGGCGATCGCGTACGGGAACAAGATGTCGCCCACGAACAGGAACACGCCGTGCGCGAGGCCCATGAGGCCCAAGAGCGCCAGGCGGCGCTGGTAGAGCGCCCGAAACGGCCGGCCGAGCGGGACGGTCGACTTCGACGTGCGCTCCGCGCGCTGCATCTGCAGCACGAAGCCCATGCCGAACAGCATCGAGAAGAGCGCGAACGACTTGTTCGTGAAAAGCCCCGTCGTGATGCCCCACGCGACGACGTCGCCGGCGGGACCGCCGCTCGGCGTCTGGAGAGCGATCGTCGAGGGGAACGCGAGGAACGGGAGATTGACGACGAAGATGAAGAGCAGGGCGACGCCGCGCAACACGTCGAGGGTGGCGATCCGCTCGGTGGCGGGGGTGGCGGCGGCGCGCTCGCTCACTTGCGGTCTTCCAGTGCGCCGCACTCCGCGAGCACTTCGAGTACGCGCTCACGCGCTGCCGGCCGGCACACGACGAGCTCGTGGTTGTAGGGATCCTCTTGGTTGTAGGCGTGCTCTTCCCCACGCAGCTTGCACACGTGCCAACCGGCCGCGCGCGCGACCGTCTCCGGGGCGCACGTGTCCCACTCCTTGAGCCCGACCTTGTGGACGTACACGTCGGCATCGCCCGTGAGCAACATCGCGACCTTGTTGCCCGCGCTGCCCGCGGGGGCCGGCTCGCCGCCCATGCCTTCGATGAAGCGCTCGACCCACTCGGGCGTGTGGCTGCGGCTCACCGCAATCCTCGCTTTGGCCGGCTGCGGTGAGTCGCCGCGCACGATCGTGCCCGCGCCGCCCGTGCCGACGTCCTCGAAGCCCGGCTCGCACACGCCCCACAGGAGGCGGTTCTGTGCCGGCAGGGCCACGGCGGCGAGTGAGCAGGCGTTCTTCGAGGTCAGGGCGACGTGCACCGCCCAGTCCTGGCGCATCTGACCGTACTCCTTCGTCCCGTCCAAGGGATCGACGATCCAGGCGCGGTCGCGGGCCAGGCGCGCGGGGGAATCGACGGTCTCTTCCGACAGCAGGCCGTCGTCGGGGTAGCGGCCGGTGATCAGACCCTGGAGGTACCCGTCGCACGCCTGGTCGCCAACGTCGGCGAGCGTGCGTCCTTCCCAGCGCTCCATCGCCCACAGGGAGAGGGCGCGGGTGCCCGCGTCGGCGGCGGCTTGGATAGCAAAGGCGAGGTCGCGCTGGATCGTATCTTGGTTCATGGGGCCGAGACCTTACGCCCCGCTACGCTCGACCGAGCCGGTCCATGCGGAGAAACCGCCCTCGAGGTTGAGCAGCCCTTCGAAGCCCTCGCTCGCGAGGAACTCGCAGGCCGCGGCCGAGCGCCCGCCGCCCGCACAATAGATCAGCGTCGTTCGCGCCTCTCCGGCGAGCTCCGATCGGCGCTCGCCGGAGAGGCGGACGTCGACGACGAGCGGCCGGGCGTCCTCCTCGACCAGCTTCCGCGCCTCGGGCGTTCCGACGTCGCGCCACAGCCGGCCCTCGGCGATCATGTCGGGCGTGACCTCGCGCCCCGCCACGACCGCGGCGAGCAGACGTGGCACGCAGCTCGTCGCTCGCCGAGTGCGCGGCTCTCCTCGCATCCCGGGCGCCGTCCTCGGCGGCCATTGCCGCCGCTTTCGCCCGTAGGAGCGCTACGCCAGCGGTGACGAGCGCAAGGGCGGCGAGGATCAGCGCCAGAAGCTCCATGCCAGGGATACTCCGGCGGGCAGGCTCGGTAGGGGAATTCAAAGGATGTTACGGAATCGACGTAACATCCGGACGAGCCCCTCGCCGGCTCTGGTGGATCGGCCTCGTTTCCCAAGGAATCGACCTTTTGCCGTCGAACTCCACTCCTCTCCCAATCCCATCATGTTCAACAGAACTCCCTCTTGCAGGGTTCCGATCATCCTTGGCGGCTCCTTCGCCGTCCTCGTCACGGCGTCGCTCGTGGCTGCGGTTCGGGTCACGCTTCCGCCTTCGATCAATCTCCAGTTCAAGGAGTCCCCGACGGCCGACTGGCTGGGCTCCCCGCCCAACGGAACGAAGACGACGGCGCAGATTCGACACTCCAGCGACTTCGAGACCGTCGGGACGTGGTGGACGTTCGACGCGTACTGCTACATGGAGGGCTCGGGTGTACCCGTGGAGCTGCAGGCGCCGACTCCGGTCGCCATCGGCACCGTCCTCGACAACAGCGACGGGCGCTACGACAACTACCCGATCATGCTCTCGCTGCCGGCCTCGTACCTCACGGATTTCTTCGACTCCGTCACGAGCGATGGGACTTCGACGCAGGTCTACCAGTCGACCGTTCCGACCCTCAACGTCGGTGCGGATATCGAGCCGGAGCCGCGGATCGACTTCCAGTACCCGCGCTGGAGCTTCGCGACGCGGATGCGCTGGAAAGAGGTCCTCATCGCCGGACCTGACGCGGTCGACGGTGCAATCCACTTCCACGCATTGGCGAAGCAGTGCATCAAGCGGCAGCTAGGAGTCACGAACGACTGGTTCACGGATCCGAACAACAGGTTGTGGGACGAGGTCCTGGAGGGCACTCGCGGAGGCTGGGTGGAGATCCAGGGGCTCGGCGTGCGCGACGTCAACTGCGACTCCCTCGGATACAGCACCGGTGACGACTTTTGGGGCGGCGTGCACCCCGAGGGATTGATCTCCTACACACCCGAGGAGCCGAACATCAGCATCAGCGAGACCGTCTATCACAACATCTCGGGCATCCTGCCTGGCTTCGGCAATGGCCCATGGAGTTCCTACGTCACTCGTCCGCTGTTCATGGGAACGTTGGACGGGACCGCTTGCTTCGAGCAGCAAGGGCTACGCTCCGACGGTTTGGTGCTCGTGCGCAATCAATCGGGTGGGACCACGTTCTTCGCCTCCGTCCACAGGGTCACGGTGCGCGAAGTCTGCGTCCAGCTGAGCTCGGGCACGTGGGACGTCATGGGCGTCAAGAATCAGGGGGAGTCCATTCAGATCTTCCCGCCCAACCAGCGGCCCGAGCTACACATTCCCTGACGACGACGATCCGCTTCAGCGGATGAGGTATTCAAGCAGCTCCCCAGGGTCGCGGTGGACCCCGGGGAGCAGCTTCGTCTCGCGGCGATCGAGGCGCCGCAGGAGCTCGACGACCGCGCGCGTCGCCGCGAGCCGGTACTTGTATCGCACGTTGGCTGGGCAACTGGAAGGCAAGTTCAAGACCAGCTCGGCGAACCGGATGGTCACCTCGGGTTCCACCGGCGGGAGCTCGTGCGCGGCGACGAGGTCCTCGACGGCGCGCAGTGGCTCCTCGGTCGAGTAGAGCGACAGAGCGCGCAGGTACAGGAGTATGGCGCGCACGCGGCGATCGCGGAACAAGTCCAGGTTGCGGTCGATGCGAGCGATCAGTGCCCGGTGTCGGTCCTGGTCGACGTCGGAGAGTGCGACCTTGCCACGGACTGGCAGGCGCTTGGAGTGAACCCCGCAGATCAGTGCTTCGACGTGCTCGTGGTGTTCCGTCGGGATCCCGTCGACCTGAACGGCCTCGAGGGTCGCGAGTCCGGCCTCCACATCGCCGAGGACGACGAGCTCGTAGGTGGCGCGGACGCGGGCGACGAACGGTTCGTCCGCGAGATCCGGGCGCTCGTCGAGGAGCCTGAGCACATCGTGCCATCCCAGGCCATCGAGCCCGTCCCGCCACGCTGCGGCGAGCAGCAGGTGGAACCCGTAGACCGTCTCGCGATGCTCGGGGAGGTGGGAGAGCGCCGTGCGGATGCCCGCGGCGTCGCCCATGTCCTTGGCGACCACGGCGAGCGCCTCCCACACCATGCTCGGCATGCGGTGGTGGTCGACCAGCCCGCGCAGAATGAGCTCGGCCTCGCGGCTGTCGCCCGCGGTGGCCAGCGCGATCGCGTGCGTGAACAGCGTGCGATCGTGGAAGCGGTCGACGCGCGTCGCGCGCAAGAGATCGGCCTCCTGGCTGGCGAGCGGCTCGCCGGTGATGCGCTTGGCGGCGGAGACGAGCAAGAGCTCGTCGGCGGTGGCCTGGGCGTTCGGTAGGGATGCGAAGCTGCCGCCCTCGATCATGCGCCGTATCGCTTCGACGGCGCGCGGCGACGCTCCCCAGACCTCGGCCGCGGCGACGTGGGTCCGCGCCCCGGCCACGTCGTTCTGGTGGTGGTCGGCGAACGCGAGCGCGAGCTCGGCCGCGCGCGCGTTGCGGTGCGCCCACTGCGTTCCTTCCAGCCGCTTCTCGCACGCATCCAGCTCATTCCGCGAGGCCGTGATCGGACGCACGATCACGGCGTCGAGCAGCTCCTCGAGGGCGAGCCGGCCGTCACACTCGGCGTGCGCCGCGGCGACGCCGGCACGGCCGGGAAAGGTGTGCTCGAGCAGCTCGAGGTCCGTGCGGGCCGCGACGAGCTCGCCCGCAGCCAGCTTGGCGGCCGCGGCGTCGAAATTGGCCCGGAAGCGACGCTCCGAGCGCATCTCTTGGGCGATGACGATGCTGCCGAAGCCGAGTGCGACGACTGCCGTGGCGCTGATCAGCGTCGCGGCCTTGCGGTGCCGCCGCGCGAGCTTCCAGGAGCGGCTGATGAACCCCGACCGTCGCGAGAGGATCGGCAGGCCCTCGAGGTAGCGCGCCAGGTCGTCGGCCATCGCTGCCGCCGTCGGAAAGCGCCTGTGCGGCTCCTTCTCGAGCGCGCGCATGATGATCGTCTCGACGTCGCGGTGCACCGCGGGCAGCCGCAGCGGCGGCGGGTCCTTGATCAGGATCGCGGCCATCATGTGCTGCGTATCGTCCGCGTCGAACGGTGGCCTTCCCGTGATCATCTCGTACAGCGTCGCGCCGAGCGAGTAGACGTCGATGCGCGGGTCGAGCTCGCGCGAGTCGGTCGAGAGGAGCTCGGGAGCCATGTACGGAAGCGTGCCTGGCACGGCCCCGGTACGGGTGAGGCTGCGGTCGCTCGCGGAGCGCGCCAGGCCGAAGTCGACGATCGTCGGCACCTCGCCGTCGAGCAGCACGTTGGCCGGCTTGACGTCGCGGTGGACGACGCCGTGCAGGTGGGCTGCGTCGAGACCGCGCGCGACGTCCATGCCGATGCGCGCGACGACGCGCGGCGAGATCCGGCCCTCGTGACGCGGGTGCAGCTCGTCGAGGCTCGGCCCGCTGAGCAGCTTCATCGCGATGAACGCGTAGCCGTCCTCCTCGCCGATGCCGTAGACCGGGACGATGTTCGGGTGGTCGAGTGCGGCGGCGACCTCGGCCTCGCGCTTGAAGCGGATGCGTGCGTTGCTGTCGACGAGGGCGCGCTCGTCGAGCACCTTCAGGGCGATGAGCCGGCCGAGCGATTCCTGCTCGGCGAGGTAGACCGTTCCCATGCCGCCGCGGCCAAGGCGTCGTACGATGCGGTAGTCGCCGAGGCGGCCGAAGGGGGCGTCGGCGGTCTCGGCCGAATCGCGCTGGAGCGCCGAGCGAACGGCTTCGTGCTCGCTGGCGAGGAGGCGCCGGACTCGCGCCTGGAGCTCCGGGTTGCCCTCACACAGCTCGTTCAGATCCGGCGCGGCTCCCTCGCCCTCGGCGAGGAAGTAGCGTTCCAGGATCTCGAGGACCCGGGTGTCCTCATCGCTGTGTGGTTCCTGCATTCTCGGGTCCTCCACCAGACCCACTGTACGCGAGCAGGGATCGGCTAAGTGTCTCGCTTCCGGTCACGCTGGGCGCGGGCGTGCTCGAGCTTCAGGAGCAGGGCGGCGCGGGCGCGGGCGAGCAGGACGCGACTCGCGGGGATGCTGCGGTTCATCTTGCGCGCGGTCGCCTCGTGACTCAGGCCGCGAACGACGTGCAGCAAGATGACGCGCTGGTAGTCGGCAGGCAGCTCTTGGAGCGCGGCGCTCACCGACAAGAGCTCCTCAGAGAGCGCGGCGACCGCGCTGGGGGATGCGTGCGGATCGGGGATCGAGAGATCGTTCATCTGCCGGCCGGAGACCTCGCGCAGGATCGAGCGCTTGCCCGCACGCAGTCGCTTGCCCGCGTCCCGCACGTTGTTCATCAGGATTCGCACGACCCAGCGGCTGAACGCCTCCTGGTCCGTTCCGCGAAAGTGGCCGACGGAGGCGATGACGTCGAGGTAGGTCGCCTGCAGGATGTCCGAGGTGCGCACGCGCGCGCGCAGCTCCTCGCCCATGATCGAGCGCGCGCTGCGCTCCAACACGTCGCGGCTACGGCCCAGGAGCGCGTCGAGGGCATCGCGGTCGCCGCACTTGGCTCGTTCCAGCTCAGCGTCCAGCTCGTCGCTCATCCTCATTGTGGTTGCACGCATGACGTGGCATCCGTTGAGGAGGGAGGCGACTTCGGCTCGCCTTCGTTACGGACGTTTCCGTCTCAATGTCCGGGGATCAGCGTCCGCGGATCTGCTCGAGCTTGAGCAGTAGCGCCGCGCGGGCGCGCGCGAGCAGGACCCGGGTCGCTCCGGGGGTCCTGTCGAGCTGCTTGGCGGCTTCTTCATGGGACACGCCGGCCACGACGTGCAGGATGATGATCTTGCGGTAGTCCTCGGGGAGATCCTTGAGGGCGCGGCTGACGATCAAGAGCTCCTCGCCCAGCGCGACCTCGGCGCTGGGGGTCGGCTGGGTCCCCGGGATCTCGAGCTCGGTCGCCTCCTTGTTGGGCACCTCGCGACGGACGTCGCGCTTGCCCGCGCGCGCATGTTTGCCGGCATCGCGCACGTTGTTGGTCAGGATGCGCACGACCCAAGCGCAGAACGCGTCCTCGGAATCCCCGCGGAAACCGCCGACCGAAGAGACGACGTCGAGGTAGGTCGCCTGCAGGATGTCGGACGTGCGCAGCCGGGCGCGCAATTCGCGGCCGATGAGCTTCTTGGCGGAAAACTCGAGCCGGTCTTGGTTGCGGCGCAAGAGCTCGTCGAGCGCATCGCGGTCTCCGTCGCGCGCGCGCGCGAGTGCGTCTTCGGTTTCTTCGCTCATGCCGACCGGGTCCCCGACACTATACGCCGAATCGATCCAGGACCCGGCTACCGATCGGGTCGCGCGCGGAGAAGTCCGACACTCGCGGTGAAGCCGTGCAGGTACGGCGCGTCTCCGACCGGACCGATCTCTCCGTTCGCGAAGAACCCGGCGAGCGGCAGGTCGGGGCCGAGAGCAGCCTGGATCGCCTCGGCGTCGTGGTGGAGCTTGCGGAACATGTGGCTACCCCGCCCGCCGCAGCTGAACAAGAGCGCACCGACCGACCCGGGGTCGCAGTCCGTCCAGCTGCCGGAGCGTTCCGCCAAGAGGGCCTCGAGCTCCTCCGATGCGGAGGCGGCGTCGCGCACCATGAAGTGCAGCGTCTGGCCGGGACGCACGCTGCCGGCGATCGCGATCGCGTCGGTGTCCGGGTCGACCGCGATGACGTTGCGCACGAGTAGATCGCCCGATCCGAATTGGCTCTTGGTGGCGTCGACCGCGAGCCCGACGAACGCCCCGCGCTGGAACAGGTCGCGCTCTTCGGCGTGGAGCTCCTCGAGCATCTTGATCATGCGTCGCGCGGCGCCGCCCCCCTTGAGCGTCTTGACGACGTTGCCGCGCGCTCCGGTGACCACGAACGGTTCACCGATCGGGCGGCAGCCCTGGCTGACCAGCGGCGACAGCTCGACCCCGCCTTGCAGGACGATCGCGACCCCGCCGGCGCGCAGGGTGTCCTGGTTGCGGAACACGAGGTTCTGCCCCGGCTGCCGACCCCCGCTCGCCATACCGCCGACGACGGGGACGCCCGGCAGCGCCCCGGACAGATGGGTCAGGTACTCCTGGGCGGGGAGGCTGAACGGGTCACCCAGGACGATCAGCCCCGCCTGCTCGGGGACGTCGATCGAGATCTCGCTGCGGAATGCCCAGCCGTCGTCGGTGCGCTCGGCGGCGAGGTCGCTGAGATGCAGGTCGCAACCCGGCAGGACGGCTCCGAAGAGCGATAACGCCGGGCGCGTCTCGATCTCCCGCGAGCCGCCGATGATGCTCATCGCGGTGCATCCCGCCACGTGCCGCGCGCCGGTCGCTGCCTCCATCCGCTGGCCGAGTCCGAGTAGCCGTTCTCCGTAGGACAGGGAGGCAAATGCAAGCAGCAGGTCCGGCGCCGTACCGCCCAGTTCGTGCATCAGCTCGGCGGCGCAGCGCTCCTCGGCCACGCCGAGGTCGGGGTCGGTCGACAAGGAGCTGGCGAAGCGGGGTGCGTCCACGGGGTCCATCGTGACCCTTCAGCGCGCGCTCGGCCCAGCGTCCACCGCCGTTTTTTCGCTCGGGACGGAGAACCCGCGCTCGCGGGTGGGCAGGCGCCGGGGTCGGTCGTAGAATCGTTCGCCAATGTCCTCAGTGCTCCGAGAACGAATTGGGGCATTTGGGGTCATTCGCGAACCCTCGCCTTAGCCCGCGGGGAGCCCGCCCGGCGATATCCGAGGCGGCTCACGCGCGACTCTCCGACCTCTCCTGACCCCGCTGACCCCGGCTCGCACCGCGTAGCGTGCCGGGCGCCCCTGACCATGACGACGACCGAGAAACCCGGCGCCGAGCTTCCCCTCCAGCAACTGGACCACGTCGTGATCCGCTTCGCCGGAGACTCCGGGGACGGCATGCAGATCACGGGGAACCAGTTCACGCACACGAGCGCTCTGGTCGGGAACGACCTGGCGACCCTGCCCGACTTCCCCGCGGAGATTCGGGCCCCAGCGGGGACGCGACCGGGGGTTTCGGGCTTCCAGCTCCAGTTCAGCTCCAGAGACGTCCACACCCCCGGCGATGCGCCGGACGTGCTGGTCGCGATGAACCCCGCGGCGCTCGCGGTGAACATCAAGGACCTGAAGAAGGGCGGGATCGTCGTCGCGAACACCGGCAACTTCAAGGACAGCGACCTGCGCAAGGCGCAGCTCGAGAAGAACCCCCTCACCGACGGTAGCCTCGAGGGCTTCCGCGTGATCGAGGTCGACATCAACTCGCGTGTCGCCGAGGCGCTGTCCGAGTCACCGCTTTCGACCAAGGACAAGCAGCGCTGCAAGAACTTCTACACGCTCGGGCTGATGTACTGGGTGTACAGCCGCCCGCTCGAGCCGACGATGGAGTGGCTCGCGACGAAGTTCAAGAACAAGCCCGAGCTCGTCGACGCCAACCAGAAGGCGCTCCAGGCGGGCTTCAACGCCGGCGACATCCACGAGCTCTTCCAGGGCCACTACGAGGTTCCCAAGGCGACCGACCTGCCCACGGGCACGTATCGCAACATCATGGGCAACCAGGCCCTCGCGATGGGTCTCGTCGCCGGGGCCAAGCTGGCGAACCTGCAGCCCGTGCTCGGCTCGTACCCGATCACGCCGGCGTCGACGATCCTCGAGTCGCTCGCCGCCTACAAGCACTACGGCGTCGTCACGATCCAGGCCGAGGACGAGATCGCGGCGATCTGCGCGGCGATCGGCGCGAGCTACGCGGGCGCACTGGGCATGACCTCGACGTCCGGCCCGGGCATGGCGTTGAAGGGCGAAGCGATGGGCCTCGCGGTCTCGACCGAGCTGCCCCTGGTGATCGTCGACATCCAGCGCGCCGGCCCCTCGACCGGCATGCCGACCAAGGTCGAGCAATCCGACCTCCTGCAGTCGATCTTCGGCCGCAACGGCGACACGCCGATGCCGGTCATCGCGGTCTCGTCGCCGACCGACGCCTTCGCGCTGGCGATCGAGGCGTGCCGCATCGCGGTGCAGTACATGACCCCGGTCATCCTCCTGTCGGACAACTTCGTCGCGAACGGCGCTGAGCCCTGGCGTCTGCCGTCGATGGACGACCTCAAGCCCTTCCCGGCTTCGTTCGTGAGCAAGCCCGAAGGTCACCAGACGTACAAGCGCGACGCGCGCGGCTCGCGCCCGTGGGTCAAGCCCGGGACGGCCGGCATGGAGTTCCGCATCGGCGGCCTGGAGAAGGACACCGACGGCAACATCAGCATCGACCCGGACAACCACCGTTCGATGACCGATCAGCGCCACCAGAAGGTGCAGAACGTCGCCGACTCGATTCCGACTCCGGAGGTCTTCGGTCCGCAGGAGGGCGATCTGCTCATCCTCGGCTGGGGCTCGACGGGGGGCATCATCACCCAGGGGGTGCAGACGGCGCAGGCCCAGGGCCACAACGTCAGCCGCATCCACCTCACGCATGTGTGGCCGCTCCCGAACGGGCTCGACGAGATCTTCGGTCGCTTCAAGGCGATCTTGATCCCCGAGATGAACATGGGCCAGATGACGCGCGTGATGCGCAGCGAGATGCCGCACCACAACTTCATCTCCTACCCGAAGGTCACGGGCCAGCCGTTCCTGACCACCGAGATCGTCGACAAGATCGAGAGCCTCCTTTCCAAGTAGAGCCATGACCTCCGCCACACTCACGAAGAAGGACTTCCAGTCCGATCAGGAAGTTCGCTGGTGCCCCGGCTGCGGCGACTACGCGATCCTCGCCGCGATGCAGAAGTATTTCGCCGAGAAGGGCGCTCGCCCGGAGAAGACGGTCTTCGTCAGCGGCATCGGCTGCTCGAGCCGCTTCCCGTACTACATGAACACGTACGGGTTCCACACGATTCACGGCCGCGCACCGGCGTTCGCGACGGGGATCAAGGCGACCAACCCCGAGCTCGACGTTTGGATCGTCACCGGTGACGGCGACGGTCTCTCGATCGGCGGCAATCACCTCGCGCACATCCTGCGCCGCAACGTCGACGTGAAGATCTTGATGTTCAACAACGAGATCTACGGGCTGACCAAGGGCCAGTACTCGCCGACGTCGCCGATCGGCACGCGCAAGAAGTCGAGCCCGATGGGCTCGGTCGACCGCCCCTTCAACCCGGTCGCCTTCGCGATCGGCTGCAGCGGCACCTTCGTCGCGCGCACCGTCGACAATGACGCCAAGCACATGGCGAAGACCTTCGCGGCCGCCGACGCCCACAAGGGAACGGCGTTCATCGAGATCCTTCAGAACTGTGTCATCTTCAACAAGGACTTCTACAGCGACACCGTTGCGAAGCCCGTGCGCGCCGACCAGACGATCGACCTCGTCCCCGGCGAGAAGATGATCTACGGCAAGGACAAGGACAAAGGCCTGCGCGTCAACGGCTGGGACATCGAGCCGTGCAGCGCGGAGGAGGCCGGTACCTGGAACCCGAGCACTGACGCGTCGGCGCCGGCGCTCTTGGTGTCGAACATGGACCGCAACCCCGGTCTACCGACTCCGCTCGGCGTGTTGCGCTCGATCGACGAGCCGGTCTACGAGACCAGTGTCCTGCAGCAGATCGACGAGGCCGTCGCCAAGAAGGGCGAAGGCGAGCTCGAGGATCTCGTGTGGTCGGGCGAGACGTGGAAGGTCGACTAGGAGGCGCAGCCTCCTAGTGGTGTGATTCACTCTTGTGCGGCATTTTGGTCGGCCCGTACCCGCCCGCTGCTGCGTTGCGCCTCCTCCGAGACTTGCAGCGAAGTCGCGTCGTCGCTGCGCCTTGCAGCGAACGCGTACGCACCGAC
>JAAELL010000516.1 GCA_024226735.1 bacterium | reverse complement strand
GAACGCGCAGGACTACGGAGACGATCCCCCGGTCGACCACCACCTGCGAACGCCAACGGCGGTCATCCCGAGAGCGGCCGTGACGTCCGGCGCCCTGGAGACCGAAAGCCTCGCTACGGACGCGCAGCATGTACGACCTGGCGACAACGTACAAGCGCGCGGCGAGGCGATCGTCGTCGGCGGCGGCCTGCCCGACAAGAGCGACCACGGCAGATCCGCGGAAGCGACAGCGTTCGGGACGGGGCGCGAAAGAGCGGCGACCGCGGACGACATGCCGCACGATGGCATCGAAGTGCGACATGTCAAGCCGGAGCAGACGGGCGCCGAACTTGACATGCGACAGATACTGGGACAAGGAATCGGCGTTCCGAAAGAGGGCGCCGAAGGCGACCAGGCGTTCAAGGACGACCGGGTAGTGGCGACTGCCCGGGAACATCGTGTCGACGAAGGACGCCCAAGCGTGGAGCCCGGACCTGGTCGACTTCCAGGAATGAGCGACCGCGAGACACATGGACCTCAAGCCCGCTTCGAGAGCGAGGGCCTCGACGCCCCGCACGGCGACGAGGGGGCCCACGGGCGCGCGACGATGAGCGACCAGGCGGATGCGCTTGCGAGGACCGCCAAGGGCATCGACAGCTTCACCGCGATCGCGCAGAGCGGCGACATCGGTAGACTCGGCGAGGTGGGGGACGCCAGATACGGTGCACCGATCGACGAACGGGAACACGCGACCCTCCTCGCAACGAGCCCAGCGCCGACGATTGACGTCAGCGATGTAGCTGACCTCTTCAAAGACCTCGGTGAGGGCGGCAGCGACAGTCCATGCGTCAGCAAAGGCGACGCCGCGACACAAGCACTCCATAGCAGTAAACGCGACGGCCATTGCGACGGCGTCGAGGCACGACCTTTCGAGGGGT
>JAAELL010000515.1 GCA_024226735.1 bacterium | reverse complement strand
GGCCGTGTGGTGGGCCGGTCCGCTATCCTAGTCACAACGGGCATGGAACCTGTCTAGGGGCGACGCTGCCAGCGCGCGAAAGCGGTCGGACGCATGCGCCGAACTGTCGACTCACACCACTAGCTTCTAGCGCGTCAGCGGCGTCCGCCCCGAGCGCTCGAAGCCCGACTCCAGCGGCCCGAACCGCGTCCCGAGCCTCACGTCTCCCTTCAGCCCGTAGCTCGCATCGCTCTCCTTCAACATCGAGAACCCCGCCTGGGCGACCTGGATCGCCGAGAGCGAGAAGGGGATGCGCAGCGTGCGCTTGGCGCCACCGGCGAGCTCGACGCGCTCGTCGACCGCGCTCGTGAAGACCTCGCGCCCGCCGAGTGAGAGTGCGAAGCCGAGCCGCTCGAGGTCGACGCCGAACGTGTTCGCGTTCTCGACGTCCAGCTTCATGACGGCGCTCGCGCGGGTCAGCGAGAGCTCGCCCCATTCGATGCCGGCGAGGTCGATCTCGGGCAGCGCCGGGATCGGGAGCTCACCGGTGGTCTCGAGCGGCAGGCGCCGCGGTCCGATCCCGGGCACGTCGATGCCGATCCCGAAGCTCGCCGTGTAGGGCAGCACGGTCCCCGGACGCACGCCCTTCATCACGCGCAGCAACTCGGCGAACGCGGTCTCCGCCGGCACCTTCAGCGTGCTCGAGCCGCCCGCTGGGATCGAGCGCTCCAGGCCGAGGTCGACCAGGAGGAACGGCTCGGCCGACTGCTCGGCGGACGGATCCTGCGAGCTGAGCGCGAGGTCGACGCGCACGAGCGGCAGGGCGAAGTCGTAGGGGTTCGCGACCTCGACGTCGAACACGACGGTCGCGGCGTCGAACGAGAGCTTCGACAGCTCGGCGCCGCGCAGGCGCGCGGTCGGCTCGTCGAGGCTGCGGGCGAGCTCGGAGAGGCTCGCGCAGCCGAGGACGCCTAGCCCCAGCCCCAGCCCCAGCCCCAGGCCCAGCCCCAGGCCCAGTGAGATCGCGCTGGTCCGCATCAATTGCTCATCCTGCCTCGCCGCTCATCGATTCGATGAACGCATCCGCCTCGTCGATCGACTTCTGCATGTTGGCGATCAGCGCGTCGACGTCGCCCTCGATCCCCAGCACTTGCGTCTTGAGCGAGGCGATCGCCTGGGCGTTGAGGTTGTGCTTGAGGAACAGCACCTGGTCCTTGAACGCTCCCAGGACCGGCTTCATTTTGGATTCGGCCGAGCGCATCGCGGTCAGGAGGTTTCCGTACTTGGTCCGTGTCTCGCCGAGCAGGCTGTGGCTCTTCTGCCTGAGGTCCGGGTTCTGGATCTCCTCGAGCTCGCTTTCCCACTCCGAGAACATCGCAGTCGCGACCTTCTCGATCGACTCGATGCGGTCGCTGACGTCCTCGGCGGCCTCGGTCGAGGCTTCGTACTCGGAGTCGAGCCGCTCGTAGATGTCCTTGAGGTCGCCGCCGTCGTAGCTGGTGAGCTCCTGGAAGGCCTCGTACGTGGTCTTGATCTGCTCCTTGGCCTCCTCCTGGTCCTCGCGCCCCGCCTCGACGCGGTCGACGAGGATGTCGCGCTTGTGCACCCCCAGCTTCTCCCATGCGGAGTAATAGGTGGACTGGCACCCGAGCGGAACCAGCACTGCGGGGACGATCAGAAGGCCGGTGAGGATGGGGGAGATCGGGACGATTCGGAGCGCTTTCATGGTGCGCTAGAGAGTAGCGGGCGCGAGCCGCTTGCGCGACGCCCCGGCATTCCTGACGATGGTGGGGATGGCGGACGAGACAAGAAAGCCCGACGGCGGGCCCGGAATGGCCTTCGAGCGCGAGATCCACGACCTGGAGGATCAGCTGCGCGAGCTCGAGGATCTGTCCAAGCGCACCCAGCTCGATATCTCGAGCGAGATCGACTCGCTCAAGGCGAAGCTCGCCGACAAGCTGCAGGCGACCTACGACGACCTCTCCGCGTGGGAGCAGGTCAACGTCGCGCGGCACTCGGAGCGGCCCGTCACCGGCGACTACATCGCCAACGTCTTCGACGACTTCATCGAGCTGCACGGCGACAAGGCCTTCGGGGACGACCCGGCCATCGTCACTGGCTTCGCCACGCTGGCCGGGCGCCGGCTGATGCTCGTCGGGCACCGCAAGGGCCGCACCACCAAGGACCGCCTGCAGTGCAACTTCGGGTGCGCGCACCCGGAGGGATACCGCAAGGCGATGCGCAAGATGCGCCTCGCCGAGAAGCTCGGAATCCCGATCCTGACCCTGATCAACACCCCAGGCGCCTATCCCGGCATCGGGGCGGAGGAGCGCGGCCAGGCGGCCGCGATCGCCGAGAACATCCTCGGCATGTTCCATTTGCGGACACCGATCGTCGTCGTCGTGATCGGCGAAGGTGGCTCGGGTGGGGCGCTCGGCATCGGCGTCGGCGACCGCGTCTTGATGATGCAGTACGCCTACTACTCGGTGATCAGCCCCGAGGGCTGCGCGGCGATCCTGTGGAAGGACGGCGAGCGCACGCCGGACGCGGCCGAGGCGCTGCGGCTGACCGCGCCCGATCTTTCGGGGCTGGGCCTGATCGACGACGTCATCACCGAGCCCCTGGGGGGGGCCCACCGCGATCCCGAGATCGCCTACGCCAACTTCCGGGAGACGATCGCGCGGCATTTCGATGAGCTGTCCGCGGTCCCGATCGACGAGCTGGTGCGCGACCGGCGCGCCAAGTTCCGGGAGGTCGCCTCGATCGAGGGGCGCTTTCCCGTGATCGCCTGAGCCCCCTGAGCCCCCTCGGGCAGCTGGGTAGCCGGGCGGGGATCCGCACCAACACTCGCCCGCTGGCGCCGTAGCCCAGGGACCCTCCCCCAGGGGCTACGGAAATGGCTCAGTACGAATTAGCAATCCTGCCCTCGGCCCGCGAATGGCCGGTCGAGGCGTCGCGTGCCCTCCGCTACAATCGGGACACGCCGCCCACAGCGGCGGTCGAAGCCCCGATGAGCGATATTACCGACATCGAGACCGGCGAGAATCCCGACGCCGACCTCGTCCGTCGCGCCCAGGCGGGCGAAGAGGACGCTTTCGCCGAGCTGGTTCACCGGCACGAGCGGCGCGCCATCCGAGCCGCCCGCAACATGGTGCCCTCGGACGAGGACGCGCGTGACCTGGCCCAGGAGGCCTTCCTGCGCGTCTTCCGCAGCCTCGATCGGTTCGATTTCAAGCACGAGTTCACGACCTGGCTGTACCGGATCGTCACCAATCTCGCGATCGACCACCTGCGCAAGCGCCGGCCCGCGTTCTCGACCACGACGCTCGACGGCGACGAGGACGGCGGCGAGATCGAGTTCGTCGACGAGGCGGGGATCCTTCCGTCCGAGCGCATGGAATCGGAGGAGACGGCCGACCAGGTCCAGGCCTGTCTCGGTGCGCTCGCCCCGCACTTCCAGTCGGTGCTCGTCCTGCGCGAGCTCGAGGGGCTGGCCTGCACCGAGATCGCCGACATCGTCGGCGCGACCCACGTCACCGTCCGCTGGCGCCTGCACCGCGGCCGCAAGCTCTTCCTCGAGGAGTGGGAGCGGCGCCAACGCGTCTCGGACAAGGGGGCGATCCACGGTGAGATCGACGGTGAGATCGACGGAGAGGCGAGCCGCTCATGAGCGCCAACACTTTCCGTCCCACGACGTACAGGAACATGACGACTGCCGTTCTAGAGGGGACGAGCACAGCCCAGTAGCAACACGATGGTTCTGCCCGAAACATGTGAAGAGTTCGAAGCGGCCCTGCCGTTGTTCGTAGGCTCCGACCTGGAGGCCGGCGAGATGGACGCGGTGCGCCGGCACCTCGACGGCTGCGAGAGCTGCCGTCTGGAGCTGCGCCGCGCGCAAACGGCCCGCGACGTCTTGATCGGATTGCGCGACGAGCACGCTTCGGCGCTCGACGGTCCTTCGCTCTGGGAGGGCATGCGCGACGTGTTGGGCGCGGAGGGCCATTTCGCGGGCGAGCCGAACGGGGTTCCGAACCGGGTCTCGGCGCTGAGGGCTGCGGCCGGTGCGGCGTCGACTCCTCGCCCGTGGCGCCGCGTCGGCGGCCGGCTGGGGATCGGTGGCATCGCCGCGGCGGCGGCCGTGTTGTTCGCATTCACACTCGCGGGTCGCTTTGGGCCCGCGGCGGATCCGACGGGGGCACCCGGCGCGGGACTGCGTCCGATGTCCTCGGTGGCGGTGCCGGCCCGTGGGCTCGAGGTACGCGGCGCCGCGAACCCGAACGTGCCGTCGAATCCGGTGCCCGTGATCCCGGAATCGCGCGCGGTCGCCGTGACGCCGGCCAGCGACGTGCAGCGCCTGCGCCGCGCGGGGGCGAGCGACGAGCATCTGACCGACACGGCCCGGACGCTGATGTTCGTGCCCGGGTCGACGGCCGCCCAGAACGGCGCGCGTTCGAACACGCAGACCGCTGGAAATCGTTGAGCTCGGTTTCCGAATACCGGCGTGTAGCCTAGAGACGAAACACGGGGCGAGCGGCGCTGGGGTCGCGGCCCCGCCTGGAGGTAACGAAGCATGAAGCTGTGGTGGATGGCCGCCCTTCCTGCGGCCGCGATGTGGAGTGGGTGGGCCCAAGAGCCCGCCCAGGGACCGGACGATGCGGGCTTCCGACTCGAACGTGTCGGGGGCGAGCGGGCGCAGGACGAGACGCCTGTCCTGCCAGAGGAACCGCTCGCGAGCCCACCCGTCGCATTCGACCGCGACGCGTGGCGGCGCGATCTGAGCGATGACAACCTCGACGCGCGCGAGGAGGCGTTCGAGCGCTTGGTCCGCCGGCACGCCGGTGATGCCGACGCCGAGAACGCGCTGCGCGATTGGGCCGAGGGCGGTGGCGAGCTCGCGTGGACCGCGCGGCTCGCGCTGCGGGCCTTGCGCGAGGAACGCGAGGAACCGGGGCGCGGGCGCCTGCGCACACGCGCGCTGCTGCCTGACCCGTTCGGCGATCGGGGCGGACACGGCCGACTGACGCCGCTCGAGGAGTGGATGCGCGGCGCCGATCCGTTCGGCGGTCACGACCAGCTGCGCGAGCTGCTCGACTCGTTCGGGCAGGGCTCGATCTTCGGCGCACCTGGGACGCGGACCCAGGGCCAGTCGCGGGGCCAGTCGCGGGGGTTCCAGCTCCAGGTCGGTCCCAACGGCGTGCGCGTCGAGCGCAGCGAGGAGGTGGACGGCGAGCTCGAGCGGAAGGTCTACGAGGCCGAGAGTCTCGAGCAGCTCCTCGAAAAGCACCCCGAGCTGCGCGATGCGATCGGAGCGGTTCCGCGCGACCCGTTCGGCGACTTGTCGAAGCGGGTCCAGCGACTGCGCCCGCTCGCCGAGCTTTCGACGCGCACCGACGTGCTGGGTGTCATGATGCTGGAGCCCAGCGCCGAGGAGTTGCGCTCGCTGAGCGCGGATGCCGGCTTGCGTGTCGACAGCACGCTGCCGGGCACGATCGCGCAGGAGCTCGGACTGCGCCGCGGCGACGTCCTGCTCGAGCTGAACGGGCGGCGGCTGCTCTCCGGCAGCGACGTGCGCGAGGCTCTGGCCGAGCGCGGAGCGGACCAGCCGGTCGAGCTGAAGCTGATCGACGCCGACGGCGAGCGGCGGACCCTGACGTGGCGTCCGGACTAGTGGTGTGATGCAGACCGCAACTGTCTGCATCACACCACTAGCTCGGTAAGTAGCGCGGCCGGTCACGGGTCCCGGGGAGCTTGCGGGCGCGGGCGTGCGGAGCCGATCGCGGTGCCGCGCGCCCGCTCGGCTACACTGGTCGGCTCACTGCGACTCGTAGGTCCTCCTTCCATGCAAGTCCTCCGCCGCTCTGCTCTCACCCTGTCGTTCCTCCTCCCGTGGGGCTGCTCCGGGGACGACGGTACGCAGCCGCCCCAAACCGAGAGCGGCGAGAGCGGACAGGACCTCGCCGTCGTTCCGGGGCAGAAGGAGCGCATCGCGCTCAACAAGATCGCCTACAAGTACGACTACCTCGACCCCGAGCAGGACGGTTGGAACACCGAGGTGCTCGCGGCGAAGGTCAAGGAGCACCTGCACCGGATCGAGGAAGCGCTGCACAACCCGCACGAGATCGAGGCCAGCGACCTCGCCGCGGTGGCGACGGGTGACTTCACCTGCACGAACCTCACGGGCAAGCTCTCCGGCGCCGACTACGACGCCGGCGGGATCGTCGTGGTGCGCGGCGCGTTCCCGTCCGGGCCGCTCGAGGGGACCGGCGCGGCGGTGCTCGCGGCGGCGGTGGTCGAGTTCGCCGACCAGTACACCGAAGAGGTGCAAGCGCACTTCAGGGTGGTGCGCATCGACGCGCCCGAGCTCGGTGCCGACTTCACGACCGACCTGCGCCTCGAGCTGTCGGGACGCACCGCGAGCGGGCGCGGCCAGCAGACGGCGGAGTGGTCGTGCACCTGGCGTCCGGTCGTGGGGGAGGATCTCCCGCGCCTCGCCGCGATCGTTCCGACCCTGCACGAGAGCGTGATCGCGAAGTCGGAGACGGGCGAACCGCTGTTCGAGGACTGCACCGAGGCGGTGCTCGCGGGCGATGAGAGCTACGCGGCACAGCTCCTGCGCAGCCAGCGCGACTCGGCGACCGAGCTCGACAAGGAGCTCGGTATGGCGTTCCGCGGAAACTTCGGTCTCGCGGTGGGGGACGTGAACGGCGACCGACGCGATGACCTCTACGTCTGCATGGAGGGCGGCCTGCCGAACCGGCTGTACGTCCAGCAGGAGGACGGCACGGCGCGCGACGTCGCCGCCGAAGCAGGTCTCGACTACCTCGACCGGTCGCGCAGCGTGCTGTTCGTCGATCTCGACGACGACGGGGACCAGGACTGCGTCGTTTCGACCTATCCCGTGACGATCCACGAGAACGTTGGCGAGGGACGCTTCGAGCGACGCGCGGAGGCTCCGCTCGCGAACGTCTACTCGATGGCGTCGGCCGACTTCGATCAGGACGGGGACCTCGACCTGTACCTGTGCCGGTACAACGCTCACGGCACGGACCTGCCCCTGCCGTACCACGATGCCAACAACGGCCTCGACAACGTCCTCTTGCGCAACGAGGGATCCTGGAAGTTCGCGGACGCGACGCAGGCGATCGGGCTCGACGACAACAACGAGCGCTTCAGCTTCGCCGCATCCTGGGTCGACTACGACGACGACGGCGACCTGGATCTGTACGTCGCGAACGACTACGGGCGCAACAATCTCTACAAGAACACGCGCGGCACCTTCCACGACGCCGCGGCCGAGGCGGGGGCCGAAGACATCTCGGCGGGCATGTCGGTGTGCTGGGGGGACGCGAACGCCGACGGGCGCTCCGACCTGTACGTCAGCAACATGTTCTCGCCGGCGGGCAACCGCATCGCCTTCCAGCGCAACTTCCGCGAGGGCGACGACGCTGACCTCGCGAGCTTCCAGCGGCACGCGCGCGGCAACTCGCTCTTCGTCAACCAGGGCGACGGGACGTTCGTCGATACGAGCGTCGACGCCGGCGTCACGATGGCGCGTTGGGCGTGGGGCTCGATCTTCTCGGACCTGAACAACGACGGTCTCGAGGACCTGTACGCCGTCAACGGCTTCATCACGAACGAGGACACCGGCGACTTGTGAAGCTTCTTCTGGCGGCAGGTCGTGTCGCACTCTCCGGAAGCTGGAATCGAGAACAAGAGCTACCGTGACGGCTGGATCGCGGTCCACCGCATGATCCGCCAGGGCAAGTCCTGGAGTGGGCGCGAGCGCCACAGCGCCTTCCTCAATACGGGCGGAGCGCGGTTCGCCGACGTCTCGGCGGTCGCCGGCATCGATCTGCAGGCCGACGGCCGCGCGCTGGCGCGCGTCGACTGGGACCAGGACGGCGGCATCGATTTCTGGACCTCGAACCGCAACGCGCCGCGGGTGCACCTGTTCCGCAATCGACGCGCTGACGGCAACCACTGGGTCCAGCTCGACCTCGTCGGCTCGGGCGGCAACCGCGACGCGATCGGAGCGCGGGTCGAGGTCGTGCCAAGGGACGCCGCTGGGGAGCTTCGCTACGTCAAGACCCTGCACGCGGGCGAGGGCTTCCTCTCGCAGTCGAGCAAAACGATGCACTTCGGTCTCGGCGCGGCCGAGGCGATCGAGCGCGTGATCGTGCGTTGGCCGGGCGCGGGCGAGGAGGTCTTCGAGGGGGTGCAGATCGACCGGCGCCAGGTGCTCGGGCAGGGCAGCGGAGCTGCGCAGGCGCTCCCCGCGCGGGCGGTCGCACTCGCCTCGAGCACACCGGACGCGCCGCGCGCGAGCGGGCGTGGCCGCGTCGCGCTCGCGGCGCCGCTGCCGATGCCGCGCATGCTGTACGCGCAGGCGGACACGACCGCGTCGCTGGTCCCGATCGCATTCGAGCCGGGGCGGGCCGTGCTCGTCAACCTGTGGGCGAGCTGGTGCGCCAACTGCCGCAAGGAGCTGGACGCGTTCCACGAGCACGCCGCCGAGCTCGACGCCGCGGGCGTGGACGTGTTGGCATTGAGCGTCGACGAGGAGGCGGAGCGCCCCGCCGCACTGAAGTTCCTCGCGGACCTCGGCTGGGGCGAGGCGAGCGGTTGGGCGCCGAGCGAGCTCCTGGATGTCCTGCGCACCGCCGAGGAGGAGGTCCTCGATCCACTGCGCGAGCTCGCGCTGCCGACGAGCTTCCTGCTCTCCGGTACCGGCCGGCTGGTCGCGATCTACCGCGGGCCGGTCGAGGTCGAGACGCTGGTTCGAGACGCCGCCCTGATCGATCTCGACGCGTTGGCCCTCCGCGACGCCGTCGTACCGTTCCCTGGCCGCTGGGTCGGGCCCACGCCCGTGGCGGACCTCTTGACGTTCGCGAATCGGTTGCGTGACCGCGGGCACCTGGCGCTGGCGGCGGACTACCTCGCGCGTCTCGGCCCGCGCAATCCCGAGGGCGGCGGCGACGAGGCGACGCGCAGCCTCGCGCAGTCGCTCGTCCTGCTCGGCGCCGACCTCACGCGCGACGGGCTGCTTCCGACGGCGCTCGAGACCTACAAGCGCGCGGTGGCGCTCGACGCGGAGCTCGCGCTCGCGCACCAGGGCATTGGCATCGTGCTCTCGGAGCTGCGCGAGGATGCGCGCGCGATCCGAGCGTTGCAGAGGGCGCGCGGACTCGATCCGAAGGACGCGCGGACGCCGTACCTGGTCGGCGTGATCCTGGCGCGCGGCGAGCGCTTCGTCGAGGCGATCGCCGCGTTCGACCAGTCGCTGTCGCTGAACCCCAAGAACGTGAAGGCGCACTTCAACCGCGGCGCCGTGTTCTCCAAGCAGGGTCGCGTCGACCAGGCGATCGAGGCGATCCGCAAGGCGCGCACGATCGAGCCGGCGTACCTCCAAGCGCACCGCGCCGAGGCCCAGATCCTGCACGCGCGCAAGCGGCTCCCCGAGGCGCTGAACGCCTACCGCTCCGCCCTCGCCCTGCAGCCCAACCATGCCGGGACGCTGGTCGCCTTCGGAGTTGCGCAGGTCGAGATCGGCGATCGCGCCGGTGCGTTGCGGACGCTCCAGCGCTTGATGCCCCTCGACGCGAACCTGGCGGCGCAGCTGCAGGCGGAGATCTCGCGGGTCCGCTAGCAATCAACGAACTGGGGATTCACGGGCCTGCGGGAACTACAGGTCGCCGAACTCCGACGCGTACCGAGCGACGCCCCGCATGTCGTGCAGGGCGCCGGGGCGCAACTCCAGTGCCATGAAGTGGTCGTCCGGCACGTCGTACTCTGACATCAGGCCGAACCGCGACGCCGGAACGAAGCCGAACCGCGGGTAGTAGCTCGGGTGACCCAGGACGACGACGGCGTCGGCATGGCACGTCTCCAATCCCTTGCGGATCAGGGCGCTCCCCGCGCCGCGGCTCTGCCATGCGGGGAGGACTCCGACAGGGGCGAGGCCGAGCACGACCGCGTCGCCCTCGACGGTCATGGGACTGAAGAGGCAGTGACCCACGATCTCGCCATCGACCTCCGCGACGAGCGAGACCCGGCCTTTGCCTGCCGCTCGCAGTGCGTCGACGAGCGCCGCTTCGCCCGGACCGCCGAACGCCAGCGCGTGGACGTTGCGAACCGCTTCGTGATCGGCGGGAGTCTCCGTTCGGACGATCATTGTAGATGCTCCACGAGCCTCTCGAGGAAGACGGCCTGCGCCGCGTTGATGCGCTCGAGCGCGGCCGGGAGCTCGAACCAGTCCGTGCGGTCGTTCTCGGGGAACAGCTGCTTGCGGCCGGAGCGCGGGGGCCACTCGAGCTCGAAGGTGTTGCTGACGATCAGCGCCGGGTCGCAGTCGCCCTCGAACGCCCAGGCCTGAACGCGCTTGCCGCCCTTCTGGCGTGCATCGCCGAGCGGCAGGTATTCAGCGGACCTCGAGGGCAGCGACGTCTCCTCGACGAATTCGCGTTGGGCGGCGGCGAGCGCGTCCTCGCCGTCCTCGATCAAGCCCTTCGGAATGCTCCAGTAGCCCGCGTCCTTCTTCGCGAAGTACGGACCGCCGGGGTGGACGAGCAGCACCTGCACCGCCTGCTCGCGCACGCGATACATCAAGAGGCCGGCGCTCTCCTTGTGGTTCATGCGCCACATGTTGCCTGCGGCGGCAGGAAAGGCGGGTAAGGAATCACGGTCTCGAGCGACTCACGTGGCGTAGGACGAAAGCTCCCGAACTGAGCAAGCCACTTCCAACCCGAAGGAACGACCCATGTGGACCAAGACCCTCGCCCTCGGTGAGTCCGTCGATCGATACGGCGGGCGCGAGCCGGGCCTACCTGCACAGCTTCAAAGGGGGCCATTCACTATGATCCGGAGCCCATGAGCTCCCATTCCCGTCTGCTTCTCGTCGGCCTCGCGTTTGCGGTGACCAGCTCCTGCACCAGCGCACCCAAGAACACGGCCACGTGCGGACCACTCTTCATCGCGACGTGGCCCTTCGGCAAGGACGCCGTGGACCTGGCGCGCGAGACCGTGCGCGAGGGCGGCTCCGGCCTCGACGGTGTCGAGCAAGGGATCCGCCTGATCGAGCGCCTCGGCTCGGACGGCTCCGTCGGTCTCGCCGGCCGGCCGAACGCCGCGGGCTACGCGCAGCTCGACGCGTGCATCATGAACGGGCCCGACCAGGGGGCGGGCAGCGTGGCCGGTGTGGAGGGCATCGTGCACGCGATCACCGCGGCGCGGCGCGTGATGGAGGAGACGCCCCACGTGATGCTCGTCGGCGAGGGGGCGCGCTGGTTCGCGCTGGAGCAGGGGCTCGAGTCGGTCGACGTCGCCGAGCTCGACGCGAAGAAGCGTGCCTGGACGGCGCGCGCGGCGGACCCGGCGCCGCCGCTGGAAAAGGGACACGACACGATCGCGCTGCTCGTGCTCGACGCGAACGGCGACATCTTCGGCGGGTGCTCCACGAGTGGAGCGGGCGGGAAGCTCCCGGGCCGAGTCGGTGATTCGCCGATCCTGGGGTCGGGGCTCTACGTCGACAACGCGGTGGGAGCCGCGGGCGCGACCGGCCTCGGCGAGAACGTCATGCGCCACTGCGCGACCGTGCGCATCGTCGAGCTGATGGGTCAAGGTATGCACCCGCAGGCGGCGTGCGAGGAGGTGATCCACCGCATCGCGAGCCTCGATCCGCTGGGCTACGACCTCGACGTCTGCTTCATCGCCCTGGACAAGAGCGGCCGCTTCGGCGCCGCGGCGTCCAACCAGAACTTCCCGTTCGCCGTCGGGACGCTGGCAGCGAGCGAGATGCAGACGGTGGGGCGGATCGAGCGGCACTGACGCCGGCTCGTCCCGGCCAGCACGATCGCGCTGCCGTCGCGGAGCGCGATCCGCTCCCCGTACAGGTCGCAGTAGCCGGGCGGCTGCTCGAGGAGGTTCACCATCGACGCCGACTGGATGTCGTAGACGAGCACGCTGCCGGCGAAGTTGTAGTCTCCGCGCGGGTCGCCGATCAGCAGGTACGTCCCGTCGATCGCGATGTCGGTGAAGACGAACGGCGGGTTGCTCGCGGTGGTCGGGAACTCGGCGATCAGGCACTACGCCGACGCCGCGCTCGCCGCGGCGAGCGCGAACGAGAGGGCGATGGCGTGCTGCACGCCGTCAGCCTACAGCAGAGACTCCATCCCGCGGGGCCGGAGCGCTCAGGGGCAGAAGCGGACGCTGGCACCGTTCGTCGTATTCGAGGTCCGCGTCGGGTTGCGGTCGCGGAACCACGCCTGGAAGTACCAGGTGTCGCCCGCGCGCACCATCACCCCCGGGGGCAGGTCGACCAGGTCCGGATAGAACGTCGCACTTCCGCTCGGCCCGGAGTTCCAGATGTCGTCGGCGAAGCGGTAGATCGGCGGCGCGACGCACAGGTTGCCCTGGCTGCCCCCGAAGAGCGGGACGAAGTCGCGTGTCGACGACATGAAGAAGTGTCCGAACTGGTTCGCCGGCAGGTTCGATGCGGTGAGGATCAGCTCGTTGGACGCGATCCGGGCGCTCCCGCTCGCGATGGCACGAGCGCTCAGGCCCGTCGAGTTGGGCGTCGTCTCGCAGTAGGTCTCGAAGCCGCACTCGCGCACGATCTTGTAGACGCTTCCTCCCAGGTCGGCGACGTAGAGCTCCCCGACGCCATCCTCACCGAACGTGGCGAGCTGGTCGATCGGACCTCCCGTCTCGGGCTGGAGCTGGGGTGCGCGATTGACGAAGTTGGTCACTGCACAGCCCGAGTAGCGGAACGACCAGATGCCCTGTATCTCGTTGGCACAGAAGTCGCCGAAGAAGTACGTCCCGTACAGACTCGGGATGTCCGCGCCGCGGTAGACGTAGCCGCCCGTCACCGAGCAGCCCATGCCGTGGTCGTACTCGTAGATCGGTCGCGTGTACGCGGGATCGCCGTGCGGGGGCGTGCCGGGCGGGCAGCCGCCCGCGATCGGCAGGGAACCCTCTTGCGCTGCCCAGCCGTAGTTGCGTCCGCCCGCGAAGCCGGCCGGCTCGAAGTTGATCTCCTCGCGCTGGCTCTGTCCGACGTCGCCGATGTACAGGTCGCCCGTCAGCCGGTCGAAGCTCATGCGCCACGGGTTGCGCAGCCCGATGGCCCAGATCTCAGGTAGGTAACCCGGCACCCCGAGGAACGGGTTGTCGGGGGGGATGGCGTAGGGAGCTCCGGAGTCGACGTCGATGCGCAGGATCTTGCCGAGCATCGAAGACGGATCCTGCGAAATGCAGCTCGGCGTCCCCATGTTGTTGCCGTTGCCGATCGCGACGTAGAGCAGACCGTCCGGTCCGAAGACGGCACCGTGTCCGGCGTGACCCGCGACCGGAAATGAGGTCGAGATCAAGAGCAGCCCCGAGCTCGGGTCCGCGATGTTGGGATCGACCGCCGAGACCTGGAAGCGCTCGAGCATCGACCCACCGTTCGAGCCGACGTAGTAGACGAAGAACAGCCCGTTCTGATCGTAGTCGGGGTGGAACGCCATGCTGTACAGCTGCTGCAGCGGCAGCGACGACGCCGCGGACACGTCGAGGAAGGGCGTGGGCAGGAGCACGCCGTCCTGCACGATTCGCACGAGGCCGGTGTTCAGCTCGGTGATGAAGAGGCGCTCGGCGTCCCCATCGGGGGCGGTCACGAACGTCGGGCCGCCGAAGCCCGTGACGATCGGCTCGACGGTCAGGGACGATTGGGCGACGCTGGACGCCGCCAGCGCAAGGGCCAGCGCGATGCCCTGGGCGGGTCGGGAGAGGATTCGGTCCATTCTGACCTCTTGCCGCGCGGGCCAAGAGTGTTGGTCCGCTGGTAGAGCCCGCACGCCAGCGACGGCAGAACGAGCGGATGCAGCACCACGGTGAGCGCCGTGTGCAGCGACGCGGGCGGACCCAGGCGAAGAGGATGCACGCGCCGATGGCCGAGCCGATCAGGACGCCCGCCAGCCGCGCGGACGGTTCCCAGCGGAGGAGGAGGCGGGCGTTGGCGGGGGAGGATGGGGGCATGGGACCCGGGGTACACCCCACTAGCCAGTCCCCAGGAAATGCCAATTGGTTGTCCGCGGGGCGTCCCCGGTCTCGCTCTTCAAGGGCGGCCCAGAAATGGGAAGCCTGCAGGCTCAGATCCGCCGAGGGGAACCTGGGGAGAGAATCCAGTTTGCACCTGCGCGGAGCTGCTGCCCGGGGCGGCACCGATCATCGGTGCCGCCCCAACTCTCTCTCTCTCGGGCGCTCTCTCTCTCGGCCCAGGTCGATCTCGATCCACCCGCTCCTCGACGAGGCCTCCGCTCAGCAGATGGTCGCCAGTCTCTGACTGAGCAATCGGTACCCGCGCGCCAACCGCTTGCGCACGGTGTCCTTTCGCAGGCCGAGCTCGATCGCGATTTCGGCCTCGCTGAGGTCGTCCTGGTGGCGCAGGCGGAAGATCTCGACGTAGAGGGGCGGCAGAGCGGCGATCGACCGCGCGAGGCGATGCTTGAGATCGCGCCGCGCGACGACGCGGTCGGTCGGGTCGGCTGCGCGGACGTCGAGCACGGGCAGGAGTGAGGCTGATTCCCCGAGCTCGAAGCGGTGCGCACGGACGTGGTCGATGACCCGTGAGTTGGCCGTGTAGCGCAGGCGTCGCCGGAGCTCGCGTTCGTCGATCGGGTCGCGCCGGTCGCCCGGTCGCTCGAGGCCGCGCAGCACCTCGGCCAGCACGAGATTCGTGAGGCTCGCGCTGTCGTCCCAGCGGCGCGCGCGGGGGCCCATGTTGCGGCCGACTTGGGCACGGACCGCCGGCTCGAAGTGACGACAGAGGTGGTCCAGGGCGACTCGTTGGCCCCGGCGGGCGCGCTCGATCCAGGTGCTCAGATCCGTCTCGTCGGTGGGGGCAGGAGCAGTCTTCGACGTCACGTCTCAACCTCCGATCAATCGTGGAAGGAGCTGGCCCAGGACCCAGTGGAACAGCGGCGTGTGGGCTCCTGGCCCGATCTTGGGCCGCGTGGCCACACGCGCCTGTGCGCGGCGGCGGTCACGCTTGAACGCGCCGGAGGCGAGGGAGATCCACTCGGGCTGCGTCGTGCGTAGCTCGGCGACAATCGACTCGAGGCCGGCGTCGGCGGCCGCATGGATGGGGTCTGGCAGCTCATGGCGGTCGCAGCCGAGCCCGATCCAGGCCGTGATCGCCTCGCGCTCGTGCGCGGGGCGCGCGGCGATGCGCTCCTGGACTTCTTCCTCGATCACCAGCTTGAGCTCGCTGCGCGCGCGCTTGGAGAGCAGCTCGATCAGGTGCAGCAGAGCGCGCATCCGGCTGCCCGATCCGGTTCGCACCGTGAGCTGCATCGTGCGCGCCTCCGGCAGCATGCGCCGCAAGGCGCGCGGCAGGTTCGCGAGGATCGCTCGGACCGCCGAATGGACCTGTTGTGTGACTGCCGCTTCGGTCCGGCCGAGTGCCAGCGCTGTCCGCGCATACGTACGATTCCATCCGAGGTAGGCGTCGAGGGCTTCCCGTTGCTTGCGGGAGCGGATCCGGTCGGCAGCGCCCCAGATCATGTCCACCAGCTCCCTCCAGCGCTCGTCATTCAAGTTGCGCTCCTCCTGGCGAACCAGCTGCTCCACGACCGCTGGCGATCGGAGCTCCGCGGCTTCCGACTCGGTCAAGGGACGCTCGCGGCTCGCTCGCCTATAGCTGTCGCAGGACTTGCTGGAGAAGACCACGCGGAGCAGACGCTCCGTTTCCCTCGCGGACTTCTCCATGTAGTCGGGTCGGGTCAGGTGCGCTTGGAGCGTCTCCGATATCAGGTCGCCGAGGTCACTCTGCGAGATCCGCTCGCGACGTACCCAGGCGGCATCCGTTTCCAGGTAGCGCAGCCACTTGCGGCACCATTCGGCCTCGAACACCTCCTTGAGGAACAGGTCGACCTTGGCGCACGTCCACGAGGCGGCCCACGGGGGGTCGGCGAAGCGTGGAGCGGTTACCGTGGGCCGGCCCTGCCCAGTTGGCTCCGGCATGACCCCCATGGCGGCCTCGTAGACCATTGTCCGCAGATTCTCGTCCGCGGTGAGCTGCTCGACTCGCCTAGCAGCGTACGACTGCCAGAAGGGCTGTTGAGACGGGGGGGAGGACTGCTTCATGGCTCTGGGTGGCATTGCCCGCCGTAGAAACTCCGGGTCCTCGGGAACCTGTCAGAAAAAAATTCAGGAGCCTGAAAAGGCTGCGATCCGGGCTCAATCGCCCAGAAACCAATAGGTTCCCCAGGCCGGTCAGTTGTTGGTGTGAAGGCGCATGTCGCGCCTACTTCCCTTCCCGGAACACCGCCATGACCCTCCTCCGCCGCGCCCGACGCTCCGCCCTCCTCCGTCCCTCGGCCGCCCTCCAAGCCGCCGTCGTGGTCTCGGTCCTCACCGGCCTGGTTCGCAGCTCCCAGACGCCCGTCTCTATTGGGCCGGCTCGCAACTGCCACGTCGAGATCGCGCGGGTCGTGCCGCACCAGGGCGATGTGGACATGCTCAACGACACGTGGCTGGCCGATCTTCGGGACATCGTCGACGGGTTCCTTCCCGTCAGCTGGACGCCGGAGACCCTGGCCTACGCCGCCCTCGTCACGTTGCTCGACACCGACCACGCCGTCGAGAACCAGGACTACCAGGTCGAATACATCTACCGCGTGCTCGCGGATGGGCGAATCGTCACGGAGTGCATCGAAGAGAGAAGCTACACCGTTGTCGCGGATGGAGACCTCAGCGCGATGCAGTATGTTGTGGTCATCAGGGAGACCGTCGATCTGACGTGAAGTCGATGGGGCGCGCGTCGTCGCGCCCGGCTCCAGATCACAGACCAACGCTCGCGCGACAGTCTTGAACGGCGACGGAAGCAACGACCGAGAACCGACGCAGCACATGATCCGCGCCGCCAAGGATGGCGACGCGGAGGCGTGGCAGCGCATTGACGAACGCTACCGGCGGACGCTCGCGCTCCTCATGCGCGGCAAGATCGCCAGTCCGTACCGGGCGCGCTTCGACACGGATGACGTCGTGCAATCGACGATGCTCTCGGCGTACAAGGAGCTCGACTCCTACCACGACCGCGGCAAGGGCAGCTTCCAGGGCTGGCTCGTCTCTATTCTGTTCGACCGGTTGCGCTCGCGCCGCCGGCGACACGCCGCGGCGCGTCGCAACGTCGCGCTCGAGAAGCGCGTCGAGAAGATGGGCAAGTCGTCGCACCTGCCACTGCCCGAGGTGACGCTCGAGCGGGCCGAGGAGCACGCGGCACTAACGAATGGACTGGCCGAGCTTCCCGAGGAAGACCTCAGTCTTCTCGCGGCGCACTTTTTCGACGGCCTCTCGTTCGCGGAGATCGCAGCGCGCAGTGGATTCTCCGAGAGCACGGCGCGCCGGCGGGTCGCGGGGGCGATCGTCGTGCTTCGGCACGGCATGAGCCAGGCGGCTCGGCACGCGGCCAACCCCGACGGCGACGTGTCCGACCCCGACGGCGACGTGTCCGACCCCGGCGGCGACGAGACCAAGCGGGGGGGCGTCGAATGAGCGCCGAGCGTGCCGACCGGCTGACGCTGCTGATCGAGGAATACCTCGAAGCCCAATCGAACGGCGAGGTCGATCGCGAGCAGTTCGCAGCACGCGCCGGAGAGCGGCGCGAGGAGCTGCTCGAGTGCCTGCGGCACATCGACGATCTCGAGGATCTCTCGGAGCTGCTCACCGATGAGCCGGAACCGGATCTCGCCCTGCCCGAACGCGTCGGGAGGTTCGAGATCGTTCGGCTGCTGGGGCGTGGAGGCTTCTCGTTCGTCTATCTCGCGCGCGACCCGCACCTGGATCGCCTCGTCGCGCTCAAGAGCCTCGCCCCAGGCGTCTCGCCGGGGACGGGTGACCGCGCGTGGGTCGACTCCGAGGGGCGCTCGCTCGCCCATCTACGCCATCCGCGCGTCGTACAGATCTTCGAGATGGACGAGGCGCAGGGGCAGATGTACATCGCGATGGAGTACGTCCCGGGGCCGACGCTTCGCGACGCGCTCGACGTCGTGCGCGAGGAGGCCGAGGGGGCCGAGGGGGCCGAGGGGGCCGAGGGGG